>JANMLJ010000364.1:0-1531 GCA_031372465.1 Chitinophagaceae bacterium | reverse complement strand
GTAATAAGTACCTTCTACACTCAGCCTGCTTTTAAATAGTCTGAATTCAGATCCCATCTCAAAAGTTTGATTTTTTTCAGGGGCCAGGTCCGGGTTGTTATTAACAAATCCGTACGAAAACCCGCCACCACTGGCAAAATTGTTGACAAATACAGATTGAGTAGAATAAGGTGAATTTAACCGGGCTGTTCCTGCAAGGGATGTTCTCAGTTTCCAATAACTGATAACACTTCCTTTTTTCATAGCCGGAAATATATCACTCATGATGATACTTAAACTTCCACCGGGATAATTATAACTCCTGTTTTTCTTCGGTAAAGTAGAAGCCTGTTCAAACCGATGTGTATAATTCAGGAAAACAAGGTTTTTGTAATTGATGGCAAATTCTCCGAAATAAGCAAATTGACGAAGCAACTGATAATTATATAAATTTAATTTAGTTACCGGGTCTATTAAATTATTTCTAAGCAACCTGTTCCGGGTATTTACCCTTGTAGTGCTGCTATCAAAGTCGTTAGGAATAGCACCGGTACCTTGTAACAGTTTCTTCAGGTCTTCATCAGTTACAAAATTGCCATTCTTATACATCTTGCCATTTCCTCCAAACACATTATTAACTCCACCCACAGAATCAACAATATTAGTACCATAGATTGAAAACATTTCTGTTTTATAATCCTGCCACATGGTTCCGGCCATAAAGCGCAGGTTAAGATTTTTCCCCAATTTGCCTTTTGCAGTAGCCGTTATTGTATGGTTATACCCGGTATATTTTCTCCAGTAATTATCCAGTGTCCCCCCAGAACCTGCTGACACATAAAAAGATTGAGGATGGTAAAACTGATAGCCATTCATATCATAGGTATCATAACCAAATCTACCGGCAATGCTCAACCATTTATAAGGGTTAATATTAATACCGAGGGTGGCCGTATGACGGCTCGTTTCATCACGGCTACGGTTTTTCTTTACATTAAATAAGGGGTTGTCATATTCTCCGTTGGTAGAAAGGTTGGCAAATACATCCAGTTTGTCTCCGGTTGTGCTTTCAAAATTTCGAATGTCGTTAGTGGAAGGCCAAATAAGAAGACTAAGTAAATAACCACCGGCACTCCTTAAAACTTTATTATTATCAGATCTGATATAAGCATAGGAGGGTGATATTTCCAGTTTGCCTTTAAAAAACTTTGTTGTATTTGATACGCGGAAATTATACCGCTTAAAATCATTTTCAGGCACTACACCTTTTTGTGTAAAATAACTTCCGGATACCCGGAATACAGATTGTTTAAAGCCGAAATCAAGGCCCAGGTTATGGGTTTGTGAACTGCCGGTTCTGAAAAAAGCGGTTTTATTATTAAATAACTGAGTACCTGGCGCATAAGCAGGACCGTTATACCGGAAACTATTATTGGCAAAACCATTTGTTCCGCTCGTATATCCATCAAATGTTTCCGGCCAGCGCGTTACTTTCTGCACCCGGAAAGCGTTATCATACTGTATAGCCAGTTTATTTGTTTTGGCTTTGCGG
>JANMLJ010000362.1:0-9804 GCA_031372465.1 Chitinophagaceae bacterium | reverse complement strand
CAGCAACTTTTCAAACTCCGGCTTCAATGCTCTTGCACCCACATGAAAAGAATGCCGCAGAAATACAAACATCTCTTCTTCCACTTTACTCAGGTTTTCCATCTTAGCCATGTATCGGTAAACAGATTTGATAAGATATTCCAACAGATCAAAATTGCCTAATTCATAATGAGCAATCAGGTTCAGTAACCGGGAATAACACTGCAAGTCTGTCCGCAAATCACCTTTTTGATTAATGATTCTATTGAGGTAATCAATAGCTTTTTCATTATTGCCACTACCAAAATACAGGCAGGCAATCTTATAATAAAAAACCAATACCCGGTGACTATCCAGGTAAAGCCCATACTCTTTCAGCATGTCTTCCAGGAAAGGAACCATACGGAGTCCCTTGGTAAATCTGCCCTGCAAAAAATAAAGATTTATTCTTGCAGCATACAAATACTGGTAAGCCAGGATGCGGTTATTCTCATTTTCTTCCAGGTGCTTCTGCCTGATAAATTGTTCAAACTGCTTTATGCATTGTGCCAGCTTTTCCTGATTCATCAGATTGAAATGTGCACCCATCAGGTTGTGCATACCTTTTATGTAGCTGGCAGTTTCCACTTTCAGCAAAACGGGATAGACGGAAAATAGATCTACCCATTTTTGTGAGTAGCGGTAATAATGTAAAAAATCCTGCCGGATAAAAGCATACCAGACATAACATTGATAGAGATATAATTTTTCATAGAACCCTGTTGCATTCAACGCTTCTGTTGGAAGATGCTTTTCAAAAAAAGATTGAATCTCGTTTACATCTTTCTCATTTCTTGCATGTCCGTGTTTGATATACCAGCTGTATAACTGCAGGGAAAGATTAGACAATTGATTGACCAATGAAAGTTGTGCATTTACCAAATCAGCTTCAGCCGATAATTTATCCGCCCTGTCCTGCATACTTCGGGTGATAAACAATGTTTCTATTTTCTTTTCAAAAAACAACGCTTGTTGTAAATAAGTAAGCTGGTGGTAAGCTTTTGCTGTTTCCTTTAACCGTTCCAGCACTTTCAGACTTTGCAGATAAAGTCCTTTATTAAATAATATCCGGGCATAGTCCATCTGTTCGTGCAGATAAATATCAATATTATCTTCTTCTTTTATTAACCGCAGGCTGGAGAGAATTTGCTTATATAAGTGTGCCTTGATATTGGAGAGTTGCTGCTTACGGATACTTTTTGCTTTTGCCAGTAGCAGCTTTTCATCGTAATCGGCCATTTTATCCAGCGCATCAAAAAGCTGGATGATCTTTAAATCCTCTGTAGCCGAGTTCCGCTTCACAAATAGCTTAAAATTGCGCTTTTCACTCTTTTCAAGTGATTTTATGAGCTGAAATAAGGCATCTGTTGAACGGTTGGACATCGTAATTTATAAATCTTAAAAATCAATACAGTAAAGGGTTTCAGCCAATTTCCACCCTTTTAAATGGTGTAAAAGGCCCCCCATTTTGATTTTAATCAACCTGTCATTAAAGGTACTTTAGCAGACAGTCAATTAATGGGCTGAAATTATAGTAAGCCCCCAGTTACTAAATTTAAATTATTGTTCCGGCAGGCATTACAAAAATAAGCAGCCTGAAATCTTATCTCACCTAATTTATAAATTAATTATGGCAGAAGGTAAAGTCCACATTTTTGATACCACCCTGCGGGATGGTGAACAGGTACCCGGTTGCAAACTGAATAGCAACGAAAAATTAGAACTGGCCCTGCAACTGGAAGACCTGGGAGTAGATATTATTGAAGCTGGTTTTCCTATTTCCAGTCCGGGTGATTTTAAATCAGTGGAAGAAATTTCCAAAGTGATAAAAAATGCTACTGTTTGTGGTCTTAGCCGGGCTGTACAAAAAGATATTGAAGCGGCAGGCGAAGCATTGAAATATGCAAAGCGGCCAAGGATTCATACTGGCATCGGAACTTCTGATCTGCACATAAAAGCAAAATTTAATGCTACACAGGATGAAATTTTAGAAAGAGCCATACAAGCAGTAAAATGGGCAACAAAATATACAAATGACATTGAATTTTATGCAGAAGATGCCGGACGAACTGAAAACGAGTACCTCGCCCGTGTGATAGAAGCAGTGATAAAAGCTGGTGCAACGGTAGTGAACATTCCGGATACTACCGGCTATTGTTTGCCGTACCAGTATGGAGAAAAAATCGCTTACCTCATTAATAATGTCCCCAATATTGATAAAGCTATTATTTCCTGTCATTGTCATAATGACCTTGGTTTAGCAACGGCCAATTCAATAGCTGGTGTTATCGCCGGTGCAAGGCAAATTGAATGTACTATCAACGGGTTAGGCGAAAGAGCGGGTAATACTTCATTGGAAGAAGTAGTGATGATCATTAAACAACATGCGCACCTGGGACTTTATACCAACGTAATATCTAAAAAGCTGAACCCGATGAGCCGTTTGGTATCTGATACTATGCGGATGCCGGTTCAGCCTAACAAAGCCATCGTTGGCAGTAATGCTTTCTCGCATTCATCCGGTATTCACCAGGATGGGTTTTTAAAAGATTCACTGACCTATGAAATCATCAACCCCGAAGAAGTGGGTGCCGACAGTTCAAAAATTGTACTAACGGCAAGAAGTGGACGCAGTGCACTGGCCTTTCGCTTTCAAAAATTAGGTTTTGAATTTAACCGTAATGATATAGATAGCTTATACAGTGAATTTGTAAAAATAGCTGACAGTAAGAAAGAAGTAAATGATGAGGACCTTGCATTGATGGCTAAACAATACCAATTAAAAGCAGCTGTGGCATAGACTAAGAGAAGAAAAGAGAGAAGGAGTAAAAGAGTGTGAATGGGATTCATCCGCAAACATCGATTAAATGGGGACTAATTACTGAACCAGAATCATTTTAATTAATCTTTTAGAATTCACAATTAAATGGAAATTCAAACCCATAATGACTCTTACAAAATCCCCCCTGCGGGTTCCCGAGCAGAGCGAAGGGAAAGAACGGAGTTCGGGGGGGCCACATTATTTGAAAAAATCTGGGACAAGCATATCGTTAAAACAATTGACGACGGGCCTTCAGTTTTATATATTGACCGGCATTTTATTCATGAAGTCACCAGTCCACAGGCTTTTACCGGGTTGAATAAACGGGGAATTAAAGTATTAAGACCACACCAAACAATTGCAACGGCTGACCATAATGTGCCTACACTAAATCAACATCTGCCTATCAAAGAAGAATTGAGCCGCTTGCAGGTAGAAGCATTGATACAAAATTGTCATGAACATGGAGTTGAATTGTATGGTCTAGGCCATCCTTTCCAGGGTATCGTACATGTAATTGGCCCTGAGCTCGGAATTACCCAACCCGGTATGACGATTGTATGTGGTGATAGCCATACATCCACGCATGGTGCATTTGGTGCAATTGCGTTTGGCATCGGCACCAGTGAAGTGGAAATGGTTTTTGCATCGCAATGTTTATTACAGAGCAAGCCAAAATTAATGCGCATCAATATCGAGGGCGAATTAAATAAAGGTGTTGTTTCAAAGGATATTGTTTTATATATCCTTTCAAAAATAACTTCCAGTGGTGCAACAGGCTATGCTATTGAATTTGCAGGTTCTACCATCCGCTCATTAAGTATGGAAGCAAGAATGACCATTTGCAATATGAGTATTGAAATGGGTGGTCGTTGCGGATTGATAGCACCGGACGAAATCACTTTTAATTATATAAAAGGAAAGCCCTTATCCCCTAAAGAGGAACAATGGCAGGTTTCCCTTAATAAATGGAAAACTTTATATAGCGATACTGATGCTGTTTTTGATAAGGAGTATTATTTTAAAGCCGAAGACATAGAACCCATGATTACGTATGGTACCAATCCCGGGATGGGTATTAGCGTAAGTGCAACCATTCCAACTGTTGATACGATCAATGAGAATGATAAATCAGGTTTAGCTAAATCGTTAACGTATATGGGATTGACGCAGGGAGCTGCTATCAAAGGACAAAAAATAGATTATGTATTTATAGGAAGTTGCACCAATTCAAGAATTGAAGATTTGCGGCTGGTAGCCTCCTTTATAAAAGGAAAGCATAAAGCGGATGATGTAGAAGTTTGGATAGTGCCAGGAAGCAAACAAGTGGAAGCACAGGCAATAGCAGAAGGCATTGATAAAATTTTTGAAGAAGCGGGATTTATGTTGAGACAACCGGGATGCAGTGCCTGTTTAGGAATGAATGAAGATAAAATACCTGCTGGTAAATATTGTATCAGTACCAGCAACAGAAATTTTGAAGGAAGACAGGGTGCCGGAGCCCGCACATTATTGGCCAGTCCATTAACAGCAGCAGCGGCAGCTATTACGGGATTTGTAACAGATGTAAGAGAATTATTAAACTAAGAAAAGTTTCGGGTTCCGAGTTATGAGTTTCGAGTTAGCGTCTCTCAATTCAAAACTCATTAACCGAAGCCAGGTAAATAAAATGAAAGCACTAACGACAATACTATCCCGATTTGTTCCAATCAATATTGAGAATATTGATACTGATCAGATCATACCTGCCCGTTTCTTAAAAGCAACCACTAAAGATGGTTTTGGTAAAAATTTATTTCGTGACTGGCGTTATTACAATGATGATGAATCAAAAACAAGAGCAGATTTTCCCCTGAATATGTCACAGTTTGATGGGGAAATATTGGTAGCGGGTAAAAATTTTGGTTGTGGCTCATCAAGAGAACATGCCGCCTGGTCTATTCTGGATTATGGATTCAGGGTAGTAGTCTCCAGCTTCTTTGCAGATATTTTTAAAAATAATGCATTGAACAATGGCGTATTACCTGTACAGGTAAGTGAGGCCTTTCTGCAACGTATTTTTTTACAGGATAATAATACAGAACTGACTATTGACCTGGAGAAACAAACCATCACCATTATTTCCACCGGCGAACAGGAGCATTTTGATATTAGCAGTTACAAAAAAACCTGTTTGATGAACGGGTATGATGATATTGATTATTTAATAAGCATAAAAGAAGAGATACAAAAATTTGAATTGGAAAAGTTGTGAGTCATGAGTCGCGAGCTTCGAGTTAATGTCTCGCAACTCGCAGCTCACAACTCGTAGCTGAAATAAAGAAAACTTAAAATGAAAAAAAACATAGCAGTAATAGAAGGTGACGGCATCGGACCAGAAGTAACCAAACAATCGATACGTGTATTGAATGCCATTGCGGAAACATTCCGTCATGAATTTAATTATACCTATTGCCTGATGGGTGCAGACGCCATTGATAAGACCGGCAATCCGCTGCCGGATGAAACAATAGAAGTTTGCCTGAACAGTGATGCCATTTTATTTGGCGCCATTGGTCATCCCAAATATGATAATGATCCTACGGCAAAAATAAGACCGGAGCAAGGCTTGTTAAAACTCCGTAAATCATTACAACTTTATGCGAATATCCGCCCGGTTACTACATACGTTACGCTGCATCATTTATCGCCCTTGAAAAGCAAGAATATTGAAGGGGTAGACTTTATCATTTTCAGGGAACTAACCGGTGGAATTTATTTTGGCAAAAAAGAATTAAATGCAGAAGGTACACAGGCATTGGATGAATGTATTTACAGCAGGGAAGAAATAGAGCGTATTGCTCATCTTGCTTTTCAATCGGCTCAAAAAAGAAAAAAGAAACTGACACTGGTTGATAAAGCCAATGTACTGGAAACATCAAGGCTATGGAGAAAAGTAGTTCAGGAAATGGCCGTGCAATATGCAGAGGTAATGGTTGATTATATGTTTGTAGATAATGCAGCTATGCAAATCATCCTGAATCCCAAACAATTTGATGTGATCCTTACTGAAAATATGTTTGGTGATATTATCAGTGATGAAGCCAGTGTAATAAGTGGTTCACTGGGTTTATTACCATCAGCATCTATTGGAAAAAATTCTGCTTTGTTTGAACCTATTCATGGCTCCTACCCGCAGGCTGCCGGAAAAGATATTGCCAACCCGGTTGGCTCCATCCTTTCTACTGCCATGCTGCTCGATCATTTAAATATGCATGATGAGGCCAACCTGGTTCGGGAAGCGGTGAACTGGACCTTACAATACTCTTTTGTTACCAAGGATATAGACCCGATCAATTTTTATTTCACTACCACTATTGGTGAATTGATAAGCGATTATGTAAGCGGGAAAATTTCCGGTTCAATCAAGAAAGAAAATATTGAATTAAGAAAATCAACGATTATATAAAGCCTATAAAAAGCCATTATCGGCCAGGGCTTTAAAAATTATTGCTCAAAAAGTTCTTTTTTTGGAATTCGGGTTGTATATTTATAGAACATACATCTTACATGTTGAAGAATAGCATCTATCGTATTATTAATTCTGTTTCCGCAATTATTATTGTGGTCATTATTATTATATCTTCTTCAACTGGAGGTGGTGCATGACGTTAATTTAAAAAACAAACAATACGCAACCCGCCTCCAAAAAAGGCGGGTTTTTTTTGGCCTCCCCTCCGAAGGAGTCCTTCGGACAAAACCCCTCTGTAAGGAGGGGCTTAAGAGCCCTAAACTGCAAAATAACTATGGCAACAAAGAATCTAAACAACGAAACACAAAAAGCAACTTCAAATGTTGAGAGTCCAAAGACCACTGGCGGTGGGATGGGAGGCTATTATAATGAAAACACGGTATTGTGGCTGAACGGCTCATTTGTAAAAGCAGCTGAAGCTAAAATGGATCTGTATAGCCAATCTCTGCATTATGGCTATTCTGTTTTTGAAGGTATCCGCTCCTATGCTACGGTGAATGGCAAAACGAAAATTTTTAAAGCTGTTGAACATTTTAATAGATTAGAAAAATCAGCTGCAGCTGTAAATATGCCTTATCATTGGCAGGGTGAAGAATTGATTGAAGCAACATATGAAGTTTTAAAAAGAAATAATTTACAGGATGCCTATATCCGCCCGGTTGTGTATGCACCAGCCAATATGAGCTTTGTAAAAAACACCGAATCATTTATTGTAATCCAGGTTTGGGAAATGCAACCTTTTTTGGGTGATAAATTATTACGGGTAATGACATCTTCCTTTCAACGACCCAACCCCAAAGGATTTAAAATTGAAGCCAAAGCCAGCGGTCACTACGTTAATTCCATTCTTGCCAGCCAGGAAGCAAAAGCAAATGGGTTTGATGAAGCATTACTGACTGATATGAATGACTTTGTGGCGGAAGGCCCCGGGGCAAATGTATTTTATGAAAAAGACGGAAAACTTTTTACTCCATCAACTGGAAATATTTTACCAGGTATTACCAGAGCAACCGTAATTGAAATTTGTCAGGAGCTGGGTATCGATGTTGAAGAAAAATTATTTATTCCTGAAGAATTAAAACAAGCTGACGCCGTATTCTTTTGTGGTACTGCAGCAGAAGTAATTGGCTGGGAAAGTCTGGATGATACAAAGTTTGCACTTCCCTGGGAAGTGTCTGTCAGTAAAAAAATACAAGATGCCTATAAAAATAAAGTAACAGCCTCTCCGGAATTACAATCCCAAACATTGGTTGCCTCCAATGAAGGAGATTTCAAAATTTCGAAAATTGAACTTTGTAATGAATAAAAGAACTCATAATATATCGGAGTCTAAGAACCCTCCTGCGGAGGGCAGGGAGGCCTTAAATAAATATAGTAAAACTATTACACAGGATCCTACACAACCTGCCGCACAAGCCATGTTATATGGTATTGGATTGACAGATGCTGATTTGAAAAAAGCACAGGTAGGCGTAGTGAGCATGGGATATGATGGTAACACTTGTAATATGCACCTGAATGATTTGGCAAAAACAATCAAACAAGGTGTATGGGATAATGATTTAGTAGGATTAATTTTTAATACGATCGGTGTCAGTGATGGCATCAGTAACGGAACCGATGGCATGCGGTATAGTTTAGTAAGCCGTGATATCATTGCTGATTCTATTGAAGCAGTTTGCGGTGCTCATTATTATGATGGGTTGATAGCTGTGCCGGGTTGTGATAAAAATATGCCGGGCTCCATTATTGCCATGGGACGATTGAATAGACCGGCAATAATGGTGTATGGTGGAACAATTGCACCCGGGCATTATAAAGGGCAGGATTTAAATATTGTCAGTGCCTTTGAAGCATTGGGTCAAAAAATGGCGGGTCAATTAGATGAAACAGATTTTATTGGAATAGTAAAAAATAGCTGCCCGGGGGCAGGCGCCTGCGGTGGTATGTACACAGCCAATACAATGGCTTCAGCGATTGAAGCATTAGGAATGAGTTTACCTTACTCATCTTCTAATCCTGCATTAAGTGAGGAAAAACAAAAAGAATGTGTTGATGCAGGCAAAGCCATTCGCTTATTACTGGAAAATGATATAAAGCCTTCTGATATCATGACAAGAGAAGCATTTGATAATGCGATCACGGTAATCATGGTGTTGGGAGGAAGTACGAATGCAGTTTTGCACCTGATAGCGATGGCAAAAAGTACAGGCGTAAAATTAACACAAGATGATTTTCAAACCATCAGTGATAAAATACCCGTACTAGCAGATCTAAAACCTTCTGGTAAATACCTCATGCAGGATCTGCATCAACATGGTGGAGTTCCGGCAGTCATGAAATATTTATTACAAAACGGATTACTGCATGGCAATTGCTTAACCGTAACAGGTAAAACAATGGCGGAGAACCTGGCAAATGTTCCTGATCTGGAATTTAGTAAACAAACTATTATTCATTCATTGGATAATCCTGTAAAAGCAACCGGTCATTTGCAAATATTGTATGGCAACCTTGCTAAAAAAGGATGTGTAGCAAAAATATCCGGAAAAGAAGGAGAAATTTTTGAAGGGCCAGCAAGAGTTTTTGACGGAGAATTTGAATTGATAAACGGTATCAATTCAGGTAAAATAAAAGCCGGAGATGTAGTAGTGATAAGATATGTAGGACCAAGGGGCGGACCAGGAATGCCTGAAATGCTAAAACCAACCTCCGCAATCATTGGTGCAGGTTTGGGCAAATCGGTTGCATTGATAACAGATGGAAGATTTAGTGGTGGTACACATGGTTTTGTTGTCGGTCATATTACTCCCGAAGCTTTTGACGGAGGGTTAATCGCTTTGGTAAAAGATAATGACACTATAAAAATTGATGTAAAGAAAAATAAGATCACACTGGAGATAAGTAAGAAAGATATTGAGAAAAGAAAAAACAAGTGGAAGCAACCGAAGCTAAAAGCGACAAAAGGAATTTTATTCAAGTATGCACAACAGGTAAAAGATGCCAGTGAAGGTTGTGTAACGGATGAGGCCCCCTAAATCTCCGCCGAATGGCGGAGGACTTTAGAGTCCGAACTTTTGAAAAGTAAAAAAGAATATAAAAGCTAAACCCATTTTATGGAACTAGTTGAAAAAATAAAGGAAATTAAAAAAGAGCAGGGTCCAAAAGCCCTCCTTGTGGGGGTTGGGGGGGCTGTGTCTGGCTCTGTAGCAGTACTTGAAGCATTGATTGCTGAAAATGTAACCACCATTTTTGGTTATCCCGGTGGTGCTATCATGCCTATCTATGATGCTTTGTATGATTATGCTGATAAGTTGAAGCATATTTTGGTTCGTCATGAGCAAGGTGGCATACATGCCGGACAAGGCTATGCGAGAACAAGTGGAGATGTGGGTGTAGTGTTTGCTACCAGCGGGCCGGGTGCTACTAACCTGGTTACAGGTTTGGCAGATGC
>JANMLJ010000209.1:0-14404 GCA_031372465.1 Chitinophagaceae bacterium | reverse complement strand
TCCAAAAAACACCATTTGGAAATGTTTCTCTTAGTATTTCAGGGAACAACTTATGGTATTATGCACCTAATTTTCCAAAATATGTAAATTTTGATCCGGAAACTTCCGGATTAGGTGTTAGTAACGGTCGTGGTCTCGAATTTTTTACAGGCCCATCTGCCCGTCGTATTGGAGCAAGCATAAGAATTACTTTTTAATTTTAAATTTTTTTCATATGAAATATTATAAACTGATAATACCTATTTTTTTACTAAGCAGTATTGTTGCTTGTAAAAAACTGGACACCGGGTTGGTTAATCCCAACTCTGTTGATCCATCTTTAGCCAACGTTGACTTATTATTAAATAATGTTCAATTAGCTTTTACCGGAATTTATACAACTGCTTCGGATATAGGTGGTCAATTGACAAGGCAGCAAATCATGTACGGACCCCTCTACAGCAATGCATACACCCCATCCACATTTGACGGGATATGGGGAAATGCTTATAACGGGGCCATTGTAAATATCAATACACTGATTCCTATCGCCCTCCAGCAAAAAAAGTTTGTACAGGCTGGTATTGCCCAGGTACTCAAAGCATATATAATGGGAACCCTGGTTGATTATTTTGGCGATGTGCCTAATTCCGAAGCTGCATTAGGAGAAGCAAATAAAAATCCAAAAGCAGACCCTGGTGCACAGGTCTATGCATCAGTTCAAACATTACTCGATGATGCCATTGCTAATTTCACTAAAACAGGCGCTGCAGCCACTACTCCTAATGACCTGTTTTTCCCGGGAGCCGGGAGTGCAGCCAAATGGGCTACTGTTGCAAAAACACTGAAACTGAAATTTTATATGCAGACAAGACTTGTTGATGCAGCGAATGTAACATCAAAAGTTTCTACGCTGATGACAACCAATGATCTGGTCAATGCATCCACCAATGATTTTGTATTTAAGTATTCTACAGTTAATAATGCTCCTGATAGCAGACACCCGCATTATGCAACGAATTATAATAATGCTACAGCAGGTAGCAACAGTGCTAATGATTATATCGGAAATTATTTTATGTGGGCTATTGGAATCGAAAAATCAGGTGGTGGTGTGGTTAGTAATTTAGACCCAAGACGCAGGTATTATTTTTATCGTCAAAATACAAATTACGCTAATGTAAACCCACAAAGTTCCTCCTGTTCAATACAGGCATTTCCCGGGCATTATACGCCAGACATGCCATTTTGCTTAGTAGGTGCAGGTTATTGGGGAAGAGATCATGGGGACAACTCAGGTATTCCGCCTGATGGTCAAAATAGAACTACCTGGGGAGTTTATCCTGCCGGTGGTGAATTTGATGCAAGTCAAAATTCTATAATTAGCAATACAAGAGGGGGCAGAGGTGCAGGAATTGATCCTATCTGGATGTCTTTCTATACTTCTTTTCTGGAAGCTGAAGCTGCTTTAAGATTAGGTATTACGGTAAGGGGTACCCCAAGATTTTTACTGGAACAGGGTATCAGGGGTTCAATTGCTAAAGTATTGGCATTCCCGGCTACGGTTAATGTAACGGTTCCTGTAGCTAATATACCTACAGTTGCTTCAATTGATGCATATGTAAATACCGTGTTGGCAAATTATGATGCTGCAACAACAGATGCAAAAAGACTGGATATAATTATGAAGGAATATTACCTGGCTACTTGGGGAAATGGTATAGAGGCGTATAATAATTACAGAAGAACAGGCAGCCCTAATAATATGCAGCCGGTTGTAGGTACACCAACCCCGGGATTTTTTATCAGGTCTATGTTTTATCCTTCTGTTTATGTTAACAGAAACGTTAATGCACCTGCACAAAAAACACCAGGAACAACAGCAAATAAAGTATTTTGGGACAATAACCCCGATAACTTCATCAAATAAAATAAATAGTTATGAAAAAAATAATCAGTTATATATGCCTATTCAGTTTAATCTTTATTTCATCCTGTAAAAAATCAGGAGTTCAGAATCCATTAGCTGATGTTGCCAATTTGGATGTTGGTTCTTATATTACCCTGGCGGCAGCGGTTAATTTAAATTTTGCATACAATACTCCAACTTCTACTGTCAGTATCAAAGTAAACCAATATGGTGGAGAAGTGGCAAGTGTGGTGCTATATGTTGTAGCCGGTTCAAATTCAGATCCTGCTGCATGGAAAAAGATAAAGACAATTCCATTTACCGGAAATGGTACTGTTTTATCAGCTACTAGCCAGGAAGTTGCAACAGCTCTTGGTGTTACCGTTGCTTCTCTTTCCCCTGGTAATTTTTATACCTTTTATAACCAGGTCATTACTAAGGACGGCAAAAAATATGACCTCTCCAATACACTTGGGGCATTGGAAAACAACTCAAATTATAATGCAGTATTCAGATGGCAGGCATTTATTACATGCCCATTTTCAGGTCCTGTAGCGGGAAATTACAGAGTAATTCAGGATGATTGGCAGGATTGGTCACCCGGTGATATTGTACAGGTGCTTGATGGGCCTGCTGCTAATCAAATAAACCTTAGCAAAATTTGGCCAAATCCTGCTTATGGGAATGTTGTAAATCCTTTAGTTGTAAAAATTGATCCTGCAACCGGAACAGCCACTGTACCATTGGTAACTTTTGCAAATAACTATCCGGGTACCGCCACAGCTCAGGGTGCGAATTCATCTTCTGGCGCTGGAGATACTGTACCCTGCGGGTATGTTTTCTCCTGTACCGGTTATATTACCTTAACTATGCTGGTTAAATATAACGGTTCAAGCCAGGGTAATTTGAAATTAGTTTTGCAAAAACTTTAGATTGCAGTTTATCATAAAATAAAAAGAGGCTGGTAAATTATTTACCAACCTCTTTTTATTTTAAATAGCAAGGGTTATAATTTTATCTCTTCATCATGCTGATCAAAGAATTTATATTCCGTCAGATGATAATCTGTAGCAGCTTCCACTCTTGTTTTTTGCCCAAATTTTCTTTTCCATTTAGCCATCCGGGTTTTCCATGGCCAGCCTTTGGTGAGATAAGCATGAATAATTGGATTCACTACTAATTTCAGATTGCTGTTTTTATGCGTAATCAGGTAACTCAGGTTCTTTTCTATTTCATCCTCCAATAACAAAGTTGAAGATATTTTTCCGGTGCCATTACAACTCGGACATACTTCCTGTGTATTGATATTCATTTCCGGCTTCATCCGTTGACGGGTGATCTGCATAATGCCGAATTTGGAAATAGGCAATACAGCATGTTTAGCCCTGTCAGGACTCATAAACTCTTCCATTCTTTCCATCAGCCTCCGTTTGTTATCCGGTAGCTTCATATCAATAAAATCAACAACGATAATGCCCCCTAAATCTCTCAGTCGAAGTTGACGGGCAATTTCTTCAGCGGCTTCCAGGTTTGTCTCCAGTGCATTTTGCTCCTGGTTATTACTTACACTTTTATACCCACTGTTTACATCAATTACATGAAGCGCCTCTGTATGTTCAATGATGAGATAAGCCCCGCTATCCATATTCACTGTTTTGCCAAACGATGATTTAACCTGCTTGGTAATACCAAATGAATCAAAAATGGGAGAGCCATTCTGGTAAAAAGAAACGATATCAGCTTTTTCAGGGGCAATACGTTGTATATAATTTTTTGTATCGGTAAAAATGTCACGGTCGTTTACAACAATCTTATTAAAATCTTCATTTAATAAATCCCGTAGCATACTGGTGGTCTTTGTTTGTTCACTCAGTATTTTGGCAGGAGCCACAGCACCTTTTAAATTTTTCTGAATACTCTCCCACATCGCTATTAATGAAGAAAGGTCTTCGTGCAGTTCAGCAGTATTTTTTCCTTCAGCAGCAGTACGGACTATTACACCAAAATTCTTCGACTTTATAGAATCTACAATTTTTTGTAAACGTTTTCTCTCTTCTGAAGAATGAATTTTTCTTGATACAGCTATAATATCATTAAAGGGTGTAAGTACAACAAAACGACCGGGTAATGATAATTCACAACTAAGTCTTGGTCCTTTAGCTGCAATTGGTTCTTTGAGAATTTGTACCAGTACATGTGGCTTACCGCCTAATACCTCATTGATCTTACCCGTTTTTACGATTTCTCCTTCAATAGTAAATTTGCTGAAATCAAGACCCGCCTCCGATTTATCCTGCATACACATATTCGTGAACTTCAGCAGGGATTTGGCATAGGGACTCAGGTCGGTATAATGAAGAAAAGCATCTTTCTCAAAACCAACATCTACAAAAGCAGCATTGAGTCCGGGTATCAGTTTTTTAACCTTTCCCAGATACAAGTCGCCAACAGCAAAACGGGCATCGCTTTTTTCGCTATGCAGTTCTACCAGCTTCTTGTCCTCCAACAGCGCAATTTCTACACCCTGAGGAGCCGCATTAATAATAAGTTCTTTATTCATTAGAGCTTATACCAAACATGAATATAAATTAAGTCCGAATTTTTATTGTATAAAACCATTGTTATTACCGTTAGTATTTATCGTTGAATTATAACGGGTACTCAATGGGTATAACATAGAAACATTTTCCTGTTGAACCGATTTTCATCTGCCTTTAAAAAAGGCTGATTATGGGTTGCCGGAAATCCGTACCAAATGCTGGGACATAATTGGAGTACTGAAAGCAAATTGATGGAGTGCAAACTAGTACGGCAAAAAACCGGTAGACTGGAAATTAGTCAGGAGTTGATAGTCATGAGTCAGAAGTCGGGGACCATTGTATGTTGCGGTTTACTCCCGGCTCCGGACTCAAGACTCCAGACTACTTATTCCGTTTCTTATGACGGTTCTTTCTAAGTCTTTTTTTACGTTTGTGCGTCGCAATTTTATGACGCTTCCTTTTTTTACCACAAGGCATAATCAAATAATTTTTAAATCTTGTTTATAATAAGTTTCTATTCTTTGCCCTTTTCTCAGGCTTTTTTACTTTTTTAACTCTGCAATCCTTTTTTCAACAGCCATTTTTAATTCAGTATCCTTTACAAAAGAAAGGCATTTTTGATACCAGCTTATTGCATTTTCTTTATTATTCATCCTTTCATACACTTCTGCAAGCAGTAGCATGGCATCGATATCATCCGGTTTTATCCTGTTAACCATTTCCAACCGATTGATAGCTTTATCATATTGCCCGGATATAAGCGAACCTCTTACCAACATCATCTGTCCATAGAGGTTAGCACTGTCTTTATCTACAACTTCCTTGATTTTTAATATTCCTTCCATGGGTGCTGCAGAAATATTACCAAATAAAAAGCAGGCGCCGAGGCCTATTTTGGCTGAATCATTATCCGGATTTATCATCAAAGATCTTTCAAACAAATTTTTGGCTTGTAAAGCTTTCCATTTCCTGCGCTCTACTACTTCATCCGTTTGCAGGTTATCCAAAAATAGTTGGGCGGCGAAGGTGAGGTTTTTTTCTGAATTTTCCAATCTGGCGGCTTCAGCATTATACCAGGCGTATGGTTCAAAAATATGCGCTGAGTCTGCCCAAAACCGCGCTAACTGGTGATACACATGCAATTGCTGGTCTTTTACGTCACCTCTGGAGATACTATTCTCCAATGTGCTAATTCGTACATTTTGCTCTGGAGTTAGTTCTTTTTTGGCCAGTTGCAGTATAGTATCGATAGTTACGGAAGTTTTAGCAGGGTCATGGTCATGCCCGTCATCCGGGCCATGTTCTGTAGATGCTACAGATTTCTTATTAGGAACAGTTCTTCCAAATACAAATAAACAGGCTGTCAGCAATACAGCAATTCCAATAGTTATCCATTGAGGTTTCTTCACGAGAAAAATTTAAGGAGGCAAAGTTACCTTAATGGCTTGTATATTGAGGCAGTAAAAGAAGGTTTATGCAGAATCTTCACCAGGGCCTGTATCAGGTTTTAGTTCTTTCAATTTTTTAACTTCTGCTACAAATTCTTTGGCAGGTTTGAAAGCGGGAATATAATGTTCGGGTATATGTACCGCGATATTCTTTTTGATATTACGACCTATTTTTGCTGCTCTTTTCTTAGTGATAAAGCTGCCAAAACCCCGGATATAAATGTTTTCGCCAGCGGCAAGCGTGTCTTTTACTTCTTTAAACATCGTTTCAAGAGTAACAAGCACATCTACTTTGGGTATGCCTGTTTTTTCAGAAATCTGATTTACCAGGTCGGCTTTTCTCATTGTTGCAGGTTTTAAGAACACCAATTTATGATAAAATAATATGATAGTCAACTAAATAGCAATAATTTTTTAAATTGAATTGATATCAGTCAATAATAAATGACGCATATTTGGCTGCCTAAATCAACTATTTGGCTATTTTATCCATAAATATGGCTCAAGAAAAACTTAAAAATAAATTTTCTACCCTCTTAATAAAATGGGATAGGGAGAAAAATAAGCGGAAAATGCCCTGGAAAGGGGAAAAAGACCCCTATAAAATATGGCTCAGTGAAATAATCCTTCAGCAAACAAGGGTGGAACAAGGATTAAATTATTATAACAACTTCATCAATAAATTTCCGGACATCCATAAACTGGCAAAAGCTACCGATGATATCGTTTTCAAACTTTGGGAAGGCTTGGGTTATTATACAAGATGCAGAAATCTTATCGCCACAGCTCGATATATATCAAAAGACCTGAAAGGTGAGTTTCCTGATAATTATGAAAAAATAAAGGCATTAAAAGGTATCGGACCTTACACTGCTGCTGCTATTTCTTCATTTGCTTTTAATCTGCCCTATGCAGTAGTAGATGGAAACGTTTTTCGGGTATTGGCAAGATTGTTTGGTATTGAAAAGCCAATCGATACAACGGTTGGCAAAAGAATATTTACTGAGCTGGCAAATGAATTATTGAATAAGAAGCAACCCGGTATATTTAATCAGGCCATTATGGATTTTGGGGCAGTCATCTGCAAGCCGGCATTACCACTTTGTTCTACCTGTGTTTTTAAAAAGTATTGTTCAGCTTTTCTTGAAAATAAAGTAAACGAATTGCCGGTAAAAGAAAAGAAAGTCAGTATCAGGAAACGATGGTTTAACTATTTGATACTGGAATATGGAAATGAAATAGCTATTCGTCAACGGAATGAGAAAGACATCTGGCAGGATCTTTATGAGTTTCCGTTGATTGAATCTGCAGTTGAACTGGATAAGAAAGATATTTTAGAGAAACTAGAAAAGAAAAAATGGGTATTAAAAAAAGAGTACGAACTGGTATCAGTTTCTCCTGTTTATAAACAACAACTTTCGCATCAGCTTATAACGGGTCGGTTTATTAAATTAAAGCTAAAGAAAAAATTAAAACTTCCGAATTCTTGGTTGTGGGTATTGGAAAAGAAAACAGATAAATATGCTTTTCCGCAGTTCATAAATCAATACCTGCGAAAGAAAGTTGAGAAGTAATGTTTATTGTAACATAAAGGCTGTCACAAAAAGTCAATTCAAGAATAAATGCCGGTAAGGCGTTAAGACGGTAAGTATTGAAATTCAACTACTATTTTCTTCCGACTTCCCTCCTACGCTATCCACTACGCTAAAGCTTCGAGGATTAAAAATGCTTCGGTGGGTAAATCCGTCTTCCCGGCAATATTTAATTTTTGAGACATCTTCTTATCAATAGGTTCTATCAATCATGTTTTTACCTTTAACAACTATGTAATACCTGGTGGATTACGGGTAAATTGTAAATTCAATAACTTCGTACCGGAATTTTTATTAAATCCATTTTTAAACCTGCCTGCCTGTATGGTAATTTCAGTCAGTTTCGCTGTAACATCTTCCTTTTTAAAATTTGGAAGGTAATTAAGTGAGGTACCAGGGTGAAAGGCTGTTAAGAAGTGAAAGAATGGAGTAAAAGAAAAGCTCCATCCAAACTTAGTAGCCAGCAGGTATACCAATTATTTTTTAAAAACTTATTGCTTTGGAAACCCATTCGATATTTTTTCCCGGTACAGGTTATCTTTCTGCTATATTCCTTTCTATTAATCTGCAGGGCACTACTTTTTTGGCAATTTTGCTGGTTGTATTATTACTGCTGGTTTTCACTATCTCAGGCGCGGAAGTAGCGTTATTCTCGTTGAAGAAAAAGGATATAAATATGTTGAAAACAAAACAGCATGTTCCTGCAAAACGAATTATCAATTTACTGGAAGAGCCCAAAGAAGTGTATGCTTCTTTGTTGATTGCAGGAACTGTTTTGAACATAAGTATTATTATTCTGGCAAATTATTTAATTGATCAGTTTATTTCTTTTGCCAAAGTGGGTGCTTTTGTTGCCATGCTTTCCAAAGTAGCTGTTATTGCTTTTGTATTGATCTTTATTGGTAAAATATTTCCTAAGGTATGGGCAGCTCAGAATAACCTCCGCTTTGCCTATGGTTCATCATTCATAATAGAAGGATTGCATCTGCTATTGCGAAGAATAAGTAAATGGACAGTGAAGCTGGCAGACAGGATTGGAAAAGGTGCAGGTGCTGATAAAACAAAAGCAATGAGCAGGCAGGAACTGGACGAAGCTATTGACATTAAAACTGATCTGGAAGCTTCGCAGGAAGAGAAGAATATTTTAAAAGGAATAGTCAAGTTCGGCAATATCACCGTAAAGCAAATTATGCGTAGCAGATTAGATGTAAATGGACTGGCGTATGAATCTTCTTTTGGGGATGTAGTCAGAAGAGTAGAAGAACTTCATTATTCACGATTGCCAGTATATAGAGAAAGCCTTGATGAAATAGCAGGTATCATAAACACGAAGGATTTGGTTCCCTTTTTAACGGAAGCAGAAAATTATGACTGGCATCCGCTTATCCGGCAACCCTATTTTGTACCAGAACTAAAATTAATTGAAGATTTGCTAAAAGAATTTCAGCAAAAACATATTCACTTTGCCGTAGTAGTAGATGAGTTTGGTGGTACCAGCGGTATTGTAACGATGGAAGACATATTGGAAGAAGTGATCGGGGAAATAAAAGATGAATTTGATGAAGAAGAAAATGGCAACAGAAAACTTGATGATAACAACTTTATCTTTGAAGGTAAAACGATGCTGTATGATATGTGTAAGATAATGAAATTGCCTACGGATACATTTGAGAAAGTGAGAGGAGAGAGTGAGTCTTTGGCGGGTTTGATACTTGAATTGGCCGGCGAGTTTCCTGCAGCTGATCGTGTAATACCTTGCGGAGACTTCGAATTTGGAGTTATGCAAATGGACAATAATCGTATACAATCAGTTAAAGTGACCATTAAACCTAACGTTGATTAACTAACCATTCATGAAAACTATTTTTCGATTAACGCTTTTTTTAATGGCTGGTTGTTTTTTTCACATAGCCTGTAACAGCGATTATTCATCCGGGAAAAAGAAAGGGTATTTTCATATAGAATTCCCTGAAAAAAAGTATCAGGTATTTGACCAGCCTGGTTATCCGTACACTTTTGAATACCCGGTTTATGCAAAAGTGCTGAAAGACTCTTCCTTTTTTGAAGAAAAAGCAGGTGACTGGTGGTTAAATATCGATCTGCCGCAATTTGCCGGCAGAATCTATATTAGTTATAAAACGATCGGTGGCCGAAATAAATTTGATTCTTTAATAAGAGACGGCTTTAAAATGGCCTATAAGCAGCATGTAGATATATCAACCGGCATTGAAGAAAGAAGGATATTGACTCCCAATAAAATAGAAGGAATGTATTTTAACCTTGGTGGTAATACAGCAACAGCCAACCAGTTTTTTTTGACAGACTCTACCAAACATTTCTTAAGAGGGGCATTGTATTTTGATGCAACACCTAATGCAGACTCACTGGGAATTGTAAATGATTTTTTGAAAAAAGATGTCGAACATCTTATCAATACACTTAAGTGGAAATAATACTAAAGCAGAACAAGTCTGTTCGGATGTAAGAATAAGCCCTTTTGTTATTCGCTTAAGTTTAAAAAAACCCCGGTGAAAAACGCCGGGGTTTTGAACAGATCATTAAAGTGTAAACTGATTGAGTCTGATGTTAACAATAAATGAACTGTATGCAAAGAACAGAATTGTAAACATTCAGACCGGACAGGATACTTTCTTACTGTTCTTTGCTTTCAGGTTTCTTTAAGTCTTCTTTGATAAGTTCCACTTTTTCTTTTGGATTAACATAGCGTTCATCCAAAGCACCACGGCTGAAAAGTTTGGTACTTAATTTTCTTTTTTTCTTTTTCTTTTTTTCAACACCACTATCATTGGATGGCTGAATGGCAACACTTGTTTTTTCTATCACCTTTGTTTCGGCAGGCACCATTTTTTCCTCCGCAGCTATTGGCTTAATAGTGCTGAAAGTCTCCTCTTTACTATTTGCCGGTTTTTTTGTAATCACCGTCTTATTATCACTGATAGGCTGCTTTTCCCCGGTAACATTTTGTTCAAGTGACGCTGTTTTTTTGTCGTTGATTATTTCAACAGGTGTTATGGCCTTTTCTTCCTGATACATTTCTTTAAATTCTTTTTTGTTCCTGGTTTGTTTGTAGTCAACAAATCCATAAATACTTGCACCTATCATTAACGTGGCGCCAACGTACAAAATTGATTTCATGTGTTTAATTTTTATTAGTGAACAAACTGTTTTGAAAATTCTTTTTTATAGTATAGACTTTTTAAAAATATTCAGGTAGCAAATGATTTTAAATAATTTTTGCCCTGGCGATATATAATCCATTCGGCAAACAACATATTACCAATTACACTTAACCAGAGCGATAATTCATAGTTTTCAAGATGGCCCCAATCCAGGAGGTAAAAAATGATATGATAAAGCCTGAAGGTGACAGCTGTCATTGCCATCGCATAACTGCGCATCATCCACACTTTATGGGCTATTATATTTCTTTTGTGAATAGTCGTTAAACCATATAGCGTTGTAATGAACCAAAAACAAGCCATGAACAGGAATAAAGCTCTTTCCCAAAAACTGCCTTTTGCAAAAAAAGACATATACAGTCCGGTTGGCGCCCCCAGGAACAGGACTACAGAAACATAAATTTTCCCTGAAATACGGTGGATCGCTTTTGATTTTTTCAGGATATATCTCGAAAATTGGATAAGCGCCATCAATATGCAAAGGGATCCTGCAAAAATGTGAATATAAAAACAGGAATTATAAAAATCACTCTTAAACAAAAAGCTTCTTTCTTCAATAAAGCTGAGATCTTTATTGAACGAAAAATAAGGGAGTGTATTATATACCAGTAGAAGGCTAAGGCCGGTAACCGGCACCCAGAATAACATCTGGAAAAAGACCCTGACTGATTTTTGAAGGGTAAGTATTCTAGTGTTTTGCATACAGTGGTTTGATGGTAGGATGCGGGCTATGGCGCTACTTCATAAAAAGGCTGTGTTAGAACTGTGTTAAAGGATATTGATAGATTATCTTTGATCTATGATAGTAATTGACAACATATTAATAAGTGATGATGTAGTCGAAAAACAGTTTGTCTGCGATCTTAACAAATGTAAAGGTGGTTGTTGTGAAGAAGGTGATGCGGGCGCCCCACTGGATGATGATGAGCTGGAAATTGTTCTGGAAATGTATGAAAAAGTAAAGCCATATCTTTCACCAGAATCCATAAAAGAAATAGAGAAAAAAGGGAAATATACTTATAATAAAGAGTTTGGTTGGGTGACTCCGACCCTGGGTAATGATAACGAAATATGTGTATACGGAAATAGAGACGAAAAAGGAATTATAAAATGTGCTTTTGAACAGGCATTTTATGATGGTGTAATATCCTGGAAAAAGCCAATCAGTTGTCATTTATTTCCGATCATA
The DNA here is from genome assembly GCA_031372465.1 of Chitinophagaceae bacterium. Taxonomy (GTDB): domain Bacteria; phylum Bacteroidota; class Bacteroidia; order Chitinophagales; family Chitinophagaceae; genus JJ008. Next base: position 2,547 of record JANMLJ010000209.1, on the reverse strand, counting down.
GCTAAAAAAGGGCGGCAAGGTGATTATAATCGGGTAAATTATGAGCCAAGAGAGAAACTTTGCAACCCTGCCTGCGCACTGGGAAAAAAATTGGAAGTACCAACGTATCAATTTTTGAAAGAACCATTGATCAGGAAATACGGCGAAGAATTTTATAATGCCCTTGATAAAGCAGTAAAAATCCAATCCGCAAAGAAAGAAGCTAACTTAAAATAAAAAAAGTGAAAGAAATAGTATCTGGATTTATCGCAAAAAGTACCATTAAATCAGCTGATAAAGAGCATCGACGTAAGATCAATTTTAATATTGGTAAGTACAATACGGTGGTGCCACAAGGCAAACTTCAGTTTGCTGATGTTAACCTGGCCCGGGAAAAAGCCAAGAATATAAAATGGAAGGCGATAGAAAACCTCGATAAGCAATTAGAAACATTTGAAGCCATTATAACCAAAAGAGGCGCTAAAGTGATATGGGCAGAAGATGCACAACAGGCGTTAGATGCAATTAAAAAGATATGCGAAGAAAAAAATTGCAGGACCTTAGTGAAAAGCAAGAGTATGGTTACGGAAGAAATTCACCTGAATGATTTTTTGGAAAAAAATCGTATTGAAAGTGTAGAAACTGATCTGGGAGAATATATTCAGCAGTTAGATGGCGAACCGCCCTATCATATTGTTACACCCGCTATGCATAAAAGCAAAGAAGATGTTGCAAAACTTTTTGCCGAAAAATTGGGTACTGACCCGAAATTAACACCAGAACAATTAACGTTGGTTGCAAGAGACATTCTTCGCGAAAAGTATGTACAGGCAGAAATAGGCGTAACCGGTGCAAATTTTATTATTACAGATATCGGGGGTATTGCTGTTACCGAAAACGAAGGCAATGCAAGGTTGAGTTGTTCTATGCCAAAGACGCATATTGTTATTGCAGGTATTGAAAAAGTTATTCCTTCCATGAATGATCTGGCGTTATTCTGGCCATTACTTTCCACCTTTGGAACCGGGCAAAAAATAACGGTTTATAACACTATCATTAGTGGTCCAAGACAAGCATCTGAAACAGATGGTCCAGAAGATATGTATGTGATCTTGCTTGATAATGGAAGAACAACTATTCTGGCTAATGAAAAACAACGGGAAAGTTTATACTGTATCCGCTGCGGGGCTTGTCTGAATGCCTGCCCCGTTTATAAAAATATTGGTGGACATACTTATGCAACACCCTATAGTGGCCCGATAGGTTCTGTTATCACACCACATTTAAAAGATATGGGAGAGTGGAAGCACCTTAGTTATGCTTCATCATTATGCGGAGCTTGTACAGAAGTATGTGCAGTCAAAATAAATTTGCATGAATTACTTTTGGATAACAGGCATGAGGCCGTGGTGGAAGGTCATAGTTCATTTGGAGAAAAGATGGCCTGGAAAATGTGGAAGCAGGGAATGTTGCGTCGTAAATGGATGAATATGGCAGGTGGGTCTACAAAAAACTGGGTGGTCAATAGCCTGTTGAAAGGCTGGAAAGAGCACAGGGGCAATATGGTATTCCCCAAAAAATCATTTAATCAATTGTGGAAGGAAAAGTATGGAGGTTCTAAATAAGAGGCTGTCTCCAAAAGCTACATATTGCCGGTAAGACGGATTTACCCACCGAAGCATTAGCGTAGGAGGGAAGTCGGGAAGAAAATAGTAGATGAATTTCAATACTTACCTTCTTATCGCCTTACCGGCATTTATTTTTGAATTGACTTTAGGGACAGCTTCAAGCAATATGCTGTTTTCCAACTACTTGCTGACCGTAGCTTTTGCTTTGTATAATATCTCCAGAATTCCTTTTACATCCTGGGGATTTTTATTAAGCTCCAATGCTTTTTCCAGAAAAAAGATGGCTTTAGAATTTTCAGTATTTTCAAAATATCCTTCTCCCAAACTGGAAATTACATTAGTTGATTCAGGATACAGGTTATAATTCACCTGAAAGAGTTTTAATGCTTCTTTCTTCATTCCCTGTTTCAACAATAAATAAGCAAGGCTGTTTAGTTCATTTTCTCCACTCACCAAAGATCTCAGCTGACCGGCCAGACCTGCTACACTACTATTTTCATCATTAAAAGTACCATCTGAAAGCCATCGGTTCACGGAAGCAAAAGAACGATAATTGGGAGTATAAGGCTGATTCTTTACAATACTCATCAGATCTTTTTCCAACGTAAAAGCCGGAAATTCATTGATACGGTTCATTTCTACTCCGTTTTTATAGATAATAAAAACGGGCACACGGAATATTCCCAAACCTTTTTCTTCATGTTGCGGACTTTGCTTTACTAAAGAGTCGCCCGTACCAACTCCTATTAATTGAATTTTATTCTCCGGGAAAGAAATCAACGAAAGTAGTTTTAGAAAACGGGGAACCTCCCTTTTACTATCACCGCACCAACTACCAAAAAATATTTTGATATGGATGTTTTCAAGACTGAGTTTTTTAAGGTTGGTGATGGTTTCTATAGCAGGTTGATAGCTATCATAATTTGTGGTGAACCATTTT
>JANMLJ010000334.1:0-2517 GCA_031372465.1 Chitinophagaceae bacterium | reverse complement strand
TAGTTCTGTCTTTATAGCCAGGTGCTTTTGCCGTTATATAATGGGGCATCACCCTTGTCTTTACCATCACTCCATTCTTTTTTACATAATCTTCTTCGCCAAAATAGGTGATGACGCCTCCGTAGCTGGCGAAATGACTTTCTCCACTTAACACTATCAGCCTGGCTTTTGTGATCGGAGAGCCTTCATAATCCATTATCTGGAACGTAAAAGAACCATTTTTCTGGGCTGCCAATTTAAAAGATGCAGCAATAAAAAAGAGAATGCAGGCGAGACGGAACAGTTGTTTCATGATAAAAACATTTTGTTTGAAAAAATAGTTTGTCAAAACATGTATTCAAAAAGTATAGACTAACTAAAGGTAAGATTGTTTTTAATGAAAGCTAAGGGGCTGAAGTGGATGGTCATTGCTGAAAGAATAGCAGGGAAAGCCCGACAATACTGACTTTCATGCAGATAGAACTAACTTTATATGACATAGTAACGGGTTTTGAGAGATTGGATGATTATTTGTGATAATAGTTAAAAGATAACAGATAAAAGTTTATATCATGAAGAAAAGAAATCTTCATCTGCAACGAATTTTTAATTTTTAATTATTAACTATTAATTACTCCCATGAATTTAGGAAATTTCACCATAAAAGCATCCGAAGCCTTTCAACAGGCACAGCAATTAGCGTTTAATTCACAAAATCCGAATATTGAAACGGAACATATCCTGAAAGCGTTATTGGAACAGCAGGATTCGCCAGTGGATTATTTGCTGAAAAAAAATAATGTGACTGTCAACCTGGTTGATAGTAAACTGGATGAGTTGATTAATAAACTTCCAAAAATAACAGCTGGCGAACCTGCTCAGAATATTGGTAGAGATGCCAACAGTGTTGTCTTGCGGGCAGGAGCAGTATTAAAACAATTCAAGGATGAATTTATAACTCCCGAGCATTTGTTACTGGCCATTGTACAGGGGAATGATTCGGCGGCAAAGCTGTTGAAAAATACCGGATTGACAGAAAAGGGGTTGATAACGGCCATCAAAGAATTAAGAAAAGGAGAAACCGTTACGTCACAAACACAGTCGCAGGAATTTAATGCGTTGAATAAATATGCCAAGAACCTAAATGAACTGGCCAGACAGGGCAAACTCGATCCGGTAATTGGCCGCGATGAAGAAATAAGAAGAACCTTACATATATTATCCAGGAGAACTAAGAATAACCCGATACTGGTGGGTGAACCCGGCGTTGGTAAAACTGCTATCGCTGAAGGTATTGCCCACCGTATTGTAAACGGGGATGTACCAGAGAACCTGAAATCAAAAATCATCTATGCACTCGATATGGGTTTACTCATTGCAGGTGCAAAATATAAAGGCGAGTTTGAAGAGCGATTGAAAGGAGTAGTAAAAGAAGTGGCTGGTAGTGATGGAGAAATAATTCTCTTTATTGATGAGATTCATACATTAGTTGGTGCCGGCGGTGGCGAAGGAGCCATGGATGCCGCTAATATTTTAAAACCTGCGTTAGCAAAAGGAGATTTGCGGGCAGTTGGTGCTACCACACTGAACGAATACCAGAAATTTTTTGAAAAAGATAAAGCATTAGAAAGACGTTTTCAGAAAATAATGATTGATGAGCCATCGATAGAAGATGCTATCTCCATTCTGCGTGGTTTGAAAGACCGGTATGAAGCACATCACCATGTAAGAATAAAGGATGAAGCAATTATAGCAGCGGTGGAATTATCTGGCCGTTATATTACGGACCGTTTTCTCCCCGATAAAGCCATTGACTTAATAGATGAAAGTGCAGCAAAGCTCCGCCTGGAAATGAACTCCATGCCCGAAGAACTGGTTACACTGGAAAGACAAATTCGTCAATTAGAAATTGAACGCGAAGCTATCAAAAGAGAGAATGATACTTTAAAACTGAAAGAACTGAATACCGAGATTGCTAATCTTTCTGTGGAAAGAGATACCTATAAAGCAAAATGGAGAGAAGAAAAAGATGTGGTGGAAAAAATACAAGCCGCTAAAGAACAGGTAGAACAATTGAAGCAGGATGCAGAACGGGCAGAAAGAGAAGGTGATTATGGTAAGGTTGCCGAGATTCGATACGGAAAAATCAAAGAGCAGGAAACACTAATTAACCAATTAACCAATCAACTAATTAACTCTTCAGAGAAACGTTTGTTGAAGGAAGAAGTGGATGCAGAAGATATAGCGGAGAGTGTAGCCAAAGCAACTGGTATACCTGTTACTAAAATGTTGCAAAGTGATAAAGAAAAGTTATTGAAACTGGAAGAACATCTGCATGAAAGGGTTGTGGGACAGGAAGAAGCAATTACGGCGGTAGCTGATGCCATACGAAGAAGCCGTGCAGGATTGCAGGACCCGAAGAAACCAATTGGTTCATTCATCTTCCTCGGTACAACAGGTGTTGGTAAAACAGAACTGGCGAAAGCTCTTGCTGAATATTTGTTTGATGATGAAAGTATGATGACGAGGATTGACATG
>JANMLJ010000313.1:0-3190 GCA_031372465.1 Chitinophagaceae bacterium | reverse complement strand
TGATAACACGGCCAGTCTATGGTTGCAAAGCCTGGCTGGAAAAGGAACGAGGATAAATGAAATTCTCGACAGCCTGGGAATGAAAAGTACCCGGGTAAATTCAAGAACACCCGGTAGAGAAAATAACAGAACACTGTATGGTTGGGGACAAACAACCCCTTCCGAAATGGCAAAACTCTTTGAGATGATTTACAATTACCAGGTTATTTCACCGTCAATAAGTGAAAAAATGTTGCGGATAATGGGGCGAAATTTTTGGGATGCAGAGGCTTTATCACAAATACCACCAACCATTGAAGTGTTTTGCAAAAACGGTGCAGTAAATGCATCGAGAAGTGAAGTCTTGCTGGCCAATGCAGTTCACAATCCTTATATATTTTCAATATTTACCAAAAATAATAAAGACATTAGTTGGAGTGATAGCAACGAAGCGTGGGTGTTAACAAGAAAGATTTCAAAAATACTTTGGAATTATTTTGAACCAAAAGATAAGTGGAAGCCAGCCACAAAGTAAGATTACTTAAAAATCTGATATACAATCCAACTCATCACATACGCCAAACCTGTCATATAAATTAATTGTATCAACGGCCATTTCCAACTCTTTGTTTCTCTTTTAACCACAGCCAATGTACTCATGCACTGCATCGCAAAAACATAAAATATCATCAGCGATAAACCGGAAGCCAGGTTAAATACCAATTTACCATCCGGTCTGACTGCCGCTTTCATCTTTTCTTTTAACAACAAACTTCCTTCATCGTTATCACCAACACTATAAATAGTCGCCATAGTACCAACAAAAACTTCTCTTGCTGCAAACGATGTAATTAAGGCAATACCAATTTTCCAGTCATACCCCAATGGAGTAATAACTGGTTCAATCGTTTTTCCTAATATACCAGCATATGAGCTTTCCAGCTTTGCTGATTGATATTCTTTATTTAGCACAACCATATTAGCTCCCGGTTGCGATTTCATTTGTTCATAGCGTTGCGAAATCTCTTGCATTTTATTGCCTGGTCCAAAAGAACAAAGGGCCCATAGCACAAGACTGATTATCATAATTACTTTACCGGCATCAAAAACAAAAATTTTAGCCTTAGTAATCATCGTTGGCAACACATTACTCCACCGGGGAGACCGATAAGTAGGTAATTCAAGAATGAAAAAACTCCTCTCCTTTATTTTTATAAACCACTTGGCCACATAAGAAACTATTAATGCCATCACCAAACCCAATAAATACAAACCCATCATTACCAGGCCCTGTAAACCCAAAAAACCGAGTAGGTATGTTTTAGGAATTACAAGACCAATCAAAATAGTGTAAACCGGTAACCTGGCCGAACAACTCATTAAGGGAGTTATAAGTATCGTTAACAGCCGTTCTTTCCTGTTCTCAATATTCCTTGCACTCATAATAGCAGGAACAGCGCAGGCAAAGCCACTGATCATTGGCATCACACTTTTACCATTCAGACCAACGCTTCGCATCATCCTGTCAGACAAAAAACTGATACGTGCCATATAGCCGCTATCTTCCAGTAAAGTTATCAGCCCAAACAAAATCATTATCTGCGGCACAAAAAGTAAAATGCCCCCCAATCCTGCAATCACTCCATTTATTAGTAAATCTGTCCATCGGTTATCAGGTAAAGCGGTAGAAAGGGCATGACTGAGTTTGGCAAATCCCAAATCAATCCAATCCATTGGAAACTGTGCCAACCAAAACACACTTTGAAATAATAAAAATAAAACACCCAACAAAATCAAATAACCCCAACGGCGGTGCAACAAAATATTATCCAATTTCTCGGTGAACAAGGACTTCTGTAAAGGATCCGGCTCAGAAACAGTCTGCTGCATAATCTGCCTGATACGGCTATAGCGTTGTAAAATTTCTTCTGCCTGTGTCTTTGTAGGATTAAAATTATTTTTCGATTCAATATCTTCAATTGTTTGCTGCATCGTCTCGGTCAAATCAAACGATTCATGATTGATGAGATAATGAATAGCTGTATAATCGCTTAATTGAGGAAAATGATCTTTAACGGCACCGATTGCCGTTTCAGCCAGGGCTTTATTATCGATAAAATCCCTGATCGGGGGTTGATACAAATTCTGCCCTATTTGTTCAATCGTTTTTTTAAGTTGTGGAATGCCTTTATTCTTTCTTGGATTTACGGCAACAACAGGAACGCCCAACTCTCTTTCCAGTGCAGCAATATCAATTTTTATTCCTTTTCGTTTGGCCATGTCCATCATGGTGAGCGCAATAACTACTGGTACTTTCAGATCGATAATCTGGGTGCAGAATAGAAGATTTCGTTTCAGGTTACTGGCATCTGCCACAGCAACAACTACACTGGCATTAATTTCTTTATCCTGGCCAAGGAGTACTTTATAACTTACCCATTCGTCTAATCGCCTGGGATAAAGGCTATAACTACCGGGCAGATCAATGACTTCTGCAGCAAGGGTAGCAGATAAAGCAGTTGAACCCGTTTTTTTATCAACAGTAACGCCGGGAAAATTGCCAACTTTCTGATTCAACCCGGTCAGGCAATTAAAAAGAGAGGTTTTCCCGCTGTTGGGATTACCCACTAATGCAATATGAAGTTTATTGTTTTTCACCTTCAGCTATGTCAGCAAAAGTAGATTGGTAAAGGCAAACAGCCTTACGAATTGCGATTTTTGGACAACTGTATCGGGAAGAAATAATATAAGCCTGATTCTTGATGATGAGGTAAAAGATCTTCCTGGATATTCTACTCCACATCCCTAAAAATCGGGGCTGGTAACCAGGGAGTCCAGAATAAGCGCTGTAAAATATTGGAATAGCTGCCAGAGAGAGGTTATATAATCCGGCATATAATATTTTATAAAAAATAACAACACTGGAATAACTACTCTAATACCTTTGCCCCACAACAATCAATTATGTATTCCAACTTTTCTAAAACTCTTTTAATACTACTATTTTTTGCTGCTTGTGCTGCTCCAAAGATCATCACAAAAGCCGATACACAAACAGCAGACAATCTAAGCATGCACATTAAATACCTTGCAGACGATAAATTGGAAGGTAGAAGAACCGGAACTATTGGAGAAGAGATGGCGATGAACTATATCATTAACCAATTTAAAGAAATTGGATTGACGCCTAAAGGAACGGAGTCTTATCCGC
>JANMLJ010000307.1:0-7318 GCA_031372465.1 Chitinophagaceae bacterium | reverse complement strand
GTCCACGGGACTCCTTCGGAGAGTCTTTCTCTCTTTTGAAGAAAAGACTCAACAGGCAATCAACAATCTTCAATTCAGGTTTTCTTCCTGTTATTCTTATTTTTCTCTGCAGTCGATATACTTTTCCCGATAATGGCAATTAGCTCCTCCGTTTCTTTGTAAATGGAATTGAGTTTTAATATAGGATTGATATAGGCTTTCTTAATAATAATTTTGAGCGAAATTCTACACTCTTTTAATTCTTTTAGAACAACTCTCAACTTGTGAATAAAATCATCGGGAGATTCAGCTGCCTGCGCTTCACCATAATTAAAAGCCGGAGAATGACAACTTCTGATCAGCTGCCCTGCCATATAATTGCCACTCCTGGTTTTCGGTATTGCTTCTACTACATCAATCATTCTACAGGTATAGTCAACAAATCTGTCTTCTAAATCATAGATCTTTTCCATATTTATTTTTTTGAAAGTTACATTCGCTGATATCAACCGCAGTGAGATTTACACTGAATAGAATTGTTTTTTTCTATTCTATACAGTTGAAAACCCCGACTATTTTCAGGATTTTCCCGTTTTTTTCTGTCCTTTTCAACAAGGCGCCGTTTTCCTTGATCATTACCTTTAGTAAAATGTTACGTATGGAAGATCATAACAAAGAATATCGGGAACAGCAATTCAGCCCTGACCCGGAAGAAAACCTTCGCATTGAAAATGAAATCCTGAAATTAAAAATGCAGGCAGAAAGAAATGCTGTATTCGGTAGTAATGGTGAAGATCTGGCCCCGGAACTGGAAGCAGCATTTTTGAAAAATGTACAGCTCTTTGAAGATTCCTTTGATAAAGCAACGCCGGTTACCATTTATGAATGCATGGGTAATCCGGCTATCAAAAAAATTGATGAACTGAAAGAAGGCGAAGTAAAGGAGGAACTGGAAAAAATTCTGGTGATGCTGCATGAAAAGAATATAATTCTTGAGGTTCAGGGGCAATATGAACTCTGCGTTATTTATACATTTATAACCGAAGAATTAATGCAAAAACATATCAGGGAAGTGAATTTTCCCGGTTACCTGCATTTTTTTTTGTATGAAGATTTTCACCCAAATCCTGCCGTTGATATTGGAAATACCGCGATGTTATTTTTAAACCACTGGTTTGAAAAAGGATTCAACGAAGAGTTTTCCCCGTTCGCCAATCAACTGATTACGGAAGAAGGAAAAATATTTACACCCGGGGAAGTAATAACAAAATTGAACGAATGCCTGAGCTGTTATCATCGGTTTTTCAATATTAAATTTGGTGGCTCGGATACCAGCTTTGAATGGGATGAAAAGGAGAAAAAAGGAATAGGACACGCTGAAGGAATGTTTAGTTACTATGCGGAAATTGAGATGGGTGAAACGCTCTATATTGAAGGGCCCTTCAAATTATATATGACAAACTATGATGGCTCCTGGAGGATCTTTTATTTCGTGTTCCCCGGGTTTGCCTGGTAATTAAGGTTATTAATACGAATTGTGGTTTTTATTCTTTATAAGGTAATAGTTTTTTCAGCAACAGTTCCTTTTTATTCTTCGCCACATCAATAGAACTACCATCACTCATTACCAGGTAGCCTCCATCGCCTTTAATATACTTTTCAATTTCATTTAAGTTCACCAGGTAAAAACGATGTACCCGGATAAAAGAATGCTGCTCCAGTATTTCTTCCATTTCTTTTAAGGAACGGGTGACTAATATTTTTTTATTGCTCTTTAATTGCAACCTGGTATAGTTATCATCAGATTCGCAACTGATAATAGTTTCAATGGGTATCATCTGCAGGCCTTCCATGGTTGGCAAGGCAATTTTATTAACGGGGCTGGAAGGCTGTTTTATTTTCTGCAGAAGGATTTCCAGTTGCTGCGGCAGTGGTAACTGGTTTCGTTCTTTTACTTTTTGAACAGCTTTTTTTAATTCTTCCCGGTCAATTGGCTTGAGTAAATAATCTATAGCACTAAAACGGATAGCTTTTAAAGCATATTGGTCGTAGCTTGTTGTAAAGATGAGATGGAAATTAATGGAAGGTAATTGCTCCAGCATTTCAAAGCCATTCATCCGGGGCATTTCCACATCGAGAAAAACCAGGTCTGGTGAATACTGACGGATAGCGGTCAATGCATCGTTGGCATTATTACAAATGTTTATTATTTCTACTTCAGGGCAATCTGATTCCAGCATAGCTGCCAGTATCTCGCAGCAGTAAGGCTCGTCGTCTATTATAATTGCTTTTAGCATGTCTCTTTTTAATTTTTTGAACCACATAGGATCATAGGCACATAGAATAACACATAGAATTCTATGTGGCGACCTATGTTTCTAGTGTGTCTATGTGGTTCAATAATTTTCCACAATATGCTGAAGAGTACTTAAACATATTCTTCAACAGTTTCTTTATACCTGATCTTTAGTTCTACTTTTGTACCGGCAACATCTCCCTGTTCATTTTTTATATCTTCTATTTCATAAAATGTACCGCCGGTGGTACCCTGGTTCAAAAGTGATAATCGTTCAGTGGTTATTTTTAATCCCATTGATTTTTCTTTTTCAGCTGATTTACTTTTATATGCTTCCGCCTTTTCCCTGCCCACTCCGTCATCTGAAATTATACAATTTAAGATTCCGTCGTCTTCATTCAGTACAATATTTAAATGACCCGGGCCCTCTTTATGCATCAATCCATGCCAGATAGCATTTTCACAAAATGGTTGTAACAGGAGCGGAGGAATAAAAACCGAAGAATTTTCAATGGCATTCGTGGTGGTGATATGATAGTCAAAAGCATTTTTAAACCGTAATCTTTCCATATCAAGATACAATTTCAGCATGTCTAGCTCATCTTCCAGCGGCACCAGTTTTTTTTGTGAGTGTAACAATACCATTCTTATTAATCTTGAAAAGCGGGTAAGATAATCGGAAGCAACTTTTGTTTCATTTTTAAAAATAAACCGGTTAATGGAGTTGAGGCAGTTAAAAATAAAATGCGGATTCATTTGAGCACGGAGCGCCTGCATTTCTAGCTCTGCAACTTTCTGTTGAAATTCTGCTTGTCCTTTTTTAATGGCCAGTTTTTCATTTTTCCTTTTCAGTGAAAGATTTCTGAAAACAAAACCACCTAATAGTATAAACAGTAAAAGCCCTCCAAGGAGGGCATTGCGGATGAAGGCTTGCTGTTTCAATCGCTGATCTTTTAGTTTATTTTCTTTATCGAGTAGACCTACCTCTGACTGATTTTGTTCTTTTAATAATATTTGTTCTTTTAGATTTTGTTCTTTGATCAGCAATTCCTGGTCTATGATCTTATTTGTTTGATCGAGCAGGGCAAGTTCAGCTTCGTTTTGTTTTTTGAACAACATTTCTTCTTTTAATTGCTGGTCTTTGATCACATTATCTTTTTGTAACAATAAGATCAAACTGGTACTTTTTGTTTCTTCCGCTTCTTTTTTATAATCATTCAATCTTATGTAAAATTGCTTGTTTAAAACTGAATCTTTGAGACTATTATATTGCTTCAAAAAAATATAAGCACTGTCGAATTTCCTCATTTGCTGATAAATATCTGAAAGCTGTTGGTAATTATCTATCCGTTCAAGATTGCTACTCGTGATCTTAAAGAAAGCGTCTGCTTTTATTGCGGAGCTAAGTGCATTGTCATAATCCTTTTTTCCATAATAAGCCTTAGCTGCATATGCGTGAAGCCTTCCCAGGTTCGCAACGTTTTTTCTTTCTGTCACTCCATTTATTAATGCGTTGAACATTTGCAAAGCTTTATCATACTGTTTCATGTCACTGAACAACCGAACGAGATTAACCTTAGTATTCCTCTGGTTAAAATAGACCAATGCTGAATCGTAATTACCAATTAATCTGTGAAGATTACCCATTGCGTCTGTCCACAAAGGCGACCACCTCTTATCAAAGTTGTGGTTAGACGCTTTTCTGAAATATGCGAATGCGTATTCGTAATCACCGGCAAGAGTGTAGAACTTGCCAATCCAGTAGTAAGCATGGAAGAGTCTTTTTTCTTTAAAAAATTCATTTTCACCAGGATAATTCACTTTATCAAAATTGCCTTCCTCTTTATCCAAAGACTCTGCCAGACGAACAGCCTTTTTGCTGTAAAGCAGGCCATTCTCTAAATCCCCAAGGTCATAATAGAATCCACATAATGTCTGGTACACATCAAACTCCCCATTGCCATCATTTTCTTTTATGTAGTATGGAAGGGCTTTTTTTGCGTCTGTAATTGCTGTACGGATGTTGTTGAATTGGGCTAAAACATTTGCCACCCGCAAATACTGACTGCCTGTACTGTTATTTGCATTTGCTTTTTCATAGTATAAAATTGATTTTCTGAATTTTTGAACGGTTTCATCTTTAAATGATAATTGTGCTTCAGCTTGTTGCCCATAAAGGCCACCGAGAGTAAATTCTATCCCGAGGCAATTGTCACAATCCGTAAGTTTAAAAGGTATATAAACATTTTTCCAGTTTTGCATTAAAGCCTTTTCAAAATGGTCGATGGTTTTTTGAAGAGTCATAATATAATCTTCTCTTCTGCCTTTCCACTTGTATAACCACACCAGCTCGTTATTAGCCGCTCCAATTAAAATATCATCATGTAGTTCCTCTCCAATCTTTATAGCTTGTCTGGCAACAGCAATCGCTTTTTGGAAATGCGACTCAGGCTTATAATTCTCAACCCTGTTTGTATCAACCTGGTGAGCTTCTCGGAAAAACAAATGGATATAGGCGTAGCTAATTCCTCTTTTATAATTCAACTTCTTAGCAAGCTTTAATGCCTCATCAGAAAAATTTAATGCATCGTTTAAATATTGATCATTGCTTTCCCAAATCCACAACAACCCACTCGAAATGCTGTTTAGCAAATCCACTCTTACAATACCTTTCGCAGAGGGCAGCAATTTTTTCAGGCTATCAATTTTCTTTTGGGCGATCTGATCAGTATACTGCGAAAAGCCTATTACAACAAAATGTGAGCATAAAGCCAGGGTAAATATATATTTTCTCATAATAAAACCCTCCTGCCGGTTTTAGGTTTATAATATAATCAGAAGTTACGAAAAGAACGGCATTCAGATACGCTAAAATAATCTCCCAATATTCCGGATAGAAGTATGAATGGGTGCAACGTGTCGTTTTTTGGGTGAGTATACCCGGATAATGGGTAAACGAGCGCCCGGCTATTTTATAAATGACTTATACTTCCGGGAGCAATATATATATGAAAACCTTTTCGGAGGGAATCATTATTAATAAAAATATGGAAATTGCAGGGAGATTACCGTATCACGGTAACCGTTCCTTTCCTGAACTCAGACACCTGTCCTTCAAACTGGAAAGTACATAGCCATACAAATACATTTGAATCGGTATCAACGCCCGATACTCTGCCATCCCAACCTTTTTGCCAATCAGTGGTTTCGAAAACTTTTTGCCCCCATCGGTTATAAATGCTCATTTTATATTGAACAATATTTCCTCTGATCAACGGCTTAAATATATCATTCTTCCCATCCCTGTTGGGTGTAAATCCGGAAGGGAAATAAATTTCTTTTGGACATTTTTGCGGGTCTATTATAACCCGGAAGTTATTGGAATTGACCTGGGGTGAATTTACACAAGCCATATTGGATGTCATCATAACTGAAATTACATCTCCGTTCATCAGCGATGATGAAATATAGGTGGGCGAGTTAGTTCCTGCATTAACACCATTCAGCTGCCATTGATAAACGGGCGATGAGCCACCATTAAGTGAGGTAGCCATCACCGTTACTATGGTGCCTTTACAGATAGTTGATACCGGACTTGTAATACTCACCGATGCGGTAAGGGCTGGATTTACCGTCATCGTTACAGCATTAGACGTTGTAGTGGGTGGTGAAGCGCAGGCTAAACCGGATGTCATGCTAACAGTTACCCGATCTCCATTTGCAAGCGAAGATGATGTAAATACAGGGGAATTGGTTCCTGCATTGATACCGGTTACCTGCCACTGATAACCAGGGGTAATGCCGCCATTTATTGGAGTAGCCGTAAATGTTACCGGTGTGCCTGCACAGATAGTGGTGCTTGGAGTTGCAATGCTAATAGCAGAGGTTAGCATAGTTGCAACATTCATAGTAATCAAATTGGATACGGCAGTTGCCGGGGAGGGACAAACTGCATTGGATGTCATAATAACTGCTACAACATCTCCATTGGTTACTGTTGAGGAATTTAGTGTTGGAGAATTTGTGCCAACATTAATTCCATTTACCTGCCATTGATAAGCTGGAATGGTACCTCCATTGACCGGTGTGGCCATAAAAGTAACGGGTGTACCCAGGCAAATAGGACCTGCCGGATTATTTACTATTGCTACCGTTGGTGTAAGAATTTGATTCACCACCATTGTTATGCCTGGGGATATGGCCGGGTTCCCGGAAGTACAATTAGCATTGGAAGTCATAACACAGGTGATAATATCATTAGTATTCAGCGTTGCATCTGTATAAGTAGTTTGATTGACTCCAACATTGATCCCGTTTTTCTTCCATTGATAAACAGGAGTAGTGCCACCGTTTACTGGCGAAGCGGTGAAACTAACACTGGTGCCGGCACAAATTGTCCCTGCTGGATTTGCAACTATACTTATGCCTGCAGGTAAGTTTGCATTCACCGTCATTGTTATTGGGGTAGCTGTTGCCGGGCTTCCGGTTGCACAGTTTGTATTGGAGGTCATAACACAGGTGATAATATCATTATTAATCAATGTTGCATCCGTATAAGTTGATTGGTTCGTACCAACAGTGATTCCGTTTTTCTTCCATTGATAAACAGGATTAGAGCCACCATTTGTAGGAGAAGCTGTGAAGGTGACATTGGTACCTGCACAAATTACTCCGGCAGGATTTGAAATAACATTTACAGCAACTGGTAAGTTTGTATTCACCGACATTGTTATAGCAGCTGATGTTGCCGGGCTTCCGGTTACACAGCTTGTATTGGAAGTCATCACACAGGTGATAATATCATTATTATTCAACGTTGCGTCTGTATATGTCGTTTGATTAGTTCCAACATTGGATCCGTTTTTCTTCCATTGATAAACAGGAGTAGTGCCACCGTTTACTGGCGAAGCGGTGAAACTAACACTGGTACCGGCACAAATTGTCCCTGCTGGATTTGCAACTATACTTATGCCTGCAGGTAAGTTTGCATTCACCGTCATTATTATTGGGGAAGCTGTTGCCGGGCTTCCGGTTGCACAGGTT
>JANMLJ010000283.1:0-1608 GCA_031372465.1 Chitinophagaceae bacterium | reverse complement strand
CCTACGCTTGCCGGATGTCAACTCATCCATATCGCAAACATCAGCTGTCATCGACATCATCATTGTAAACAAACTTCCAATACCAAATGAGAAGAATGGCAACGCAAACAAAAACATATAGGGTTTACCTGGAATGAATAGAAACCAAAGTAATATATATCCAAAAATAGAAATGCCCTGACAAATTAAAAAAGCTTTCTTTTTTTCCATTTTTTTAGATATCCAAGCCACTATTGGTATTACTATAAAAGTAGTAGCTAAAGCACCAATACATCCAAAAAGGGTAGGCCAAATACCTGCGGCTGACGTACTGCCATTAAAAAGATAGTATACAACAATAAAAAAAGTAAAACCAGCAACCGTATTAAAGGCATTAAAAATCAAGAACGTTGCAATACATAGTTTTCTGAAGGGTTTATTAGCAAAAGCCTCTTTGAAACTAATAAGAATTTCCTTTAAACTACCTCCAATTGTTCGATAAGTTAAAGGCTTTAAAGTATGATCATTTTTTGTTGACTTACTTTTAATAAAAATTGCGGGTATCATAGCCAATATCATACAGGAAATACACACCCAAATGGCCAATGTTCTGGTGGCTGTATCTGCATTGGGAAACCATTTCGGATCGTACATAACAACCCAGAACCAGGGTGCAATTACCCATGCCCATTGGCCAATCCATTGTGATATGGCCATAATATTTGTTCGCTCATGAAAATCATCACTCATTTCATACCCCATCGCCACATAAGGAACACTAAAAATGGATAACCCAAAATAAAACACCGTTGACCAGATGAGAAAGAATATGAAATTATAGTTTACGCTATTCTCTCTATGCAATTGCCACATTACAACGAAAGAAATTCCCATTATGATAGACCCTATAAAAACATATTGTCTCCTCCTTCCCCAAACAGATTTAGTGTTGTCTGAAATGAAACCCATTATCGGGTCAAAGAAAGCATCAAATATTCTGGGCAGGAAAAATAAAATACCCCACATCCAACTTGGCATACCTAAATTTTCTACCAATACAACCATAAAAATACCTAAGGCTGCCGGAAACATTTGGTTGGCTAACATACCTAATCCAAATGCTATCTTTTGCCCCATTGGAACCAGTGTTGTTTGGTCGGAAGTAGTAGTTGACATATTTTAAAATTTTGCGTAACGTTATTTTAATTCCTGGGCTTTTATAATTACAGTTTGTAATGCTTTTGAACTGATAGAAATATTCTTTGTAAAATTATTGAGCTGTATTACGATGTTTTTTACCTGCTCTGCCGGGTTAAAGAGAACTAAAGCGATACTACCATCCGGATTTTTAACTGCTGCCGCTAAAAGGTCTTTATCAGTAAGCTTGCAACCAATCCTGACTGCTCCAGGCCGCATAAATTTGCTGAAATGCGCCATCGTGTAATACAGGGGTGTAAAATAGATTTCATCCTTTTCCGGATCTACAATTACTGGTGCAGTACACCAATTTTTAAACCAATTAGGGCCTCCCTGCTTATCTAAAACCATATTCCAATCAACCCAGCCATCAACCCAATTATTTAAACATCCGATGATATCCGTGGCATAACGATTAACAGGTGCGTATTT
>JANMLJ010000205.1:0-5558 GCA_031372465.1 Chitinophagaceae bacterium | reverse complement strand
ACCCAAAGGCATTAGCTGTTGTGAATGGCAAAACGTTATTACAACGGAATATTGAATACTTACAGCAATATGGCATTTATGATGTTATTATTAATGTGCATCATTTTGCAGAGCAGGTAGAAATTGCAGTTATAGAATCTGACGGATGGGGAAGCAATCTTTTATTCAGCGATGAAAGAGAGGAGTTGTTGGATACAGGTGGCGGGTTGCTGAAAGCCAGAGAACTGTTCAGTCCCGGAGAAAAATTCATCACCTGTAATGTTGATATTCTTACCAATCTTGACATAAGCAAACTATTGGCTTTCCATGAAGAAAATAAATCCCTGATTTCTTTTGGTGTTACTAACCGCCCAACATCCCGTTATCTGTTATTTGATGAAAACAACCGGCTTTGTGGTTGGAAAAATACTAAAACTGGAGAAGAAAAAGGCCCCCACTTCGAACTTCGTTCCCAACTTTCTCCGCCGATTGGCGGATCAGTTGCCCCCATAGGAGGAGGAACAACAACATCCGTGTCAGAAAAAGCCTACAGCTGTGTTGCCGTTTTTGAATATGACATATTTAAATTGATGGATGAAAATAACTTCACGGGTAAGTTTTCTTTAATAGATGTATATCTCAAACTTACTGCCGATCATCTCATCATGGGTTTTGACCATAGTGGAGACCAGTTGGTGGATGTAGGTAAACCGGAGAGTTTAGCTTTAGCCGAATCCATTTTTATATAAAGTATTGCAAATACCTTTTGAACGGTTACCTCTTTTCTCACCTTTGCCCTATCTTACGGGCTTCAAACACATATACTATATGAAGAAATCAGTTCTCAGTATTGCAGGATTATTTATGTTTATCAGTTTGTTTGCACAAAAAAGTCCTGGATCAAACTATGATAATAAAGAAGCTTTTAATCCGCAATTTTATCCTTACCCGGGCAATGAAGTCCGGAGTGCCAGCGGCGAACCTGGTTCAAAATACTGGCAAAACCGAGCTGATTATAAAATCAATTGTACATTGGATACTGCCAAAAACAATGTAAGCGGTGATGTAGAAATTTTTTATACGAATAACAGTCCGGATAATTTAAAATTTCTCTGGCTGCAACTCGACCAGAATATCTATAAAAAGGATTCCCGCGCCTCTGCTACTACCACAGAAGCAGGGGGAAGGTGGGCTAATTCAAAATTTACAGAAGGCGATATCATTAAATCTATAAGTGTTGATTACAACGGAAAAACATTCACCCCAAAATTCAATGTATCTGATACTAGAATGCAGGTATGGTTACAGGATGCCTTGAAATCAGCAGGTGGAAAAATAAAACTGACTATTAAATTTGAATTTACTGTTCCAGAATATGGTACCGACCGTATGGGAAGATTAAAAACAAAGAACGGCCAGGTATATGAAGTAGCACAATGGTTTCCCCGCCTGGCGGTCTATGATGATATACAAGGATGGAATACCTTGCCTTACCTTGGTGCAGGAGAGTTTTACCTGGAGTATGGAGATATTGATTTCACTGTTACGGCTCCTGCTAATTTAATAGTGGTAGGCTCTGGTGAATTAACCAATCCACAGGAATGTTACACTGCCGAGCAGATGAGCAGATGGGCAGCTGCAAAAAATAGTGACAAAACAGTTATTATCCGCAGTGATAAAGAAGTGACGGACCCTAATTCCAGACCTAAACAAGCTAACTGTACGTGGAAATTTAAAATTACCAATACAAGAGATGTAGCCTGGGCTGCTTCAAAAGCTTTTGTGCAGGATGCCGCAAAAATAAATTTACCAAGTGGCAAAAAATGTATGTCCATCAGCGTTTATCCTGCTGAGAGTATTACAAAAAACGGATGGCAGCGTTCTACTGAAATGGTAAAAGGTTCTATCGAACATTATTCCAATAAATGGTTTGAGTTTCCTTATCCTGCTGCCACCAATGTTGCAGGCATTGTAGGTGGTATGGAATATCCGGGAATCGTATTTTGCAGTCATAACGATTCTGGTGCCAGCTTATGGGGAGTTACGGATCATGAATTTGGACACACCTGGTTTCCGATGATAGTGGGAAGCAATGAAAGAAAATATGCCTGGATGGATGAAGGTTTCAATACTTTTATCAATGGTCTTTCTACAGAAGAATTTAATAAAGGTGAATTTAAAGATGTCAGTTTCTTTGGCGATCCCAATTCATCCTTTATGGTGAAATATACATTTGGTGAAAAGATGGATGGCCTTTTTAATATTCCTGAAGTGATACAACAGGATAACCTTGGAGTAGCTGCTTACATGAAACCTGCATTAATGCTGGATGCATTACGGAATGTAGTATTGGGTAAAGATCGTTTTGATGCAGCCTTCCGGGAATATGTAAACCGCTGGGCATTTAAACATCCAACACCCTGGGATTTCTTTCATACTATGGAAAATGTTTCGGGCGAAGACCTGAGTTGGTTCTGGAGAGCATGGGTACTTAATACCTGGAAACTTGATCAAACAGTAACAGAGGTAAAATATATAAAAGAGAAACCGGAGAATGGCGCTGATATTACTATTGAGAATTTAGAAAAAATGGTAATGCCTGTTACGGTACTGGTAAAAGAAACAAATGGAAAAGAACATCGAATTGATCTGCCGGTAGAAGTATGGCAACGTGGTGCCGAGTGGACATTTGGTGTGCCTACCACCAGTGAAATAAAAGAAGTGATATTAGACCCTGATAAAAAATTACCGGAATGGAACCGCGATAATAATGTCTGGAAGAAAAAAGGATTTTAAGAGAAAGCCCTTCGTTTTGAACGAAGGGTTTTTGTTTGAGCGAACCACAGAATTGCTTTTATTCGACATACAAACTATTTAAAGTCTTTCCCACTTTGTAGATTTTTTTACACACTTTTTTGCATAGTTGAATCTTTTTAGACCTTTTCCAATCAATTAATTGTCGAATAAATCCGGATAGATTTTTATTCAGGTCACTCAACAACCACTTACTTGCTCAGGCCATAAAAAATTGTTATAAGGGTAAAATAAAACTACTTTTATCCAGCTTTTACTCCACCAAAATTATGGCTACCGATAAAGAAAAATCAAAAAAAGGCAACCCTGAAACAGGTATGCCGCTTATTAAATCTGAGAACTTGTTCCCGGTAGTAGGCATTGGCGCATCTGCCGGCGGGCTGGATGCGTTTAAAAAATTAATAAAAGCCATACCCCAAGATTCGGGTATGGCCTATGTGCTGGTACAGCACCTGGACCCCAACCACGAAAGCCTGTTACCCGAAATACTGCAAAAGGTTACCCCTATACCGGTATTAGAAATTACGGATGATATAAAAGTGCAGCCCGATCATATTTATGTGATCCCCAGCAATAAAATGATGGTAGCCACGGATGGTGTTTTACTGCTTGCACCCCGCCCGGCAAAAAGCAATACCGAACGAAACCTGCCTATCGATCTTTTCTTTACTTCGTTGGCCGAAGTACACCAGGCACATGCAATTGGGGTAGTATTATCTGGCACTGCAAGCGATGGTACCATGGGCTTGAAAGCCATTAAAGACCATGGCGGTATTACTTTTGCGCAAGATGAAGCTTCGGCAGAATATGAAGGTATGCCCAATAGTGCAGCAGAGGCAGGTGTGGTAGATTTTATTTTGCCACCCGAAGAAATACCGGCAAAATTATTAGAAGTAATTAGTAAAATAAAACTGAGTGATGAGGAACTGCAAAACATTCCCAAGCAGGAAGAAGATGTTTTTAAACAAATACTTTCACTATTACGCATCCGCAAGGGGGTAGATTTTACCTATTACAAACAAACTACCATTCGCCGCCGCATACTCCGCAGGATGGTGGTAAACAAAAATGAAGAACCAGGCGAATATCTAAAATTTTTAAGAGCCAATAACCCCGAGCAGGATTTGTTGTACCAGGATATGCTGATTCCTGTAACTTCTTTTTTTAGAGATAAAAAAGTATTTGAAGATTTATGCAATAATGTTTTTCCGGCCATTTTAAAAAATAAAGTGCCCGGCGAAATAACAAGGATATGGGTGGCAGGCTGCAGCACCGGCCAGGAGGTGTACTCTTTTGCTATATGCTTTAAAGAATTTTTGGGCGATAATCATGAAAGAATACAAATTTTTGGCACCGACCTTAGCGAGCCTGCCATTATAAAAGCCCGTAGCGGCATTTATGAAAAAACTGAATTAGATAGTTTGTCGTCGCAGCGCCTTAAGGAGTTTTTTGTAAAAAATAATGGCGGCTACCAGGTAAATAAAAGCATAAGGGACTTGTGTGTGTTTGCCCACCACAATTTTTTAAAAGACCCGCCCTTTGGTAAAATGGATTGTATAAGCTGCCGCAATGTGCTTATTTATATGGAGCCTTACCTGCAAAAAAAGGCATTAACTACTTTTCATTATGCACTAAATCCTAAAGGGTTTTTATTACTGGGCAAATCCGAAACCAGCGGCGGTGTGCCCGACCTTTTTGCCCCTGTAGAAAAAAATGATAAACTATACACCCGCAAAGATGTACCCGGCAGGTTTATACAGGTAACAAGTCAGCGAACCGAGCAAATTTTAAGCCGTGCAGCTGAAAGTTCAAAAAATGAAATCCTCCGCACCGACTTTCAAAAAACAGCCGATGATATTTTGCTTACTAAATACACCCCCGCTGGTGTAGTAGTAAACGAAACTATGGACATTGTGCATTTTAGAGGCAACACCAGCAACTATTTAGAGCAGGCCCCCGGTAAACCCAGCCATAATTTATTGATAATGGCAAAACACGGTTTAGGTTTTGAGCTGCGTAATATTTTGCACAAAGCAAA
The DNA here is from genome assembly GCA_031372465.1 of Chitinophagaceae bacterium. Taxonomy (GTDB): domain Bacteria; phylum Bacteroidota; class Bacteroidia; order Chitinophagales; family Chitinophagaceae; genus JJ008. The sequence goes on along the minus strand of JANMLJ010000205.1, from coordinate 727 downwards.
AACTGATAAAGCACCGGTGGTAAAAGAAAACATACCCCTGCAGGTAAACGGCAGCCTGCGCAATATTTCTATTGAAGCCGTACCACTGCCAAACACGTTAGAGCCGTATTACCTCATACTCTTTCACGACAATAATTTAAATGATGCAGTTGGATTGGTAACAGGCATCAAAAGAAAAGTTTCTGCTAAAACAAAACATGACGAAAAAAATATTCGCATACAACTTTTAGAGCAGGAACTGGCACAGGCCCGTGAAGATATGCGGAGTATTACCGAAGACCAGGAAGCCGCTAACGAAGAACTGCAAAGTGCCAATGAAGAACTGCTTAGCAGCAGCGAAGAATTGCAAAGCCTGAACGAAGAACTGGAAACCAGCAAAGAAGAATTGCAAAGCACCAATGAAGAGCTTACGGTTTTAAACCACGAATTAGTTGGCCTGAACGAGCAGGTAACAGATGCAAGAAATTATTCCGAATCTATAGTGGCCACCCTGTACCAGCCACTGCTGGTGCTGGATAAACACCTGCGTGTAAAAACGGCCAACAAAGCTTTTTATAAAACATTTAATGTAAACGAACAGGAAACAGAAGCAGTGTTGGTGTACGACCTGGGTAACCGGCAATGGAATATTCCCGAATTAAGAACCTTGCTGGAAGAAATTTTGCCACAAAAAAAACAGATTACCGATTTTGAAGTAACACACAATTTCACCTCTATTGGCGAACGG
>JANMLJ010000184.1:0-1667 GCA_031372465.1 Chitinophagaceae bacterium | reverse complement strand
CCCCTAAAGAATCAATATAATGTTTAATAAGTTGTGTTTTGGAAAAGAATAACACATTGCCCTCCTACGCTAATTTATACAAAGAATGCGCCCACTTACTCCGCCGCGGTGGAATAGTTGGAGGCTACGGAGGACAGGCCCTCCTGACCACGCTGAAATGTAAGTTTGCAGGCAAAAGCTACTAAGTTGCCGGGAACTCTCCAAGAGAGTCCTTCGGACCTTCGTATATTTTATTTCTGCCCCACCTATAACAATACCATGTAAGCGAAAGTGACGGACGTTATTTGCTTCTAAAATTTCTAATCAGGTCTTTTAATTCTTTGTCAGTGATGTTGTCAACATCCGATTTATCAAAAATGGTAATTAAGTTCACTACAATTTCTTCGCCTGATATTACCTCTGCAATTCCTACAATATTTGCTTCAACCAGTGAAATAACTCTGGCGCCTCCGCTTTTTCCCTTTTGTTTACTGGAGATTTTTAATCTTATTTTATATGCATCGTTGCCAAGTGGGTTACCTAGCCTGGGGATTAGCAGCAATTCTTTTTCAAGAGAAGATAAATCCCGGGTTAATGATCGGTACTTCTTAAACAATGGTTTTGCGGCAATTTTGAAACTATTGGTTACGCTGACGCTTACTTTCACGTAAAAAGTCTTTAAGATTTTGCAATTTTCTACCGGTCTTTTTAGCTGCTTTTATTTCAGCAAGGCCTTCATTTATTCCGGTAAAAACCCTGATCTTATTTTGCAATCTCGAATATTCAGCATTAATCCTTTCCCAGGTTTTTAAAGGAACCATTACGGAAGTTTTTTCACCATTTGCATCGATCATATATTTGATTGGGTGTCCCATAAAGTAATTTGTTTAAAATTACGATTTTAATTGAAATGTTAGTTGATTTTGCGTTGCGCCTGAATAAATCTCCTACTTAGTCACTGCAGAGATTACAAATGAATATTCTTTTCGCACCAATGCTACCCAGGCAGATTTCTCTTTATCTGTTTTCCGGTAATAGTCAATAAGTATGGAAGTGTCAACCAATACTATTTTGTCCGCCATTGGTTGATAGCTTTTCTATTATTTGTTATGATAATGAGTTGCTTTGATGTTGCAGTCGGGCCATTGAGAAGTAATTCTTCCAGTTTGCCAGATTTAGCAACTTTAGATTTTTTTTCAATTTCCGCTTTTAATTGCTTTAGCTTGCCTGAAGGCAATGTCTTTACAATTTTGAGCAACTGATTAAATTCTATATCTACCTGTACTTGCATAATGTCAAATTTAAGAAATATCGACGAATTCGCAGTGTGACCAGCTTAATTGATATGACACTGTCAGACCAATTTTAGAATTGCCAGACAGTATCAGGTTTTTTTGGGGCTTTTAAATTTTTGTCCTGACAGCGTCAGGACAGAAGCACCTGCCTTGTTTTTTCAGTAAGCCATTTTTTTGTTATGCAGCTCTACATTAAAATTAACTTTAGCACCTAAGGCATCAAACACTTTCAGGATGGTCTCAAATCTGGCATTCTTTACACTGTTTTCAATCTTAGAAATTTGAGCTTTTTGCACTCCTACAAGTTCCCCTAATTGTTCTTGTGTCAGGTTGCTTTCTTGTCTTGCTTGTTTAATGGCTTGTCCCAATAAGTCAATTCTTAACTCGTTTTCA
>JANMLJ010000172.1:0-21887 GCA_031372465.1 Chitinophagaceae bacterium | reverse complement strand
CGGCTGTTACGGTTTACAGCATACGTTACCGATTGCTTTGTTTTCTTGCTGTAGACATTAAAAAGCAACGTGTCATCTTCAATCTCATCTGTGTTCAGCAAAAATTTCATAATAAAGTTTTCTCCTTTGATGTTTTCTTTGTAAAGTGAGTTGCCATAGTCATCATTGATAGTGATGGTAAACTCATCCTGTTGTGCATTGCCGGAAAAATTCAACAGGAACATTGGTTGATTGTTGATGAAGCCTGCAAATTTCATTTCTACCGGTACTGATGGGTTTTTTTCACCGGCATGTACTGCAGGTGAAGCTGCCATAGAGAACACAGTAAAAAACGCAATAGCGATTAAACGGTTGTTGTTGAAAATCTTTTTCATAATTTGAGTTTTAAAGCCTGTCCGGCTACATGCCTTTCAGACGGGGTTAATGATTACAGATGCAAAAAAATATCATGGCTGTATTCGTCTTTGTAAAATAGAATTGGCAAACAAAAGGGCAAGTGTAGTTAGGGTATCCGGTATTTATTTTTTTCCGGTCTGAAAGCAATATGGTGTTGCTTTGATGATGTAAAAATAGCTGTGCAATTTCGTCGCTCCAAACCAGTTTATCATTGTTTTCCGTACGTCCAATTTTGTAAATCGTGAAGTAAACAATTAACAGTCAATGATTTTATTTCAAACAAACTGATGTCTTCCAATGGGAATTTCACCGTATCATTTCTTCTTTTCTTCTTGAATATTTTACAGTTTTCGATCCTATTTTACAGTTTAATAGTTGTTTTTATAGAAATAAATAAAATCGGGAATTAAGGAGTTGAACTGTTTTTATAGGACAATTAATTCATTACTGGCCTTGATTTTCTTTTCCATATGTTAAATATTTTCAAAATATGTCTTCTAACTAATTGATTTTCAATATGGGACTTTCATGTTAGGAAATTACTCATAACTCGATTTGGCAGGGTGTGGAAAAATATTATCTTCAACCGCTTCCCCAATATGCCGGATTGGCATAATTGCCTTTTATTCAACTAAATGGCGGGAAATTTGTTTAATAATCTATATAAGCTCAAACCCTGTTAAGGAGTGAGCAAAAAAAAAGGAGTAGTACAATGGCTTTTAAAAAAGATGATGTAATTATTATTGAACCGAGAGAAATGTTTGTGGGTAATATAGATGCCCCGGTTACTTTGATGGAATTTGGCGAGTACGAAAGTGAAGAGTGTGCAAGAGTAAATGAAGTGGTGAAACAGATACTCGTAGAGTATGAAGGAAAGATCAGGTTTCAATTCCGTCATTTCCCGTTGACATTAATTCATCAACGTAGTCTGAAAGCAAGTGAATCAGCTGTTGCTGCAGGACAGGAAGGAAAATTCTGGGAGATGCACAATGTGCTTTTTGCAAATCGCCGCAACCTGGGTACTACCAGTTTAAAATTACATAGCAAGGAAGCCGGTGTAAATAATAAAAAATTTTTAGATGAGTTAGTGAATGGTGTATATGGCTGGCAGGTACAGGATGATCTGAAAGAAGGTATTAACCGTGGCGTTAAAGAAATTCCCGCCTTCTTTATCAATGATGTGCCGGTAACAGGCAAACCAACATTTGCAAATTTAAGTGCGGCTCTCGATGCAGCGTTAAAAAAAAGTAAGAGTAAGGCAGTTCCGAAAAAACCAGTAGCAAAAGCTAAACAAAAAATTTAATTTATTTTCTATAAAAAAATCCCCTTTCTATTATAAGAAGGGGGATTTTTTTTGAATTCATCTCCGAAAAATAAAAACCTCCTGGTTTTCACCGGAGGTCTTTAAAAAAATCTGTTGCTATTATGTACAACTTAGCCGATAGCTAAGAAGTATTACCAACGATTATTAGAGTAAGCAGGTCTTGCGCCTCTTTCAGGTCTTTCCTCTTTTGGCTTGGCAACACTTACTTTGATAGAACGTCCATCAACAGTAGCACCATCCAATTCAGCAATTGCTTTTTGGGCAGCTGCGTCATCACTCATTTCCACAAAACCAAAGCCTTTGCTACGGTTTGTGTACTTGTCCATAATAACTTTAGCTGAAGTCACTTCTCCGTACTCAGCAAAATAACTTTTTAAGTCTTCATCCACAACGGCGAAGCTTAGATTTGAAACATAAATGTTCATGTAAAAAAATTAACTTTTAAAAATTCTTGAGGCAAACGCAAGGTAAAGAAGACTAACTATTAGCAGATCCTTCGATAAACGCAGGATTAGGGCGTAGCAGAAAAAATCGTCACTTACAAAATGCTGAATAACTCAAATTAACCCTGCAAAGATAAGCATTAAAAACCACTTGGCCTGTTTTATTTTGATAAGGTGTTTTAATTTGTTGCCGGTGATTCTACGTTGAACATATTGGTATTTTCTTCTTTTTTGCGGATTCCAAAGCTGTATCGGATGTTTATACCCACCCGCCTGGTATCGGATTCACGAAATCCACTGGCACTGACAGTACCCTGGTTTATGGAAAAATTATTTCTATTGGTGGCAAACATATCACTGAGGCTCAGTGTAACAACCAGCTTTTCTTTAAAGAATTTTCTATTGATACTTGTATTTAAATTACCAAATGTTGTCAACTCATAAAATTGCTGTTGTCCATTTAAACGTAAAAAGCCATTTAGGGTAATAATAGAACGTTTATCAACTTTAAAAGTCTGGTAAGTAAAAATTGACCACGAACCCCGTTTGAAAGAAAGTGGTTTGTTCTCGTACAATCCCTGGTAAAAATTATGATTGTATTGTGCGCCCAGTACAAAGAAATACCTGCCACCGGGAGGTACTGCACCAAGTCCGCGAAAATACCATTCCTTGTTTTTACCAAGATTATCGTACGTGCGGTATGCCTGGCTACGGCTGGTGTCAGATTGGTAGATAACATTGGTAAAAATATCTTTAGTATCATTTACTCCAATCGCCAGTATAGGTCTTTCATCCACACTGATATTAGCTTCATAGTTCTGATTAAATTGCGGACGAAGAGAAGGATTACCCACTTCTGAAAGGTATGGGTCAATATATCTTGAGAAGGGATTAAGCTGTTCATATACCGGTCTGCTGATAGTGCGCCGGTAAACTAAATAGGCCCTTAAGTCATAACCGGCAATCTTCATCAGGTTTTTACTAAAGTAGATATAAGGAAACAAATCCGTCCGGTGAATGGTAAAAGTGGTATCGCCCGGAAATAGTTGCCTTCCTTTCATATTGGTGTTTTCAATGCGCACACCGCTTTTAATTACAAAATCCTTTCCTACTGTTTTTGAACCCTGCAGGTAGGCAGCATTGATATTTTCATGGTAGTTGAATGTACTGGTTCTGCTGTTATCTTTTGTTCGGAGGCCCCGCGATTCACGGAAATAGTTAGTACTATTTTTATATTGATGGGTGGTTGACTTGATGCCTGCTTCCAACGTAATCTTCTTTTTCATTTTCAGCTTCAGGTCAGATTTTGCGGAAAACAGCGTTCGTGTATTGTCACCGGTGCCATCTCCACCAATTGCGGCGATGGATGCAGGATAAAAGGTCGTTAAAAATAATTGATCAGATGTGTGATGAGAATAAAAATAAAAAACATTTGTTGACCATTCAGAACCTACTGTATCTATTTTTAGTTTTGTTTCGATTCCATTACCAATCACTAATGATTTTCCTTTGTTGGTTACCTGGTTTAGGTTATTGGTAATGGTTTGTAACGAACTTATTTTTTTTATGACACTTTTATTTTCTGTTGTATTATTAAAGTCAGTCAGGTTTATACTACCGGAAAAGTCAATCGTCCATTTCTTCCCGGTTGCAAAGTTTAAGCCGTATCCGGTAAAATAGGAAGTAGCGGGATACCGGGTATAGGCATTCTGGCTAAGCATTGAATCCTTTGCAAATAAACGGTCAGTGACAATCTTTTCATAACTGTCTCTTTTATTTACATTAAAATTAATGTAAGAGCTTTTTTTGCCATCACTATTGTTGAGGTTGAAGCCGATAAACTGGTTGCCGTATACGCCCTGTTGCGCACCTCCGGTTATACTTCCTGTCATACCAATTTTCACTCCTTTTTTCAGTATTACATTTACGATGCCACCACTGCTGGAAGCATCATATTTGGCAGAAGGTGTTTTTAATATTTCAATCTTAGCAATAGCATTGGGCGGCAAACTTTTAAGCAGGGATGCTACATCTGCCGCACTCATATTCATATCCTGTCCATTTATTTGTACCATAGCAGGTGAAAGGCTGCTGATATAAATATTGCCATTCTGGTCAACAAATAATCCAGGTGTTTTTTCAATAACTTCAAATCCATTGGTAGAAGCTTCTATCAGGTTTTCCGGATCTACTATAAGTTTGTCATCTTCCTGTTTCATCAGGGGTTTTTTAGAAACCACCACCACTGTTTCTAAAGTTTTTCCAAGCGGTTCTGCTATAAAGCTGAAAAAAGTCTGGTTTCCGGATGTTGAAATGCCTTTTTCAATGGGCAGGTGATTGAGCGAACTAACGTGGAGGGAATATTGACTATTCTTTGCCAGTTCAAAACGGGCAGTACCGGTGCTATCGGCAACTTTTTTTATTATTTGTGTACTATCTGCCCGGTTAATGAGTGTAAGCGTAGCAAAAGGAACAGCTTCTTTTTTTTGCGTGGTAATTTTAATGGTTACTGAAACTACCTGTGCCTGTGATTTTATTGAAAGAAAAAGGAAAGAGAGTAAAAATAGTTTTCTAAAGTAACGCAGTAAATATTTTATCATAGAATGAAATGCATTGATAATAAACGGCAAAAATAACTATTTATGACTTAGAGTAGCCTTTAAACAGGATGAGCGGTTTATATTTTATTTTGTTTAACTTTTTGGCAAAAGATTGCTTTTATTGGATGTTGAAGCATTTTTCTTCATATGAAAATTTGTTGCTTCATCAATTGAATGGGTAGTATGAATATCATTTTCTTTTTTTGCCAGTTCAGACAACCGGATATAGAATTTTTTGAGTGTTTCCAATTCTTGGGTGGTGAGGTCTTCCACATCTATCAACCGGTTGCTGGCAGTTGAACTGGCAGCAATAAGTTCATTCAATTTTAAATGAATAGCTACCGTGTCTTTATTCTGTGAATGTTGAATAACAAAAACCATCAAAAACGTAATGATGGTAGTACCGGTATTAATAACTAATTGCCAGGTATTGGAGAATCCAAAAGCCGGTCCAGTCACTCCCCACACAATAATAACCAGGAATGCTACTATAAAAGCCCGGGAACTACCCGTTGCTTTTGTTATAGTAGTTGAAAATTGTTCAAAAAAAGCAGTGATTTTATTTTTCATAGCGAATAATTTAATGTTGATTTTACCTTATATTGATATAAAATTATAGTATTCTGCTGTCAGTAATGGTTCAATTTAAAACTACGATACAAAAATTCGGGGAACAGGGTGAAAAAACAGGCTGGACCTATATTGAAATTCCGGTTGATTTGGCGCAAAAATTAAAACCTGCCAATAAAAAATCATTCCGGGTAAAAGGGAAACTCGATAAGTATAAAATATCCGGTATTGCATTAATACCTATGGGTGGAGGTGCTTTTATAATGGCAATCAATGCAGATATGCGGCGTAACATTCATAAACGGCATGGTGCTATGCTGGAAGTGCAAATAGAAGAAGATAAACAGGAATTTCAGTTGAATAAAGATTTTATAGACTGCCTGGAAGATGAGCCAAAAGCGAAAGCATTTTTTTATACCCTGACTGGTTCACATCAGCGCTATTTCAGTAAGTGGATTGATGCGGCTAAAACAGAACCTACCAGGGTAAAAAGGATTACCATGGCTATAACGGCTCTTGCCAAAAAATGGGGCTACCCGGAAATGATAAGATCTTCTCCCGGAAAGCTGTAATTATTTCTTTTATTTGCAACATGATATCCTCCATCAAAGATTTCCGGAATCCCTTTTTTATTGGTGTGGCTGGTGTTGGTATGAGTGCCATTGCACAATACCTGAAAGGCATTGGTAAAAATGTGTCTGGCAGCGATCGCTTTTTTACACCGGGTGAATACAATGAAACAAAAGAAAAACTGGAAGCGGCAGGTATTCATTGTTTTTTACAAAATGGAGAAGGTATTACTGAAATGACCGATTTGATTGTGGTGTCAACTGCCATTGAGGATACGGTGGCGGAAGTACAGAAAGCAAAGCAACTGAATATTCCCATACTTAAACGTTCAGAACTTTTATCATTGATCGCTGATAGTAAAACAACCATTGCTGTTGGTGGTACAAGCGGCAAGAGTACTACCAGTGCCATGTTGTTTGATATTTTAGAATATGCCGGACTTCATCCAAGTATTATCAGTGGTGCCGGATTAATCAGTATCATCAAACAGGGAAAAATAGGAAATGCAAAAGTGGGTAGTAGCGAATTATTAGTAATAGAAGCAGATGAAAGTGATGGTTCAATCGTGCAATATAAACCCACCATCGGTTTGTTATTGAATATTGATAAAGATCACCAGGAAATAGAGGAACTGATGAGAGTTTTTGGAGTTTTTAAAAATAACAGCAGAAATTTTGTTGTTAATCAATCGCATCCTTTAGCGCAGCAACTATCACAGAATGTGCAACAGGATTTTTCTACTAATCCGGATATTTATGCAGGTTATATGGCTACTGATTTTGATCAGCAAGGCTTGGCCATTACCTTTAAAATACAGGATACAGCTTTTCAACTAAATGTAGTTGGAAAACACAATATGGAAAATGCCCTGGCAGCTGTTACTATTGCTAACGGATTAGGTGTTGACCTGGCTACTTGTGCGGAGGCATTGCAACACTATGAAGGTATTTACCGTCGTCACCAGATTTTGGGAAATAAAAACGGTATTTGGTTAATTGATGATTATGCACATAACCCGGTGAAATGCGCTGCAGCTATCGCAGCTTGTCAACCGGTAGCCCCCAAAGTTATTGCCTGGTTCCAGCCACATGGCTTTAAACCTACTAAATTTTTGCGAGAGGATTTTGTAAAGGAAATTGCAGCTGTATTGAGGCCCGATGATGAAATATGGATGAGTGAAATATTTTATGCCGGGGGAACTGCTGTTAAAGATATATCTGCCAATGATCTGATCAATGATTTAAAAGCAGCTGGAAAGAAAGCTTTTTTTGTGACTGACAGAAATGATTTCTTAGCAACAGTCAGACCACATCTTACGGATAATTGTGTATTACTATTAATGGCAGCCAGGGATCCTTCTCTCGCGGAATTTGCCAAACAAACCTGGTTAGATTTATAAATTGGTTGATCAGGAAGCAAACCCGATAGCTACCGGGTCGGCAACATTCTCTTTTGTTACCGGCAGAAACATATACCAGCATAAAGCCATTAATAAACCGGGGTGAGATGTTTCAGATAGTTTTGCATCTTTTGTAAAATGTACAGCTGCATTTCCCTCTGTTACACTCAGTCCACAGCTAACAAAAGGCTTGTCTTTTGATTCTTTATATAGCACTAATTCTGCCATCGGATTATTGTGCGTTGTATAATAAAAGCGTTCGCTATTTACTTCTATAAAATTAATCTTGTTTTCCTGTCCTAATTCACCAATTTTAAATCCATATTCGTCTCTGAGAACAGTTTTGTTGCGACGAAAACCTTCCTTATGGATAAGAAAAACCCTTTTCTCTTTTTCACACTCAACCCTGGCAGCGTTGGAAAAAGGGTTAAGGATAACAGTAAGAATTTTCTTATCGTCTTTGTAAAGATGGTAGGTTTCATTGTTGGAAGTAGAGGCGACTGATTCCCATCTCATAGCAAATAGTTTTTGGTGGTTATAATTTGTTAGAAAGCTACAATGGTTTAACGTGGAAACGATGCGTTAACCTAAAATTAATATTAACTTCATATTGAAATGAGTTTGGTGCATAACTAGTGCGAAACCAGGCTTTTTTCCACATCATATCTTTAAAATGATCAAATTATAGTAATGAAAACAGATAAATTAAGAGACGAAAAGTTTCTTGAAAGGGCAATTGCACTGTCAAAACAGGGGATGAACAGCAGCCAGGGTGGTCCTTTTGGATGTATTGTGGTAAAAGGAGATGAGATAATAGGAGAGGGTAGCAACCTGGTTACTTCCTCCAATGACCCAACGGCACATGCAGAAGTAGTTGCCATTCGTATGGCATGTGAAAAATTAGGAACATACCAGTTAACCGGCTGTGATATCTATACCAGCTGCGAACCATGCCCGATGTGCCTTGGAGCAATCTATTGGGCAAGACCTGAAAGAGTGGTATATGCCAATACAAAAGAAGAAGCGGCTGCTATTGATTTTGATGATGACTTTATTTATAACGAGATCAATACAAGAATGAGCGAAAGGAAAATACCCTTTATTCATCATCCTCATCCAAAAGCTAAAGAAGTTTTTACCGCCTGGAAAAATTGGGAGGGCAAAAGAAAATACTGATTAACTGTTAATATATTTATGTATAACAATATAAGCTAGTACGATCAGCAGGATAAGTATGACTATAGAAATATATAGCCAGGGTTGATCTTTAATCTTCATCTTTTCCTTTTGCTGCTTTTTCTTTTCCGTTTTCTTTTTAAGATCACGGTTCAGCATTTCTACCATGAAAAGTAGTTGCTCTTTGTCTTTGAATTCCTGCAATCCATCTGCAGCATCTTCATTAAACTCATTTTGTAAAAGCTGTTTTTCTACTTCATGTTTTTTGTCTTCAGGCAATTTGTTCTGCAGGTACAACAGTAATGTTTCCTGGTCCACATCCGTGGACAAATTTGATAATATATCTTTAAAATTCGCTGACATTTTATTTCTGGTTCATTTCCTTACCTGCTTGTAAGCAGGATCGCTTAATTTATTTTCTATCAATATTTTTAAATTTCGTTTGCCATTCTGAATATAACTTTTTACCTGTAATAAATTATAGCCGGTTTCATCGCTAACTTCCTGGTAGCTTTTCTTTTCAAGATAAAACAAAGTTACACATTGCTGTTGCTCAAGGTTTAGCTCTTTTAAAGATGCTTCAAGCAACTCCAGTGTATGATCATTATCAATTAATGCCTGAAGGTTGGTCTCTTCTTCCGGCTTTATAGTAAGGCGTTCATTTATTTCAACCATCGCTTTTCCCGATCTCTCCCGCAACTTCATCAGGCAATGGTTTTTAGCTACCATGTACAGCCATGATTTGAAATATTCTACTTTGTACTTATGCAGTTCCTGTATTACTTTTAAAAAGATCTGTTGTACACTGTCTTTTGCCTCCTCTTCGTTTTTTAAATATTTCATGCTTACACCCAGCAATAATAACGTGTATCGTTGCAGCAGAATACCCAACCATTCATTATTGTGGTCGGCATAAAACTTTTCAAGCAGTTCCGGGTCTGTTATATGTTGGTATCTATCAGCCTTCACCATCGAAAAATAGCTATTTGTTACCAATATGATGCAAATTTTTGCAAATTCACTAAAAATTTAAACTGGTTAGATTATTATTTAAAGGACATCTGTAAAAACTATCCAAAAGGCTCAATAGTATTTTTTGGCACTAAGACACAGAGGCACTGAGAAGAAAACACTTTATTCCTAAAATTATTTAAGATAATATTGACTCATCGTCTGGTATTACAAGGGAGAGAGCTATTTTTGAAAAATTAATAAGCAACCCTGCATTTCTGTGTGGCTTGCCTGTAGTAAAATTATATTGTATGGAATATGCTATTGTTTCAGTACCCGCAGCACCCGTTCGCCGAAAGCCTGCTCACCGCAAAGAAATGGTAAGCCAGTTATTATTTGGCGAATCGGTAAAAGTGCTGAAAAAAAAAGACGAATTGTGGGTGAGGATCCGCAGTTTGCATGACAACTATGAAGGCTGGATTACTAATACAATGCTCCAGCCCGTTGAGGAAGAAATTGCCATCGCAACCAGTGCTTTTGCTACTACAGAAATGCTTGGTATTATTTCCCTTGGTGAAAAACAACTTTATATACCTGTTGGTTCATCCTTGCCTTTTTTTGAGAACGGAAAAGGAAGGCTGGGCCATTTGGAGTATAATTTTAACGGGCAATTTTGTAAAAGAAATGAACAGCATCCTGGCGATGAATTAGTAAAACAGCTGACATCTCCCTGGTTAAATGTTCCATATATGTGGGGCGGGCGTTCACCACTTGGTGTTGATTGCAGTGGTTTTGTTCAGGTAATTTTTAAATTAATGGGTATTGACCTTCCCAGAGATGCCTGGCAACAGGCCCAGGAAGGAAAAGCGGTTAAAAAATTTGCCCATTCAAATCCAGGTGATTTGGCATTCTTTGATAATAAAGAAGATATTGTTCATGTGGGTATTTTATTGGGTAATGGGGAGATTATTCATTCTTCCGGCAAAGTCAGACTGGACCAGGTTGATAAAAAAGGTATCATTAGTGATCAACCAAGGTCAGGAAAGATCCGTTTAAGGGCGATTAGAAGGTATTGGTAAATAGGCTTTGTTTTCATCCATAAAAAAACGTATGGAGAGTGCAATAATATTTTCTTGGTGATCTGCAGAAGTTGCCCAGGCAATTGTAAGGGGTTGAAACACCATCCCCTGGTAAGTGTAGTTTTGTATAGCACCCGATTGCTCCATACCTCTTTTCAAAACCCTTAGCTCTATAGGATTCAGTCCTTTTTTTAATCGTCTGTTCAATTTGTCAAACTCCTCTTTAATATCTTTCAGCCCTTCATTGCCGGGCGGAGCATAACCAATGAGTTGATATACAAAATAAGTAAAGGGTCTTACAGTCAGACTATCAGTGAATTCTTCCTGTTCAGCTAATATAATTTTACAACGCCTGGTAGGAAAGAAAAATGGTGAGTGCGAAGTGTAAATGCCTTCTATGAAAAATAATGTAGAATCATTTTTTTTGCTGATTTTTTTTTCAGCAAGGTTTGGGTCGTTCATAAGGTTAGCGAGAAAATTGCTGAATTCGGTTTTAAACGGATCGTGGCGAAAATATTCTTGCGTAGCCTTGTACAATATTTGCGGACAAAGTGTTTGCCAGGTGAGTAAAAAAAATATGCAGCATCTTATTTTCATATTGTAATCCGGCAATTATCTCCACCGGATATTCATTTAGCTTATTAAGAATAAGGATAGCTTAAAAAATTTGCCTGATCCATTTTGTAATTGCTTCATCCCAGTTAAGCATTTTAAAAGCGGTATAAAAAAGAATAATGGCAAATATTTTTTTCAATGTTGCCTGATCAATTGCTATGGCAATCTTACTTCCAAAAAACCCACCGACAATAAACCCAACTCCCAGCAAACCAACAATTTTAAGATCAATAGGGGTCCCTGCTTTCTGGCATTGCTGATAATAATAAAAGGAAGCGAGAATGACAACTGGAAAGGTAAGAACCGCCAGTGAAGTTCCTTGGGCCTGGTGCTGTGTATAATGCAAAAAGAAAACCAATGCCGGTACCATGATGATACCGCCGCCAACACCCACCAGTCCGCTAAGCATTCCGGCAGCAAGGCCTATCAGCAATGCTGTTATGATTAATTGAGTGGTCATACTATTTTTTTGATTAATGTTCATTGGTGAAATATGCAGTAAGCAATCGAGTACAAAAAGTTTTGCCTGTCAAAATTGAAATTAATTTTCAGGAGTCTCCGTTTGCCCGATTTTTATAAGTCTCATTATATAAAGTTATCGCTTCATTGATTACCCGGTAAGCTATCAATTGGTCCTGGAAATTATCAATTTCCACTTTTTTATTTTCGAGTACTTTGTATTGTTCAAAGAAATTTTTCAGTTCCAGTAAAAAATGATTGGGCAGTTCTTCCATTCTTGTAATGTGATTGACAGAAGGATCCTTTGCAGCTACAGCAATTATTTTGTCATCTACCTGTCCGCTATCTATCATCTGCATATTGCCAATAACATTGGCTTCTACCAGACAAAGCGATTGAATCGATTGTGAACAAAGCACTAATATGTCGAGCGGATCATTATCAAGTCCCAATGTCTGTGGAATAAATCCGTAGTTGATGGGATATTGGAAGGAAGAATATATTACCCTGTCCAGGCGCAGCAAACCCGTTGCTTTATCCACTTCGTATTTGGAACGTGATCCTTGTGGAATTTCAATCAGTGCATTGATTGTTGCAGGTGCTTTTTCTCCGTAGTGAGCACCATGCCAGGGATGTTTTACCGTGTATATTGACAAGTGTATTAATTTTAAGTTGCCGGTGTCATTTAGTTAATCGTATGCCCAGATAAGTGGCCAGTAATCCTACCATAACACTGGCGGCAACATATGAAAAAAATAAAAACAGTTTTTGATCTTTTAATAATCCTATACCTTCTAACGTAAAAGCGGAAAAAGTAGTAAACCCTCCACATAGCCCTGTCAGCAGAAAAAGTTTCCAGCTTTCATTGTTATCAAAGGATTTAAAACTAAGACCCCAGAACAAACCAATAAAAAAGCAACCGATACTATTTACTACAAAAGTACCCCAGGGAAAAGCCTGCAAAAAGTTGGCAGCAAACCATTTTTGGGTTATGTAACGGGCAATGCTACCAATACTACCACCTAATCCAACCAATAAAATGTTTTTAATCATTTCAGCGTATCGTTGTTAATCAATTTCCGTTGAAGGGTGTCAGCTTCATGTTCATAGAGATATTTAAAATCTACCAGCCATTGCCCATCTTTTTTTAAAACTTTTAATGTATCATGGTCATTTTTGTAAGAGTTGGAGTAAATGACAATTGTCACTGTATCTTTTATCTTTTCCATCACTTCTACAATGTTTATGGAAGCAGCGCGGTAGCCATCTTTTGTTGCTTGTTCCGCTTTTTGATAACTGCGTTCAGCCACATCCATATAATTCGTATTGATAGAGTCAGCCAGCATATAATTTCTTGCTTCATTAAACCGGCCATCCAACGCAGCCCGTATAAAATTTCTGGCTGCATCGATATTATTTTCTGATTTTTTCACAGATTGCTGGTCTTGATTCTTACAGGCAAAGAAAAAAAAGGAAAATAGCAGTAGTCGTGGAAACCGGATAATTCTCATATTGCAAAGTACAAAATTTTATGCCGAAAATTTGGATGTCAGTAAAAAATTGGGTGTATTTCAAATCCGATAGCTATCGGATGTCGCATTGATTATCTTGGGCTAAAAGGCAACATAAAATTATTCTATGTGGATCCCTACTGTTTGCTAATGTGTGGCTCCATTTTTCTGATTTTTAACCACATAGGCCATAGATCACATAGATGTCCACATAGATAATCACCAACTACTTGTAACTTCCATCGCGAACAAAAACTTTAAGAACTGTGACATCCGATAGCTATCGGATTTGAAATGCACCCGTAAAAATAAAAGCACCTCTTTACAGAAGTGCTTTTTTAAAGGAAATAGTACTTATTTATTCTTTTTCCGTGTTGAAATAGTTCATTACATTTTTCAATGCTTTTATTTTCTTCCGGAGCTTATTTTATTAAGCTATCTACTTTTTCCATGGATTCTTTCAGTGTGTCAGCATTCATAAGATCTTTCATACCATTAGCTGCACCTGTTGTGTCATCAGTACTCATTGAATTCATTTCTGAACCGGCTTTATTCATCCCCATTTTCATCAGGGTTGCCATGCTGAAATCAACTTTCCATTCACCACCTTCTTTTTTCAGGGGAAATTCATTCGTTTCGTTATTCTTAGCTTTATTGGTAACGGAAACAGTGGCATTATCACCATCTATTTTAGCCTCGCCAATCACCATATTTTTAAAATCTTCTGCAGGATCGGTTTCTTTTGCAGTAGAATCTTTAGAACCTCCCATTTTTTCAGCCGCGTCCATAGCTTTTTTCATCATGTCCATCGTGCCTTTGCTATCTTTAGTTGCTAGCTTGGCAGCGCCATCTATGTCCTTTTTAGACATTTTTTCAAAAAAAGCCGTTACAACAGCTTTGGGATCATTGGCTACTTTATCTTTCCCTTTACAACCTGCAATCAGTAATGACAGTGAACAGGCAAAAACAAAGTAAATAGTTAGTTTTTTCATTTTTTAAATTTTTTAGTACGCAAATGTAAGGGTTCTTTCCATTATTTCACCAACTGAATTGCTGCCGCCTTATCAGTCTGCAGTTCTCATTATTGAAGATATCATCGGTAGTTACACCATAAGGCATTGTATCGGTCCGAACATATTTAGTATAAGCTCCATTCACCGATTGATTAAGTGATTTAAATACAAATTCGGAACAGTACATCACATCGTCGGAGAAATAATTAAAATACATATCGAATTTCAATCCTGACCTGTAATAGTTATCAACTGTCTGTTTCAACTTCACTTTTTCTTTTTCATCAAGATTATACCGATATAGGCCAAAAGCATTATTTTCTGCAGGAGCACAAAAACTATCCATTAATTCCCGGCGGAGTTTTTGCCCGGGATTATAAATACCACCGATGGCATGATAAACAAATACAGAATCCTGTTCAATAAATAAAAGTCCACAGTGGGAGAATGAAGTGTCATTGCGGTTCATACTTCTGGCTGCCTGGCTCACTTCGTCGCGTCCATTTCGGAAGATCACATCGCCGTTTTGAATCATTTTCTTACTGCTATCAATGGATTTATAGGCATTGTCCAGCATCAATGGCGTAATGAACTTTTTATCGCCGGAGCTGGCAGAATTACAGCCACAGGCACAAAAAAGCAGGAATAAAAAGAAATAATGGGTTCTCTTCATTCCTGCAAAATAATATAACTTTCTGAATCTTATGTTGCCGGCTTATCTTTCTTAATAAGGGAAGGGGATTGCCGGTTAGCATATTCCTCTTCTTCTTTCTCATGTTCTTTATTATATGCTTTGATAATTGCTTTTACCAGTCGATGACGTACTACATCTTCTTCATCCAGTTCTATATGTGCAATGCCTTCTATATTTCTTAAAATACGGGTAGCAATTTGTAATCCGCTTCGTTGATTTCTGGGCAGATCCACCTGTGTCATATCACCGGTAATAATTGCTTTTGCATTTGCCCCAATTCTTGTTAGAAACATCTTTATCTGTAATTCAGTTGCATTCTGTGCCTCATCCAGAATGATATAAGCATTATCAAGTGTGCGGCCCCGCATATATGCCAACGGTGCAATCTCAATAGTACGGGTTGTCATATAATAACCAAGTTTGTCTGCGGGTATCATATCATCCAATGCATCATACAATGGGCGTAAATAAGGGTCAATCTTTTCTTTTAAATCTCCGGGAAGAAATCCAAGACTTTCACCTGCTTCAACAGCAGGTCTTGTGAGGATGATCTTTTTGACTTGTTTATTTTTTAATGCTCTTACTGCAAGTGCCACTGCGGTATATGTTTTTCCTGTACCTGCAGGCCCGATAGCAAAAACTATATCATTCTTTTCCGATTCCTGCACCATTTTTTTCTGGTTAGCAGTTCTTGCCCTTACAGATTTTCCATTAGGTCCAAACACCAATACTTCATTGGGGTTCTTTTCACGGAAATGGTCAATCACTTCGGCATCATCGCCTCCCAAAACCTGTTCAAAATAATTTTGGCTCATGTGACCATTTCTCTCGAGGTAGGAAACGATCAGGGAGATTTTTTCCCGGGCTGTGTCTATCTGCTCAGGGGCGCCACTTAGTTTTAACTGAGTGCCACGGGAGAGGATCTTTAGCAGGGGAAATTTTTTTTTGAGGACGTCGAGCTTACCGTTGTTTACACCAAAAAATTCAATAGGGTTAACGGTTTCCAGGTTGATGATAGTGTCTGTCAATTCACTTCAGTTTTAATGGCCGGCTTCTTTCAATGGGTAGGAAGCGGAACCATGTTTTCATAAAACCGGCGAAGAGCAAAACCGGATTAAGTGTCGTCTTCTGACTATTTTCAGAAGCCTGCCCTTCCTTTGCACTACATAGCCGCAGCCTAGTAGTGATTTCCAAATATAACTTATGATAGTTATTCCTTCCTAAAGTTACTTATTCACAGATGTGTATACAATTTTTGACTAAGAATGTTTAGTTAATGATTTTTTATGTATTTCTATCAATGATCATTGCCAGTACTACCAGTTATTTTTTTTCTTTTTTATATTTTATCTTAACTTGTATGACACTAAATTTTTTCAATCATGGATGACTATTATGAAATTCCGGCTTTCTTTTTAAGCCCTGCTTTTATTATCACCTGCATTGTGTATGCCATATTTCAAATTGCTGCAATGTGGAAAGTATTTACAAAAGCTGGTCAGCCAGGTTGGGCTGCAATCATTCCTATTTACAATGTTTACATTATGATAAAGATTGGAGGCAAACCCGGTTATTGGTTGTTATTTCTACTCATACCTATTGTGAATATTGTTATAATTATCAGGACACTTAATATGATTTCAAAAAGTTTTGGAAAAGATGAAGGGTTTACTGCCGGTTTGGTTTTTCTGGGTTTTATATTCTGGCCGATACTGGGTTTTGGCGCAGCCAGGTACCTGGGTCCATACGGCAATCCCGAAGCATTTGCCGCCTACCAGGGAAAGAATAAATTTGATTTTGAACAAAAACAATAAAGGCTCAACTGATTACTGCAAAGCAGGCCGGGTAAAACTTTGGCCTGCTTTTTTGTTTTTTTAATGTTATCATTTCGTCTTTGGTACAGTTATTTCATTGGTGCAGCAGTTTAAAGGGCGGATGTCCTATTATTCTGTTAAAAAATATTAAAAAACAAGTTAATCACGATTAACCGGTTTATTAATCACAAATTTTGTAACTGAAATTAACCCGAAAGAAGAAATGAAATGTAAGCCTGGCTATTTTTTATTATTGTTTTTTTTATTGCCTGCTTTTGTTTCATACAGCCAGTTGTATAAACTATCAGGAGCTATATTGGATAATCATAAACAACCTTTACCGCTTGCCAGCGTTGAAATTAAAGAACTTCGAAAAGGTGCTGTAACCAGGGATGATGGCTCTTTTCAATTTTTATTAGAAAGAGGCAAGTATGATTTGGTGGTGAGTATGATTGGTTATAAAACCAGGGTAGTTACCATTTTTATCAACAACAATGATATTACAGAAAATGTGGAGCTTGAAACGGATGAAGGGGGTAGTCTTTCTGAAATAGTGTTGAAAGCAAAAGCAAGGGACAGGGCCGAAGAACTCATCAGGAATGTTGTGAAAAATAAAGAAAGTATTCTGGATGCTATCGGTCCTTATTCCTTTACGGCTTATATAAAAGCATTCCAGATGGATTCCGTTGCTACTAAAAAGAAAACGGAAAATAAAGCGGATACTATTATAAAGGAAAATTATGACGGGATGTCACTGACTGAAGTATCATTAAAAGTGGATAGAAACGATAATGGTCAGTTAAAAGAGGAAAAATTGGGCGTAGTAAAGAGGGGAGAAACAGAACGTCTTTTTTATTTATCGGTACTGGAAGGGGATTTTTACCTGTATAATAATCTTATCAATGCACCACCTGTTTCCAAAATACCCTTTGTTTCACCGCTAAGTTATAGCGGGTTACTTGCTTACCGGTTTAAAACGGTTAAGATTGACCGGACAATAAAACCAAAAGTGTATACCATTGCTATTAAACCAAGACAACTTAGTAATGCAACCATTGAAGGCGAAATTACTATACAAGACAGTACATGGGCAGTGCTTAGTGCAGAATTTGAGTTGCCGCCTGCTCATATGCCTGAGTATGATTATATGCAGGTGAAACAACAATATGAGCAGGTAGGAAGCAATGGAAGAATGATTACCCGCCAGCAGTTTAGCTATTACACCAGAACAAAAAAAGGAAAACTGTATGGTGAAACTATTGTTGCTTATTCCAATTATGCATTGAAGAAAAGTTTTAAGAAAGGATATTTTGGCAATGAAGTAAGTTCCACATCGGCCGAAGCTTACGAGAAAGATTCTGTTTTCTGGAAATCAGTACGGACAGTACCCTTATCTAAGCAACAGGAATTATATTCCCGTTACCAGGATAGTATTTACCGTTATAGACGAAGCGAAGCCTATCTGGATTCAATGGATCTTGTATTGAATAAAATAACCTGGAAGAAGATGTTGATTTTCGGGCAGATATTTAATGATCATAAAAAAGAAAGAATGTGGATTCTGCCACCAATCACTTCATTGATTCAGCCTGTGGCATTTGGTGGTACAAGGTTAAAATTGGCCGGAGCTTACCGCAAAACTTTTCCTTCCCGGAAAAAACTGGCATTGGAAGCGGATATCAACTATGGTTTTCGCAATCATGATGTGAATGGGGGGGTAGAAGTTCAACATATGTATAACCCTTTTAATAAAGGGGAATTCAGCATTAAAGCCAGCAGGAACTTTGAATTCATTTATTCAGGAGATGCCTGGGTGAATGTTTTGAAACGGAGTAATATTTATTTGAATAATGCGTTGGAAATTAATCATGGCCTTGATATTTTTAATGGTGTGCGCTTGCTAAATAGTTTCCAGGTAGCATTTCGCCGTTCGGTAAGTGATTACAAAGTTGGTAATAATGCAGATAGTATTTTTGGTATTGCTAATGAACCTCCGGTTGTTTTTGATCCATACAATGCAACATACAACGAGGTAAAATTATACTTTGCCCCCAAACTCCGGTATATCAGGGAGCCCAAAGAAAAGATTTATATCGGTTCCAAATGGCCAACTTTTTACGTGATATGGCGCAAAGGGATACCCAAACTTTTTCGCAGTAAGATTGATTTTGATTACCTCGAGTTTGGAGTGGAACAGCATCTTAATCTTGGAGTAGCCGGGCAAACTAATTATATTATCAAGAGCGGAGATTTTATCAACACAAAAGATCTTCGGATTATTGATTACAAATTTATGCGACAGGGCGACCCGCTTTTTTTTCAAAACCCCAATAAAGCTTTTCAGGCCCTGGATTCCACATTCGCGGTATTCGACAGGTTTTACCAGGGTAACCTGGTGCATGAATTTAATGGGTTTCTGATCAACAGGATACCCTTTTTTAAAAAATTAAAACTACAGGAAGTGGCAGGTGGGGGCTTTTTGATTGCCCCTGAAAGAGATCTTCGTTATCTCGAAATATTTGCCGGCATTGAAAGAGTATTTAAATGGCCATTCAATCCACTGGCAAGAGTAAAGTTGGGCGTGTATGTGGTAGGATCTGTTGCCAATAAATTTAATAACCCCGTGCAGTTTAAAATTGGGTTGACCACCTGGGACAGGTTTAGAAATAACTGGAGATAAAAAATACAGTTGAGAATTGCCCTTTGCTTTATTTATTAACAACACTTAATAAACAAAACTTCAACTTGTTAAATATTTCGGAAAACGGTTCGTTTACGTATAAGCCGCCTGTAATTGATGATAATATCAGTTTATTTTGCCGGCAACTCTTATGGGCCGGAACCTACACCTATTGCTATTTTTTCTTCAGCTTGCTGGCTTATCTGCTACGGCTCAATCATTGAAAGTAACCGGAAAAATTACCAATGCAAAAATAGAACCCATTGCTTTTGCCAGTGTACAGATAAAGGAATACAAACAGGGAACTGTTACCAAAGAAGATGGCAGCTATGAACTGGAACTGGAGGAAGGTAAATATGAGTTGGTAATTAGTATGATAGGATATAAAGTGCAGGTGATCACTATTATTTTACAAAAAACAAATCTTCGTCAGGATGTGATTCTGGAAGCTGCCGATGCTACCACCCTTTCAACAGTCACTATAAAAGGAAAATTCAGGGATAAAGCAGAAGATTATATCCGTAATGTAATTCGGGGTAAAGATGCAATTGAAGCAGCAGCAGGAGCATATTCCTGTAATGTCTATATCAAAGCAGTGCAGGAAGATTCCATGGAATTCAAAAAGCCCGGGAAAGAAATACAACGTGATTCTTTAAAAAAAGCGAAGCAGCTGAATAATGAATTGAACAGGATGGCAATGGCAGAAATAGTGCTGACTCTTGATCGTGAGTCGGCTAAACGGGTTAAAGAAGAAAGAACCGGAATCAGTAAAAGAGGTAATGCATTCAACCTTTTTTTTCTTTCTACTACAGAAGCAGATTTTAATTTCTATAATAATATTGTAAGTATTCCAACTATATCACCAACACCATTTCTATCTCCGCTGAGTTATAGTGGTTTACTGGCTTACCGGTTTAAGACAGTAAAAACGGAAACTGTAAAAGGGCAAAAAATTTATACCATCAGTGTAAAGCCCCGGCAGTTGAGTAATGCAACGGTAGAAGGGGAGATCACCATAGCGGATAGTTCATGGGTGGTACTGCATACAAAATTGCAGTTGCCAAAATATCATTTAGCAGCGTATGATTTTTTTGAAGTGGAACAGCAGTATGAATTCATCAATGATAAAGCCTGGATGTTAACGCGGCAGGAACTGACGTATAAAGCTATTACAGACAAAAAGAAATCTTCAGGTCGGACGGTTGTTACCTATAACAATTTTGAATTGAATAAAAAGTTTAACAAAAAACATTTTGGTGTAGAAGTAAGTGTAGCAACAGCAGCGGCCTATAAAAGGGATAGCAGTTTCTGGCAGACCAATCGTTTAGAGCCATTAACGGAAAAGGAAGTACGGTTTATTCATTATAAAGACAGTGTTTACCAGGCTACACATACTAAAATTTATCTTGATTCGCTGGATGCGGTAACAAATAAGATCACCTGGCAGAAAATACTATTCAAAGGACAGAACTTTAATAACCATGAAAAAAGAAGGACCTGGAATTTACCCGCTTTATATACACTTTATCAGCCCTTCAGTTTTGGCGGAACGCGTCTTCAGGCATTTGCAGGCTATTCAAAAACCTTTGAGTCAAGAAAAAATATTTATATCAATGGCGATCTGAGTTATGGCTTTAATAATAATGACCTTAACGGAAGTCTACGGATCAGCCGATTATATAATCCTTTTAACCGGGGTTATTATTATGCGAGCCTGGAAAAAAGTTTTGAAGCCATTTTTAATGGAGATGCCTGGATAAATATGATAAAGCGAAGCAATGTTTACCTGCACCAGGCGGTTGGTTTTGGCCATAGTATTGAATTAACTAACGGGCTATATTTATTTTCTAATGTGGATCTGGCTCTTCGCCGTTCAGTAAGTGGTTATAAAACCAATAGTAAAATCGATAGTTTATTTAGTGATGTGCTGGATAATAACCAGGCTGTTGCTTTTCCTTCTTACAATGCTTTTTATGGAAAGCTACGGTTGGAATATACTCCCCGTCAAAAGTATATCCGTGAGCCAAAAGAAAAAGTGACACTGGGTTCTGCCTGGCCTACTTTTTATGTGCAATGGAGAAAGGGTATTCCCGGGATAATAAAAAGTAAAATAGATTTTGATTACCTGGAGTTTGGCCTCAGGCAAACAATTAAGTTGGGAATAATGGGCACTTCTTCATATACCCTGAAAAGCGGATCATTTGTACAAAAAAAGGATTTAAGGCTGGTAGATTATAAATTTCAACGGAGGGGCGATCCCTTTTTATTCCTGAATCCGAATGAAGCCTTTCAATCATTGGATTCCACCTTTGCCACTTTCAAACGTTTTTATGAAGGCCATTACATTCATGAGTTCAATGGTGCCTTGCTGAATAAAATTCTTTTCTTTAAAAAAATAGGTTTGCGGGAAATAGCCGGTGCCGGTTTTCTTATTGCGAAGGAAAGAGACCTGCGGTATGCTGAAGTATTTACCGGTGTAGAAAGAGTTTTTAAATATCCTTTTAACCAGTTGGGAAAATTTAAACTCGGTGTGTATGTAGTGGGCTCTGTTGCCAACCAGTTTCGTAATCCTGTACAGTTTAAGATTGGTATT
>JANMLJ010000167.1:0-1657 GCA_031372465.1 Chitinophagaceae bacterium | reverse complement strand
TGAAAACAAATACTTTGCCTGCTTTTGGAACAAAACTTCTTGTGGTTGGATTATAATCATACCAGCTACCATCTTTGATGGCTCTACGTGAACTGGTGGTATCATAGGCATAACCGGTGGCAGGTGCTGTTTTAATATTGTCATATACGCCATCCTGTACTATAACACCGCCACTGCCAGGACCACTGCTATTACCGTTTACTAAAAAAGTGGTCAGGCGTAAGGCAAAATCCCATTTGGCTGAACTGGAATCAACGTTGGAAACAACGGAAGTATCCTTAAAACTAAAAAATGTAAAGGGTGCTCCGCTGCTGAAATTAACGGTGATGTCTTTTGTTTTGGTAATGGGTACGGAAGGTGTTACCGTATCCTCTTTATCACAGGAAATCATTGAGATGCTAAGGGCAAGGATTGTTGAGAAAATAAGAATGTTCTTCATGTTTTTATTTTTTATTGTTTATTGATTTATTTAAAAATTTTTCAACACAGAGAAACAGAGGATTTGAGTTTCACAGAGAAGGTTAAATGGTTACTCATTTCTCTGTGTAACTCCTTTACTCTGTTACTCTGTGTTGATCTCTTTATTATGCTCAAAAAATTTCCCGAATGAATAATTGATATTGAGAAAAAATAAACGCCCGGGAATATTGGGTAATTTTTGCGGGTTGGTATAGTCAAAAATATTTTCTACACCCGCCTGCAATTGTAAATTTCCTTTAAGTGATTTTGCAATGGCCATATTGGTCATGATAAATCCTTTTACCATTTCCCGTTCATCATCCGCAATATTATTTCCATTGACATCACCAAAGCCAAACTTGCCACGGTACATACTCCTTATATATACACTCCATCCGCTTTTTTGTTCTTCATATAATAGTTTGATATTGGCGCTATGCCTTGACCGGTTGAATAAACCAAAATAACCGTCTCTTGTTACAGCAGTTGTTTGAAAGGTGACGGGATCCCTTTTATAGAGCTTTCCATTTTGTATCTGCGCTAACACATCTTTATCTCTTGCATCGAGAAACTGGTACACCTGAAATAATGATGACCGGTGATAATTTATACTTAATATCCATTTCAAATCCCTGTGTGTACACCCTGTTTAAATTATGATAACTGAAGATGGCCTGGTTATTTATTCTTGAAAAGGGAAGTGTAAATACATCTACCAGGTTTTGGATATCATTGCGGAATAAACCGGTTTCAATGATCCATTTATTACCGGTATATTTTGCTCCAACATGTGCACCAAAAGAAGTTTCTGGTTGCAGGTCAACGTTAGTAGTAAACGGTGCGATGTTTGCACCGGGTTGCAGCAATCCCTGCTGTTGCATGCGCAATAACTCTGCTCCCAATTGCTGACTGCCTAATAAGGAATAACCGATCTGGGCATTATAAAAATTAAGGTATAGGTGCCGGAAGTCGGGCGCTTTGAAACCCCAACCTGCGGAGCCTGTAAATTTCCATTTGCTATCGGGCTTCCAGGCTACCCCTACCCTTGGGCTTACTCTTGCGGCAATATCATTTCGTTTATCAATTCTTGCCCCGGCAATGATGGTAAGTTTTTGTTGTAACAAATTCCATTCTTCCTGGGTAAATGCATAGAGCGTGGTCAATGTTTTTTTTCCGGCATAACGGGATGCATCGATCA
>JANMLJ010000156.1:0-9454 GCA_031372465.1 Chitinophagaceae bacterium | reverse complement strand
TGGGAAAATTTAAAATTGGTGTATATGTAGTTGGTTCTGTAGCGAACCAGTTTCGTAACCCGGTTCAGTTTAAGATTGGTATTACCACCTGGGACAGGAAGAGGGGAAGATGGTTTTAAGACTTTCTGTCAAATAATGTATAAAATCTCTTCCTCACCTTTTTTTGATTTATTTAAATCAAAAAGCATATTGGTGGGAAAAATTACATCTTCATCTTTGCCCCAATAAATATTTCCATTTTTAACGACGAATTTTTTAAAATTAGAAAGGGAAAAATACTTCATATTTTCACCTTTTACATATTGCTGGAATAAGGGAAGAAAATCCTTGAAAGTTTTGTGCATTAAACTATCAGAACTAAAAGTCAGTTGGATAATAAAATCATGGACATACTTAGCTGAAACAAGTGTTATTTCCTGTTCAGTTTTTTTGCGATGACTTCGCACTTTACTTTTTTGTGATATATGAATACTGCTTCCCATTTAGAAACTATCTTTTTAAAATTAGCTTTTAAAAATATGGCTACTTCATTCGCCTCTGATTCTGAAAGTGGTTTCTTGCCCTTAACCCTTTTGAATAACAAAATTACAATATCTCCTGATATTTCAAACTCTGCTTTCATTTCCCGTTCCTGAAGCTGAACATGGACATGAACAGGAAGGTGATCGTTTGTATAAAAGCGGATAATGAAATTCAGGTACTGAAATATTTTAGGCATAGTTCAAGATACAGAAAATCAATGTGGAAAAATTAAATTTGGTAATTGCATTCAGATTAAAATTGGCATTACTACCTGGGACCGGAAGAGGGGAAAGTGGTTTTGAGCATTAGCCAAGAACCTGAAGCATATCAGTACGGGACACAAACTAAAATAAAAAAGGCTTTCCAAAAATTCAGAAAGCCTCTTTTTGAATAATGTAAAAATTACTTATTAGTTAGCGTTAAGTTTTATTTGTAGTTCTTCCAACGAATTAGCTACAACAATTCCGGGAATATTAATGGGTGCTCCTATCTGTGCAAGAAAACCTCCTTTTACTTCGCCTGTTTTAAACGTGGTAAATCCGATCCGATATAATCCAACGGTCAGTGCTTTTAAAGGATTGCTTACTTCACTGGTAATACGCATTAATGAATTGTATTTGCTTCCTCCCGGATTAGCGGGCATTTCGCCACTATCATCATTTCTGTCAAAATTATTCCAGTTGGCAGATTTTGCTTTTGCTTTGATATCAGCTACACTAAGAACTCCGGCAGCTTTATCAAAGGCGATCCAGGTATCAAAATAGCTGGTATTGTCTGCAATATTTGCGTCATAATTACTGCTTTGGAAATCACTGGCTGATTTTTTTTCGCTATCAGGAACAGGGGAAATCATACGAATACCGAGTTCGGGAGCAGCAAGAGGAATCCAAACATATAAGTAATAATATTTTTTGCCTTCTCTTTCTTCGTCGGGTTTACTATCTCCGCCGATATAGCCATAGTAGCTGGTTAAAGAAGTGTAAGGGATTCTTATTTCTTTGCCTAACACTGATTTCTTACCAAGATCAGCACCGAATTTATTTAGTTTTTGTGCTTTTACAGTAGTTCCAAGAATTGATACTAATAGTATCGCTAATAGTTTTTTTCTCATGTGTAAATTGTTTTAAATAATTGGTTTATTAAATTAATACTAAAATAAAGAATTGTAACTCTATTGTATTTATCAGATCTGTTTAGATTTTTTACAATACAAGTTGTTATTGATTTTACGCCGGATACCAGATAGTTCTCATAGCAATACTTCTTTCTGTAATTTGCTGATATTATAATACCAAAATGAACTTCATTCCATACCCTGATGCAGTATAATACAGCATTGCATAACCCAACAGAAGAAAATTAATATCTATCTATCTATACCCTTTTGTATAGATCGTACGATTAGTTGATGACAAACCAACTGCTACACCTTCTCTGAATGTTTCTACTATTAAAGCTGGTTCCCAGGGCGCTGTTGCTGGCTCTTCCAGCCAAAGGGTTTGTATCATTTTACTTGTAAGCCACTCGCCATTTTTGGGATCCTGGTAAGGAAATAAAGTGGTAATCACCAACCTGTTTTCCTGCCATTTGGCAGTTGAAATCAGCGGCTTTGTGCCACGACCCATATTAATTGTATTTTCTGCAGGGGATCCATCAAGTGCATAATGGTAAGTAAGTAATGGTTGAATTTCCCTTGGGTTAAATACAACCCTTTCTATTTCCAGATTAGCGCCGCGATGTAATATGGAAATTTTTTCTCCCCAACCACTTCCCAGGGTTGCAACAGGGGGTTTATCTGTTCTATTAATAACTGAAACAGAACTGGTGTTAGTGGTTGACCAACTTCCTGAAAAATCAGGATTAATAAGGGCAACAGACCGCTTTTCAATGGGCGCTCTATCTGTACGTGTGTAAGTGGCTATCAGTTTTCCTGAACCTCCGGGTGGGGGCAGATAAGGATCTGCAGCATTGGCCTGGGCAGAAACCCGTGGATGTTTAACTAACGACAACTCATACTCTTTTACTATAGAATCCATAATACCAATCACCCAGGGATAATAATCTTTTACATCTATTTCCTCCTGCGGATCAACGCGTAAATCGAAAAGCCGTACAAGATTGTCTGGATCGGGGTCAGGCATTTCTGTTTTAAAATTGTACCATAACTTCCAGTCATGCCATTTAACGGCCATCACATTACCAGTGCGGTTCAGATATAGTACACTTTCTCTATTTGATCGTTGTTGCTTTCCTTCTATAAAAGGTAACTGATTGATGCCATCAATTATGCGATCATTAGTAGATATGTTGGAAGCTCCCGCTGCTGCAGCAATGGTAGCATATAAATCTACTTCATGAATAATTTCGTTGGATAACTGTCCACTTTTAATCCGGCCTGGCCAACGAATTACACAGGGTGTACGAATGCCGCCTTCCATAGCTGAATTATAATAACCTCTCCAGGGACCCGGTGAACCCCGCCAGGGTCTTCTCATTTCTGCACCGTTATCGGTACACCAAATTACCAGGGTGTTTTTTTCAATTCCCGATTTTTCCAATTGCTTTAGAATCAAACCAACATTGTAATCAACATCTGCCATTGCATCACCCATATCTCCGGCACCCGTTACACCTGTCTTATCCGGATGGGGTAGTGCAGGAAAATGAAGTTGTGTCATCGGGTAAAAAAGAAAAAATGGTTTTCTTTTTTCCACATTTTTTTGTATAAAATTTACGCCTCTTTCTGCAGCTTCCCGGTCGATGGTACGTCTCGTTTCCAGATCAAAAGGTTTAACTTTTTTTGAAGTTTGTCCAGCCACTCCCTCCCATATGTAGGGAATTTCTTTATTTTTCGGAAACCCTTTCATAGAAGTAAATTGCGCATAATGGCTGGTGTTAGGTATTCCGTACCATTCGTCGAATCCCTGGTTGGTGGGTTCCCGTTTTCCCAGCCAATTTTCACTGCCAAGGTCCCATTTGCCAAAAAGTGCAGTAGCATATCCCTCGCCCTTCAGGTATTCCGCTATGGTATTCTCCCATAAAGTAGTGCCTGCATAATAGTCATCTCCGGCGCGGGTGGCATATCGGCCGGTTAGTAAGGCAATGCGGGAGGGTGTACAGGAATATTCTACATTAAAGTTGGTTAAGCGGATACCATCAGCGCCTAATTTATCGATATTGGGTGTAGGCACTCCGCGACTGCCGCCGAAAGAACTTACTTCACCAATACCAATATTATCAGGAAATATCAATACGATGTTGAGCCTGTTTTGTGAATAAACAGGAAAAAATAATAGTTGTAGAAAAAAAATCAGGAGCAGTCTTTTTCGTTTATTTTTTTTCATAACTCAATTTCATTGTTAAAATATAGTCGTTTTTATTGAACTGGTCCTTTACGAATAGTGCTTTTTGTTCAGCAGCAATAGTTGAAAAAAATTGGCCAGAATTGTAAGCCGATTAAAGATACTGATTTGGAAATATATTCAATAACTCCCCGAATTCAGGTTAATCGGAATAAGGCTTCCTGGTGTTTTAGGAATTGTCTTTTAAATGTCATACTGCATTGCAGAGCGTAATGTGTTTTTTTTGTTAAGATGGATAAATTATATCAAACCATTTCGCAAATATTTCTTATCATGCAGGAAATATTATTTATTGAATGAAAAGTTATACTATCGATCAGATTAATGAAGTGATAAAGGGCGTTGTTGTGGGCAATACCACTACCCTCATTACAGGTCCTGAACAGTTGGAATATGCCCATGACAGCCAGATCACTTTTATCGGAAATAAAAAATATATAAAACGTTGGGAAAGTTCTAAAGCCTGTGCAGCCATTATCAATGAAGACATTGCATTGGAGCCGGGGGATAACAGGGCGCTTATCAAAGTAAAGAATGCAGATATTTCCATGGCCGAATTACTGGAAATGTTTGTTGGCGAAACTCCGGTTTTTGAAATGGAGATTCATCCATCGGCGGTGGTTCATGCTTCTGCAAAAATTGGAGATGGTTGTAAGATCGGTGCCGGTTGTTACATTGGTAAAGAGGTAATTATTGGTGATAATACCATCATCTACCCTAATGTTACTATTCTGGATAATACCAGCATTGGAAGTAATTGTATCATCTGGTCGGGTACGGTAATACGTGAGCGATGTATAGTTGGAAGTTATTGCATTTTACACCCCAATGTTTCTATTGGTGCAGATGGTTTTGGATTCAGGCCTTCTCCCGATGGAAAAGGACTACTCAAAATCCCGCATATAGGTAATGTTGTAATTGGCAATGGCGTGGAGATTGGTGCCAATAGTTGTGTGGATCGCGGAAAATTCAGTTCTACCATTGTTGGTGATGGTTGTAAAATTGACAACCTGATTCAGATTGGTCATAATAGCAGGATGGGCCGTTGCTGTATTATGGCAGGCGCCAGTGGTTTAGCAGGGTCAGTTACTTTAGGTGATGGGGTGGTAATTGGTGGTGGGGCCTGTATTTCCGATCATGTTACATTAGGTAATGGTGTGCAGGTAGGCGGTATGTCGGGTGTTATCAATAATTTTCCGGATGGTGCTAAATTAATGGGGTATCCTGCCATCGATGCAAGAGATGCTATGAAGCAGTGGGTGATTTTAAGAAAACTGGTGAAGGAATCGAAATAATAATTTTTCGCATATACCTACCGGGTAATCCAGTTGAATTCATACTCCAGCGGGGCTTTTATACCGGTACGTTCTGCAATTTTTCTGAAACGGTCTGGTAATGCCATCAGGTAATCCCTTGCTCTTTCAGCAGCATCACTGATGCCGGTAATATCTTTAATAGCCCATTCCTTTATCAGGCTTTCTAAAATGTTGGTATAGTCAAGCGAAGTGTAAATGCCTAACCGTTGTGCCGCATCACTGAAATGAGAAAAGGCAGTGCCTATCTTTTCTCCCTGCTGACGAAGGAAATGGGCCGGCATCACAATTTTTTTACGCATCATGTCTTCAAAGGCGATCATCATTTCGCTGGGGTCAATCTCAAATATTTTACTGATAAAACTCTTGTATGCATTGGCATGTCTGGCTTCATCTGCCGCAATAACGCCACATATTTTTGATAGTTTATCGTTCCCGAATTTCCTGGACATTGTAGCGGTACGACGGTGAGAAATATTAGTCGCCAGTTCCTGGAAAGAAGTATAGATAAAGTTGCGGTAAGGATCACGTGCAGCGCCTACATCCACTCCGTCAGCAATAAGATATTGTGTACTGATTTCCATTTGCTGCATATTGACACGGCCTGACAGGTATACATATTTATTCAGCAGATCACCATGGCGGTTCTCCTCTGCTGTCCACCGGCGAACCCATCTGCCCCAGCCATTGGTATTATTTTTTCCGATGCCTTCAATATCCATCAACCATGTTTCGTAAGTGGGTAATGCTTCTTCGGTAATGATATTGCCTACGAGCACTGCCAGGTAATCGTAGGGCAGTTCTTTACATTCTAACTGTAATTCTTTTACATCCTGTAAAAAATTTTCATTATTGCTAACAGGTAAAAGATCGGAAGGCTGCCAGTTGTTGTCAATTGTTGTCAGGTAAGTGTCCAGGATATTATCCATTTGCAGTGCCAGGAAATCCATTACTTCCAACCTTGTTGGGGTGAGATTCATTTTGAATTGGTAAATTGTTGAATTTTGTTTTATTCGCGGCGAAGTTAGGTTACTTACGCCTAAAACAATAGAAACGTTAAACCAGAGTGAAACGAGAGCCATATATTATACACAATAACTAAGTAGCAATAAACGCGACAGGCTATTTTTATTAATTTATTCTACAGCAGCAGCTTTCATTTGATACGTTGATAGCATTTATACGTGGTGTTTTCTTTCTGTTTTTTTGCGCGAAATTTAGTTTGTTTTCGATCCTTTTTCACAAGAAAATTCAGTCCATAGTTGATCGATACTTTTCCAAACGTTATCAGGATAAGGTTTGGGTGATAATTCGTAGAAAAGGAAAGTTTTATTTTTTCCCTGGCAGGTTTTCAGATGAACAATACAGTTAAGGGTGATAGGTTTTTGCTGCATATAATCAAGCATATAAATCGTACCCCGAAAAGTTAAACTATCTCCTTTATCCGCCACCACTTTTTTAATATTGGTTTTTACCGTAAATAATTTTTCGGCAGGTATTTTCCGTTGTTCAATATTGCTTTTAATAAGTCCGGTATAATATGCTTTTAAATGCTGGTTGACAATTTTTGTTGTTGGCCTTATATTGCCGTCGAGGTACCATAAAAAAGCATAGGTCCAGTATTCATCAGTTTTTACTTTGCCCCATCCGGGAGTAAATCGAATATCTTCAACTCCCGTATATTTTATTGCTGGTGCAAAGGAAATGGGCAGGGGAAAACGTTCTACTTCCCAGCCTTTTGGAATAGGCAGGGTATAAGGCGCTTCCCATTTTTTACCGTCAAAATCAGTTTTGGGAGTTTGACCAGAGATAGTCAATGAAAGAAAGCAGGCTATAGCGATAATATATATTTTCATGTGTTTATTTTAGTTTTAATTAGCCACATGGAATTCGCCTTAAATAATCATTATCTATTGGTCCCGCTATAAGCGGGATGGCTCATTTCATTGTATATTATTTCAACATAGCTGTTGTGTGAATAGTTGGCTATTCGCTTTCAAGTTCAATCATTTTAATAGCACTTTCTTTTTGTTCGAGTAACTTTTCCTGAAGATAATATTTATGATTGAGACCGGTTAAAATAATAATTCTTTTACCGGGATATTGCGTTGCGTAATTTTTTATTTGCTTGACCATATAATTATTACGGGCAATCCAAAACTTTAATTCGTCTTCAAATTGCTTTAGTAGCAAAGTATCAGCTATATATTTTTTTCCTAATGGCAGAATGTATTTTTCTTCCAGGTGATACAAATTCCCTGATATTTCGATTATATCAGCTTTATTTATTCTTTGCAAACTGGTGTCAACAATAAATTCATAAAAATTATTTCGCTTATTGGCATAGTCTGCATAAACTATACTATCTGCGGGAGACATGTTGGAATTATTAAGCCTGTCAAAAAATGCTTCTCCTGTTTTTTCCATTTGTTGTAAATACTTTTTTCTTGAAGCAATAGCTGTATCAAACGGCAATATCTTACAATTTTTATTAATCCGCGAATACTTCTGCAACGCTAACTGTTCTATTCCAGGCTTCCAGATTTTCAGGAATGAGGCTGTTCTTAACCCAAACACAGGTTCGAATACGTCGCTTTGTTCCCATAATATAATGTCGGGGTTATATTTTTTTATATTGTTGTAAAGTGTTTTATGGTTAAAGTGTTTATTTCCGTTATGTATAGTGCCAATTATTAATAGTTCAGTTTTAGGTGCCTGACGCTGACTAAAAGAAAAGTTAGTAGTCAACAGACATAGCAGTAATATCAAAGTGAAATAATATTTAGTCTTATGTATTCTTTGTGCAGCCTTTTCTTTACGTTCTTTGCGTGAAATGTATTGGGCTGTTAAATTTATCATATTGGTATTATATCAAAGTGAAATATTAATTAGTCTTTTGTATGCTTTGCGTCTCCATTTCTTTGCGTTCTTTGCGTGAAATGTATTGGGCTGTTTAATTTATCATATTGGTATAAAAAAAATGGATTGTTGCATTATAAATTTTAGCGTTTACAGGTAACCAGTAAAGGATTTGCAGGAGTAAGTTATTCTGTGTTTCTTCTGCAGGGTCTTTGCAACAAAATTAGTTTGAATGGCAGGAAATCACTTGTTTGTCCTGTCATACCTTTGTCAGGAAACCTGAAATAGGGGGCAATGTGAGGATTAAAAAAATGTTTACCATGGATTACATCACGATTACTGCTGTATAGATTGGTTAGTAGGTTTACTTTTTGCGGGTATTCATCCAAACCACTTTTTGTTCCGGTTTATGGTCTTGCCCGATAATATCTTTGTACAGTTCCGGTCTCCTTGCTTTTATATAGCGGTTTCCACCTGCCTGATCAAGTTTGCCTGGTAGTATCGTAGCAGTTACAAAACTATCTTCCCATGAACGGCATTCGGCAATAACATCACCAAATGGGTCAATAATCATGGAACAACCATTTTTTAACTGGTCGTCATCCATACCTATTGGGTTGGAGAAAATAACATAAATCCCATTGTCATAAGCTCTTGAAGGCAACCATTTCATTAACCAATCTCTTCCTTTCATACCATCAAATTCTAAACGTAAAGCAGTTGGGTCGGTCTCCCTGTTTTCCCAAAGTTTTGGATCAACAAAACCTGCACCTGGCCTGGTGGATGGCGTACACATGGTAACGTGAGGCATAAAAATAATATCTGCTCCCAACAGCTTTGTAGCCCGCACATTTTCAATAATGTTATTATCGTAACAAATTAAAATTCCACATTTCCATCCATGTATTTCAAAAACGCAATAACTATTTCCCGCCGTCAGATAGGGATTGATGAATGGATGCAGCTTTCTGTATTTAGCCACCAGCCCGTTTTTATCAACGCATACATAGGCTTTGAATAAATTATCACTGGCATCTTTTTCAAATAACCCTGCCAGCATAACGATGTCATTTTCTTTGGCTATCCGGGTCAGCGTTAAAACGCTTTCTCCGTCAGGAATAATCTCTGCCAGGTCAAGTAGTTGTTCTTTTGACAGGTTTCTTGCAAAAGTATAACCGGTGATAGAACATTCATGAAATGAAATAATAGCAGCACCTTCTTGTGCGGCTTTTTTAGCAAGGCGTTCAATGACTGAAAGGTTATAAATTTTGTCCCCGCTTTTATTTTCAAATTGTGCTGTCGCTATTTTTATTTTTTCCATATATTGATCTTATCTTAAAATTTATTCCTGCACTGGTCCATCATCTGCAGAAATAGTTGGTTGAAATTAAGGGCTAA
>JANMLJ010000150.1:0-14165 GCA_031372465.1 Chitinophagaceae bacterium | reverse complement strand
AAATTAAAAACCATGAAAAAGATTTTTTTATTCGCTGCTGCTTTTGTTTTTAGTCTTGCGGTAATGGCACAGCCAGCTACTCCTAAATTTGAAGATGTTGCCAAGTTCAACGTTGAAAAACATGATTTTGGAAAAATTATTGCTGGCACGCCGGTTACTTATGAATTCAAGATCACGAATACAAGTGATAAACCACTTGTAGTTGAAAACAGCTGGGCCAGTTGCGGTTGTACTACCCCTGAAAAGATAGTTGACCCTATTATGCCAGGAAAAACCGTTTCATTGAAAGTGGCATATAATGCAGCAGCTGCATCTCCTTTTACTAAAGATGTATATGTGCAAATTGCAGGCATTACACAGCCAAAAACTGTACAAATAACTGGCGAAGTACTAACCAAAGAAGCTTTTGATGCATGGGTTCTGGAAAATAAAAACAACCCAGTTAAGAAAAACTAATAAAAATTTGCTTTTTACTATATAAAAATCCTTCCGGTGAAAATCGGAAGGATTTTTTGTGTGTATGATTCAAAAGAAATGGTCAGGAAAAAACAGCGTCTGATACCTGGGCCACGCACAATTCTATTAATTTCCTGTTGATGGATGCTATTATACCTTTTATACTTTGTAGGTAGTACAATAAAATTAAAGAATCATTTTGCTTTTACCACATAGGAATAAGGAAACAATAGGTTAACACATAGGGTCTTCTATGTGCTTTTCTTATGTGTTATTATGTGTCTATTGTGGTTCAAAAATTAGGCATATTTATTAACTATAATTGGTATTACCGATGCATGGATGCAAAAATCTTTAAGCATTCGGGGTGGCAGAACGATTTACCAGCAATAGTAACAAATACAACAATACAATGGCTGGAGATCTGTACCAGGGATATTATTAAAAATTATGAAGTATTGAATAAAGGTGCTTCAGTTGACAGGTAGGCTTTACTTAAAGCTATTAAAGCTTGCCAAAGTGATTGAAAAACTATTGAGCCACCGGTATGATGATGGCTTTAAAATAAAATGGTTTAGTAACTGAATGTATCCCATTGCGGGTTATTTTATTTCTCACAAATCGCATCAACGGAAAAAATGCTGCTGATAATAAATCAAAGCGGGGAAAAAATTCCTGAAATTGCCAAATGGGGCAAGTGGGAATGGGCTAAATAACCTGTTTTACCTAATTCATCATCCTTAAAATAGTAAGAAAATTAAAAGTTCCAATTTTTAAAATTGTTTTTTTGGGTTTACTGCGACAAGTACCTATTTATTAGTTCACCACCATTATTTCAGCAGTTCTGGCACGGAAATTAAGGGTATAACTGCAAAAGCGATTATTATGACTACTGCCATTAGTGTTGTACAGCCAACTATGCTGATTGAAAATAAGCTGTCTATTAATTCATTTCTCAAAAATTCGTATGATGAGGCCAGGAAGCAAGTAGAAGGAACCGTAGTAATATTTCAGGAAGAAGTGTCCTTCATCAAAGCAGAATTTTCCTTTTTTTATCATGAAACGGGGATGTGCCTTAAAAGGATGGCCCTTCCTGTGAATAATTTTTTAAAGGACCTTACACAAATAGAAAACGAATTATTACTGGAAATAAGTAAAGAATCACCTTATTATATGTGTATGAATGGAGAAATGATACCGGTGGAGAAAGTACTTACCATGCCAATGGAAGAAAATCGCTAATCCTTCCCTTTCATATATTTATTGAAACCAGCCGACTGCTGCACAAATTTAATAACGGCCGCCTGAAACTCTTCATTCTGTTTTGCCGGTCCATTCTGCGACGTAAAATAGATAGTATAGAATTTATTGTTTCGAAAATTAAAATCAGGATCCGTCACATCCTTCTGCGAAATGATAATAGCAAATAGTTTTGATTTAGCTTTTGAATCATCATCACCGGTTGTACCTGTCTTTGCATAGTAATAATAAGGAGAACCATCTTTCAGTATAGCACCTAAGCGTGCCGCAGTACCATTAATCAAAACCTGCTTCAATCCTGTAAATACCTTTTCCCTGATTATAGAAAGATACTGGTTGTAACTAACGCCATTATCCGTACTAAAAGGGTTGAAAACATTTTCGGTTGCCCCGGGATTTAACGTTAATGCATAATTGCGATTCTGACTTATCAGTTTACCAAATGCATCCAGCATTTTAACCGGTGGCACCATTACCTGGCTGCTTCCTTTTACATGGCCACGAAATGAAGACATGAATACTTCGTTCGGCCTGCCATTATCCATACCTGTTCCCTTTTGATCAAACAACGCATACTCTGGTAAAATAAATCCTGATTTTTTATAGGAGTCACGGAACAATAATGAATCATAGAGAGAAGTGAACTTATCAGCTCCTTTTCCATTCCGATAGGTATATATCCCATAATTACTAAACAAACCCACCGATACGAATGAACTGTCGGAACCAAAATTTGCTTTGCCATTTATATAACCCGGCCAGTTTTCAAATCCACTCAACCAATATTGTTTTCCCTTGTAACTAAAATATGGCCAGTGTAAACCGGCATCAGGGTTTTGAGTAGCAAAATGCTGTGCTAATAAGGTCTGAAGACTTTGCCTGGAATAAGAACCAAGGAGTAATAAGTTGGAATGATAATAATTATCTGAATACCTCAAATAATCTACCACGGAAGAAATCCGGCCATTATTTTTTTCAAAATCATACCCGGCTACTTTTTCGCCACCAAAAAATTCCTGCTTTGCCGAAAAACCTTCAGCAGCAAAAGCATCCCAGTCAAGGTTTAACTGCGATGCAATAGCAGTAAACACAATTGGTTTTAAGGTAGATCCGGGACCGGGATTCATGCGTAATAAATTGATATTTCCAATCTGTTTTCTTAATAAAGACTGAGAAACAAATCCATTATCGCCACGTATCACTTTATTAAATGCTGCTTTATCATTTGGATCAGGCCGGTTCATTTGTTTAATAAAATCTGTCATCGCAATTAAACGTCCGTTACCATCTGCTATACAAATACCATATTCTGCCCCTTTTTTATAAGCAGTATCCTGGTTCATCATTGTCTTTATTTTTGCACACAAAGAATCCATCATCATTGCGTTCAAAGAAATAAATGCATTTTTAGTAGTCAGCCCTTTGGCTGTATATTCAGACGAAACGCTTTCTGCAAAGTTTCTGGCCCAGATAAAATCATTACCCATCGGATAAAGATAAAATCGGCTACCATTAACATAATAATTTTTCATAAAAGCATCCGGTTGAATCACCAACAATTTATCGTTGCCTGCCGGATCAAGAATACGAATCCTGTCCGGATTATGCAGTAGCAATGTATCATTAGCACCAAGCTTAATAATATCCTGCTCTTTCTTAATTATTACAGACAATCCTGATAGGTTCATCAAACAAAGCTGTTTTATTTTTTTGTCATCCCCCGATGCTTTAAAACTAAATTGCAGGCCGTTGATCAGTGCAGTGTTTTGTTCTGAAGAAGCAAGGCTTATTCTCTTTGTGACAACTGATGCATCACCAGTATTCCACATACTGATCGTATAATCAGCGCTGTCACTAAAAACATTCCCACTCCAGAATTGTTGTAAATGTGGTGGTGGTTCAATACGGAAAAAATTTTCATTCACCGCTAATTGAGGTTTGCCAGTATATAAATCGAGATACAACATCCTGTTCTGGTCCAGGTGACGGGAAAAGCTGCTTCTGGCATATGATTCAATTTCTTTTGTAAAATACTTTCCGGCATCATCCATAAAACCTGCGGCCAATAACTTTCGTAGAGAGTCGGTGAATAATTGATCTTTTTTAGTCATTGACAACCGCTTCGTAGCTTTTGAAGAATCAAGATAATCGAAGATGGGTTGTAGCCTTACTTCAATAAAAGCATCCATATTTTTTGCTAATCCAGACATACCAAATTCCTTATCCTTATTGAATGATGGTTTTACCAGAAATAATAAAAGTGCCAATCCTGCAAAAACCAATGACGCTGGTATTATTTTTCTCCTGTTTGGATACTGTTCTAATGGAATGTTCTTAAATAACAATACAACAGCAACAATTATCATAGATGGAAACAAAATTGACTGTTTGCT
Source organism: Chitinophagaceae bacterium (assembly GCA_031372465.1). GTDB lineage: Bacteria > Bacteroidota > Bacteroidia > Chitinophagales > Chitinophagaceae > JJ008. The sequence goes on along the minus strand of JANMLJ010000150.1, from coordinate 10,056 downwards.
TAAAATACTTCCAAATGGCAGATCCTGTCCAAAGAAAATATAACGGCCTGTTGCAGCCAATATTACCAGCAAGGCAGTTATCAGGAGATAATTGAGTAAAGAGAACCCAGCTGTGATAATGGGATAATTAGTATTGGTACGATTTGTAAAATCCGGATAGAGTTTATAGAATGAAGACAGTAAAGTGGCAGGCACTAACAATAGTAAAACAAATAATAGTACTGACCATTTTCCATGTTCAGCAATCAAAAAACGACTGGCAACAAGGTCGGTTGCCTGCGCATTGTATTTGGCACCTTTATTTTGAGGTGCATGCGGTAATAAATTAAATCCGGCTGAATTTACAGCCGCATTATTTTTTTCATAAATAAATGTATTGATGAACCATTGATTCTGAGCCGCCCTTATTACCGGTTTATAGGTTTTACCATCCTGGTAGGCTATTTCAATAGCTTTATCAACCGGCATCGTCATCACATCAATTCTATATTTTGTGATAGCTGCTTTCTCCAGAATTCTTTCTTTTGGAAAGAATAGAAATGCAATAACAAATAAGAAAAGAGAAGTAGCAAATCCAGTAATTGCTTTTCGTTTGGCGGTAAAATGGTGTAATAAACGGATAATTGTATAAGAGATACATAAAGCAAAAAGTATATACCCAACCAAATAGAGCAGTTGAGGAAGTACCAGCAGGTATTTGAAAATATAAGGGCCAACTACAAGATTGATGGCAAATAGCAAGAGGTACAGACTTCCAAATAAACCAAAAAAAGCAGCATTTTTTTTACTTCCTGCAGACAAACCTGCAATGGCATAATTGATGCATAAAAATGCTTCATTAAAAAGGAGAAAATTCAGGAAAATGATTGCAAACCCAATATCTATAAAAGCAAATAATCCCAGTAAACTGACGGAAAGTAATACTTTGACAGGATTGTTGATTAGTATATCAGCTATTTTCCCGGTACTGATACTCCACCAACTTTTTTCTACTGAAGTAACCAACGGTGAATGTCGGTACGATAAATAAATAAATACAAAATAAAGCATCACCAGTATAATAGCCAGGTGACGGCAGGTAGTGGGATTAAAATTATTAAAAGCAGCATAACCACCACCACCGAAAAGTACTAATAACCAACCAATAAAGAAAGTAGCCCTGCTTCCAATTTTCTTTACCAGTTTATTGCTGTTGATGATACTGGTCAATTTTCCCGGTATACTGATTCTTTGATCGTCAACCTGATGATTGAATGATTTTTGTACAGCTAAAGCTGCTTTTTGACGAACAAGGATATAAATATATTTTAGGAAACTAAACCCAAAAATTATTGCTAAAAGAATGGTTACAAAAACAATTATACCAAAGTTCCAAAAGCTATTTAGTTGTTGTACGGATGCCAGGTCCATTCCTTCATAGGGTGGAAAACTTTTATAACGCCAGTATAAAAAAAAGCGGGTGCAAAGTAAAACGAGCGTAACACAAGTGAGTATCTGCCATATCCAGCTGAGTAAATTGGCGGGGTGCAGCCATGAACTGAGTAGTACCAAACCAAAATAAAACAACAAGGAAAGGAAGATGATTAACTGCCATTGGTTGGCAGATAAATTCGCACCGCCAAGATTCCAGTTAAAAGAATTCTGGATAGAAAATAGCCAGCTAAAATTAGCAGCCAATGCAGGAATAATTAATTGCCCATTTGAAGAAGTAATAAGCGAGCCTGAACCATTAATATATGTTGCTTTAAGTTGCAATGGTCCATTCGCATTATTTTTCTGGTAATTAAGTAATACCGGGGAAAAATCAATACTACTATCGCCATTAAAAGGGGCAAACAAAAAACCTTCGGTAAATACAGGTGGCAGTTGCAGTATACTACGTTCATCTGATACAATGAATTTATTCACTGTATGTTTACTCCAATCACCCTTATTTTCTTCTGAGAGAGGATAAGCAACCGGGTAACGGTTTAGTAATGCAAAACTATCCTTACCCAGGTATTTTACATTGAATTGGTTTTTGTTATTATCCAAAAAACCAATTCCCCAGGCAATGGTGCTTTTATCAGCAAGGTTGGCCTGGAATGCAATACTGTCCATCCGGATTAATCGTTCATCATATTTAATTGCACTAGCCTGGTGAAATAATTGCCCGGAAAAAAAGAATGTAAGCGCCCCTGCCCCATTTTTAGAAACATCATCCCGCAACAATAAAATATTTCTAAGCGATGCCAGTAATTGCTCATTGGTATACCAGGCTGTATTTATAAAATCGATATCATCCTTGAAGATATTCCAGGAATCAATGCCTTTCTTTATCACTTTAGGTGTGCGGGCAACTACATTATCATTGACCCTTAATTCAAAACTGCTGTCAGCAATTGCTTTTATGCTAACCGATATTGAATCAATTTTATACTGAATAGTATGATTGGCCGCAGGATAATTGACCGATAATAATTTATACGAATTACCCGAAGATGTATAAAATGGTTCTTCAGAATAAGTTGATATCAGCTGTAACTGCTTGCTTTGTTTATTAATTAAAAACCGATTAAACGCATTTCCCTTGTAATTAACGGTATCGGTTCTTCCCAGTTCAATGGATCCGGAAACACTAAACCCATCATGGCGGATAAAATGATGGTCCAGATTGCTGAAAGTTTTCAGCGACAAAGGAGCATTAATATTACTATATAAAAAAGAAAAACAAGCAAGCCCGGTTAAGAAGAATACAACAGGGAATCTTCTTTGCTGGTAACCGTTTTTGATAAAATTTTTATAATAGTACCATCCATACAATAGCAGTAATACAATGACGAAAGCATAAAGAAAAGTAAGGCTGGTCAGAAATTTCAACATGGTACTGTTTATTGATTATTCAGATTCGTTTCATCAAATACAGGATAAGACAACTGGCGAAGCCCGGCTTTATTTAAGGCCATTTTTATTACCAGCGCCCTGCTGCCAGATTCTGTATTTAATTTTTTCAGTAAAGAGACGTCAATCCCGTTTCCTTTACTAAGCCCATGAATTCTTTCCACCATTTTTCCGCCGATGGAGAGATCATTAACCCGCAGGTATAAATATTCAATATGCAACAAGGATAAAGAAACCAATAGGTTTACTACTTTTTCCTGATCTTCATCAGTTAGTTTTGCGGGGTTATTTTTATTCGCATCGGTGATAGCCAGTATGGGTTTTAGAAATTTCTCATAGGCATAAACAGCAACAGCATTTTCTGTTTGTAACACTCCCTGCATAGCAACTGTTTCATCTTTTGTTTTATCAAAACCGGGATAATTTTTCACTTTGTAAGCTTGTTGCAAACTATGACGCAGTGAATCATATTCGTGCTGAATACCGTTGTACTCTTTGATAACCCTGTTCAATCCTTCCTTCTCTTTTGAAAGTTTATGTAGCTCTACGGTAAGCTCACTAATTTTATTTTCCAACAATGGCAGTGAAGCTTTACTTTTTCTATCTTTTGTTGTTGGTGAAAGAATATTCAATGAAGGGGATTCAGATCTGTTGGAATTTTCATTCATGCTGGCAAAAGTCTGATTGATTTTTTGCTGATACCGGAAAAAAAGATAAATAACAAATCCAAGCAATATAATAATGGCAATAATTCCTGCTACTAAATATAAATTGATGTCATTGACAGTCGCTTTCTCGGGTTGTTGAATAATTTCCGTGGGCTGACTCATATTGAATTGCTTAATCAATGAATCTAGTTCTGACTTCAGTAGTACCGGGTATCGATTTGCTTTTTCCTGTACGGTCATTGTATCCACAATCCGTATAATTTTTGCATCAGGTTGCTGTGCAAAAGGCTTTACTGCTTTTAACAGTAATAAAAAGGAAATAAAATATTTATAACGCATAATCGTCCAATTAATCTTAAAAATGGAAGAAATTAAAAATGCCCTGTCTTTTTTTAACTGGCTTTACGGCCAATGAAACTTTATCTTTCATTACATCAGCATACAATGTGTTTACAGAAGCCAGTTCACCGGAGTAGGCCGGAAACATGGAAATGGCTTTCATGTCCTGTATCGGCGAATAGGTTTCAGTAACAGTTGTCAGGATACTATACAGCGACCGCACATCTTTTACACGTTGGTTCTCCATTAATCGCAGGTAAATATTATCCCTTGTAAAATAAATATCAACCGTTTTGTTTTTAAAAGCCTTTAATTCCTGGTTGTTCCTGCGCACCACCGATGCATTATATAAAATATCATTACCCGGTTCTATTTTTATACCCCGGTAGAGGTACATATTGTTATTCAGCACGTCATTATTCTTTGACAATCCTTCTTTTTTGTCTATCGGGATGCCGGTAAAGTCGGTGATTTTATAAGCTCCGCTGAAAGCTCCGTGAATAGCAATATTTTTATTATTCAATGCTCTGCCAGGTGGCACGGTTTTTACTTTTATTGCTGTACCCAGCAAAGCTGTCAGCTCTTTTGCCAGTTTTATCCGTAACTCATCAAAATAGAAGGCCCTTCCACTCAGCATTACTGTCTTTATTCTTTTCTTAACATCCCTGGTGATAACATCTTTTATACTGGCGATGATGCAATGCACCAGGCAATCAGTTGCTTTATTAATGATACCGGTGATTTCATCATCCCATCTTATACTTCTGTCTTTCAGGATTGCTTCCGTATATTGTAATAAAGTAGATTGATCTTTATAAAGACTGCCTATCGTTCTTTCTGTGCTATATGAATTTTCCGTAAGTTGTGCAAACTCCGTTATACTTACTGCCTGTAGTGTAGAAAACTTTTTTTTCTGATCTTCCATCAGTTGAATAAAATTCAATACATCGGTAGTTAAATGCTGGTTCAGCAGGTGACGTCTGATAAAATCTTTTATAGAGATATCGTTATTTCCCGGAATTGCTTTTAATACTAACGTGAGAAAGTCCTCCGCAAATCCATAGAGCAAAACATTTCCTGCACCGGCAAATCCGGTTCGGAAAAAACTCGAATAGTTTTCATTATCATCAGCGAGTAACATGGAAATATCAGTAGTACCTTTACCGCAATCAATTACTAAAGCAATTTCCCCGTTTGCCAGTTGCACTTCATCAGCGTGGGTCTGCTGATAACCCATAAAAGCAGCATCACTTTCAGAAATTGTTTCGTATTCAATATATAGTGTGTCATTTGTAATACCGAGTGAATTCAATACATTACCAGTTTGGTTTCTTAACTCATTTAGCATGTCAAATACATCATGCTGGGTATAGATATTAGGCACCAGCAATGTAACAATAATACCTCCTTGCTGAAAGGAGGGTTTGGTGCTTATCATTAAACGTAGTATACGTAATAGCACTGCACTGATAAGTTCTTTTTTGTGTGATCGGATACTATAGTCTTCGGTAGTATCCCCGAGTGAGAGCTGTAAACTTTTTTCTATACCCAGTTTCAGGTTGGGAATGATTTCAAAATCTTCCCGGAATGAAAGCTGGGTTGCTGCTACTTCCCGCCGGGTAATAAATAATCGTATTTCATCATTGGCCAAATCATTGGTGAAGTTGAACGGAAAGGTTTTTCTTTTTTCCCGGCTGATCTTTTTCCTGACTGCATAAAAAGAACGGTACAACATATGTTGCCCAGTTTCATTATTCAAAAAATCTTCTCTGCTTCGTTCTTTGTCATTATCTGTCAGGTTCAATTGGCTGACAATATTTTCCATAATATCATAAGGAACTATGGCAGATTGCGGACCGCAATTTTTATATCCTACCTGGCTGGCTTCGCTGCCAAAATCTATTACTACCCGCTGGCATTCTTTAGCTTTTACAATTGAAAACTGGAAATTGCCGGAATATTTTTCTTCCTCCGTATGCTCAAAAGTTACTTTCAATTGAATCGAAGCCTGCTCTACCCTGTATTTATAATACCCGATCGTAACCCGTTTCTGGTCAGCTGAGTAATCTAACCGCAAACCTGTTTCTTCATCTTGAAAGGATTCAACATTGAATGTTGAATTTTTTTTTATAGTTAACTCTACATCATTTTGATTTCTTCTTAATGAAATATGACATTCCCGGAGCGGAATATCCTGCCGGTCGGATGGTGCCATTTGGTTGAGCACAATCTTTCCCGGGTCTTCAATAGTCAGCAAAGGAGTTAATACCCGGTCTTCTGCATGAACAACAAAGTTGAAATCAGTTTCCTGAAAAATGCTGTTTGCCCGTTCCAATCTTGCAATAAAGTATCGGTCGCTTCTGATAAGTACGGGAAGATAATAGAGTGCCATATTTGAGCTTTAGAATTAGTAACTAATAATTATCTGCAAAACCACCTGTCATTATAATTTCCTGAACTATTTTTTGTTGACGCCGAATAACAAAAATTAAAAGCTTTAGCCCTGATGGATTCAAATGCAATAGAAATACTATCACCCTTATAACGATTGCTAAGCTCTCTTGCTGCTAATTTATCATACCTTATATTGCTGAATTGCAGTGTATCAGTATGAACAACACGCTTAGCGTTCCAAACACATAATTTGACGACCGCATTATCAAGATTAAAGCCTGTAGTATTATCAACTGATACTGTAACATTAAAAAAACGGGAAGATGAACCATTCATTTCCCTTGCTGCCAATAATTGCAGCAGAATTCTTTCTGGCCAGGTATTTCGGAGGCGGAGATTGCTTCTTGTATTTCTATCTAACGGCTGTGCTCTTGTATACTCAATTTCCTCAATCAATGAATCGATATTCATTTCCGGAACATTGGCGGGTCTTACAGCGCTGGTATTTAAAGGCTCAGCTTTTTCCCATTTTATTTTTGTGAAATTGAAAACAAGAAAAATACCGGCCGTTGCTGCTACCAGGAATAAATATTTTTTAATCCAGTGCTTCTTTTTTTGTGGGGGTTGTTTATAGTCTGTCCGAAGTATTGCGTTAGAATTGTTTGCATCAACCATTTCATTGAATACAACTGGTTTTACCTTCCTGGTAAGGAGAGGGTATTGTTTACGGAAAGCGGCATAACTTATCCATTCATTACTGCTGAAAAGCCATACCTTAATCTTATCAACCTGTATGGCATTATCCACCAGGATTTCAAGTTCTTCCAGCGACTGTACTTCTACCACCCCATTCGTGCCGTCGGTGAACAGAAATTTATTCATTGTACTTCGATATAACCAGTGTTATAATTGCTGATTAAGAGTAGAAAAAATGTATAGGCATTTATTTTAACCCGTATACTTTCCGGGAGAAGTGAAAATTACGTTAGTGGGTTATTACTGCAAATACCCGGAACACGTTACAACAAAGTTTTATGAAAAAAATAATCAGCAACCGGATATCTTATGATTTCCTAAACAAATATTTAGCGAAATCTATATACTAAATGAAAAAAAGAAAGGGGACGCTTATTCAGGACCATCTGATGTCCAGTGAAAGCCTTTTTGAAGTGCCGGCAATTCTCTCCAATTAATTGCCTTGCCAGTCAACTGAAAATCTTTTTGATCCTTGAAATACTGTAACCTTAAAATACTGTCAGTTGACAGGTAGGAGAATTGCATAATAGTTTTTTGCAATTGATAATCGGTTATGATCAAATGTGAGTTGGCTATATCATAACTTAGTTTATAATCCATCATTTTATCATCCTGGTCCTGGAATATCATATAACCATCGCGATGAATAAAAAATCGTTTTACCGGTGAATTACTTAGATCAAGTGTATCTGGTCCCGCAATAGCCTGTTGTACCTGGTATGCTCCATGCAGAAAAGGTTTCTTTGCCAGATCGCCATTAAAATTTTTTGATACAATAAAAGGATATAAAGCTTCCAGGAAAATAAGTCCGGCAACCAGCCATTTTATAAAATGTATTGCAAAAGAATTTTTAAACAACCCGGTAGTATCAGGTGAAGTATAAACGAAATCTATTTTTCGCAGGGTGAGTAATTGATACAGTCTGGCAAAATAGGGTGTGAGCAGATATGCCGAAAGAAAAAGCAAAAAGAGTGAATAGAGTTTTACAGAAATATCAAACCCGATATTTATAGCCACCACATTAATCATTATGGCCGCACTTAAGAGCAAACCAATCAGCCTGGTTCGTTTGATAAGCAGGCATACAGCTGCCAGCGATTCCAGCGAACCGAGAAAAATATTATAGAAATGTGATGTACCCATCGAACTCCAGTATAAAAGATCCTTCCCTGCTTCCCCGATCGGTGTAAAGAGTGTATTGGGCTCCGGCAGGTAAAACTGGTTCTTAAATATTTTATCAACTCCGTATTTTAATAACTGCAAAGCGAGGTAGTAAACAAAAAGTCGGTAAAATATGCTAAGAATTTTTTCCTGGTACAAAGGCCATTTCTTCACTACCTGTAACAATAAAGTGATAAACAGTGCAAGTAAAAGAAAAAGCATTACGAGGATATACATAGAAACAGAATCCGAATAAACCCTGGTACTGATCAGTTTTATATCAAATACATTGCTGGCAAGAAACCTTATCGGTTTACCGAAAATAAAATCAGTAATAAAAAGTTGAACCTTTGTACTATTAAAGGGGAAAGGAATAAAGACCACACAAAGAAAAGCAAAGAAAGAAGTAAAACTGTGTGCTGATCTTCTTTTCATGCTATGGGTTGTTTATCAGAAAAAAAATCTTATGCTTTTTGTAATTGTGGCTGGTAATATTTCCAGGAAAACCATCCGCCCAACAGTGAAAGAACCAGAATCGCACCCAGCATCAAAAATACTTTCCCATCAAAAGGCAAATTATTGTTGTCATCATTTTTAAAAGTAACAGGAAGGATAATATTTTTTTTACTCTTTTTATTATCAAACCCGATAAAAATCATTTTATTAACGGGGTTAATATATTGCCCACCGGTTTTTAAAATTGTTTTAATGCTGTCCAATGAATGTTTTCTCCCAAACAGAGGGTCTTTGTACAATGTATCCTTTTTCACTCCCCATAGTTTTGCGGTTTTCCCTGGTCCATTGTAGGGCTGGCGATACTCCCTTTTTACCAGCACTGAAACCGAATCAGATAGATAAATCACACTATCCAGCCGATAAGATATTTTTTCTGTCGGTAAACCAAAATTTGATTCTTCACTATTGAACAACTCGTTGTTTAGCGCAATAATGAAATTAGCCATATTGCCACTATGACTTTTAAAAGCTATTTCCTTTGTTTGTGACAGCAGACTGGTACTGATACTGATGAGTATAACAATGAATAATTGACGCATAGCTAAGTTTTTTAAAAATACTACTTTAAAGGTAAAGAAGATTCGAATGAATACAGCTACTACCAGCAATTGGTTCTGGAATTTAACAGGAGGCTGTCTCAAAGCAAAAAAAACTAAACACAAAGTGCACCAAATAAAAAAGGCAGTACACAAAGCATTACTATTGAATTGTTTGATCTTTGTGGCCCTTTGCGAATTCTTTGAGTTCTTTGTGGTTAAAACTACTTTTGAGACAGCCTCATCTTTTTAATGAATAGTAAAGAACTATGCCTTATTGATTATTTATCAAAATTCACCTGCGGAGCGAATTTTCAGTTAGTCAACGGAACATAAAAAAGCCGCCCCAGTTACCTGGATGGCGGCTTAGAGGAACTGATAAGAAAACCCGGATTAATTCTTCAATAACTTAAATGTTTTTTGCTTGCCTGATTGGTCTGTAATACGTAACAGGTACAATCCTTTTGATTTATTGGTAATATCAATATTAAAAACGCTATTACCTGCTATATTTTGCTTTTGAAGAACTGCGCCATTCAAATCAACTACATCATAAAAAACAACCTGATTATTTTTCGGTAATGAGATAGTAAAAATCCCTTCAGATGGGTTAGGGCTGACCCTAACTACTGTTTCAAATTTACTATTGTTATCAGTTGGTATATTACTTACTGCACTGCGGGATGAAACGGTTGTCAGGTTGACTATATAATCTTCTGTTTCACCAAAACCGGTAGTCATGCAGGGAGAAATGCCACCGCTACCGTTACGACGCATGGAGACTCTTAACCCTGTGACACCTGGTG
>JANMLJ010000128.1:0-7438 GCA_031372465.1 Chitinophagaceae bacterium | reverse complement strand
CTACTGATACACCACAAACAAAACATTCTCTAACCCTTTTTCAAAACGTAATGTCTGCACAATATCCTGTTTGCCGCTCAATGCTGAATTGATAATAATTATATCCGGTTGATGGGCGATCGCTTTTTCTACCAGCTCTTTTTCTACAGACTCCGTTACCTCGTATCCTTTGGTGGTCAGCACATCTGTCAATGTTTTTACCGCACCGGCATCCTGGTCCACGATCATTACTTTTTTCTTTGACTTACCCTGCTCCAGTAAACTGCCGATCTCATTAAACAAAAGACCTGTATCGATTGGTTTGGTCAGGTATCTGTCAATACCGATCCGGAATCCTCTTGCTTTATCCTGTACCACCGATAATACAATAATAGGAATATCCATTGTCAACGGATCATTTTTTAATACAGCCGCCACATCAAATCCATTCATTTCCGGCATCATGATGTCAAGAATGATCAGGTCAGGTCGATTGGCCCGCACTTTTTCCAGGGCTTCTTTTCCATTACTGGCCTCTTCAATCTGGTAACCGGCATCTCCGAGTTCCTGGTGCAAAAGGGAGCGGATAGAATCATCATCATCTACAATAAGAATATGTGACGCCATGCCGATTATATTCAATTGTGAATGGGCCACCTGTTCTTTTAATTGTTTCACCAGGTCATCCAGGTGTAATGGTCTTTCGGTAACTGCTGCTTTTTCAATGGGTAGCGCAAAGGAGAATATACTGCCTTTGCCTACTTCACTCTCCAGCCATATCCTTCCGCCAAGATGTTCGATTATTTCTTTACAGATCGGAAGGCCCAGGCCTGTTCCTTTTGGTTTATCGGTCAGCGTATCACCACCCACCTGTTTGAATTGTTCAAACACCGCACCAAAATCATCCGGTGCAATACCAATACCTGTATCGGTGATGCTGGCAATGATTTCATTTTTTACCACTTTTACACTACAGGTTATAGAACCTTCATCGGTGAATTTTACAGAATTGGATATCAGGTTGATCATTACCTGTATCAGTTTGTCTTTATCACCGGTAATTTCAGGAAGATCAGTATCAATATTTCTGATCAGTGTCAAAGCTTTTTGATCGAATAGCGAAGTAGTGGCAGCAATGGCTCTTTCGGCCACTTCAGCCATGGAAACATTTTCCTGTGCAAACTCCATTTTGCCTGCTTCAATTTTTGCCAAATCCAATACATCATTAATAAGATGTGTAAGTCTTGTGCCTTCTGATATTACCACATGAAGATTTTCAGAAACCTGGTTCACGGCCTTTTCTATTTTTGCATCTGATTTATCAATCAGCGGGAAAATTCTTTCTTCCAGTCTTTTTTTAATGATCTTGGCAAAACCAAGTACAGAAGTCAATGGTGTTCTCAGTTCATGACTGACTGTAGAAAGAAAAGCACTCTTGGCTTCATTGGCTTTTTCGGCCAGCTTACTGGCTGTTTCTGCTTCCATTTTGGCTTGTTGCACATCTTCAAACAGTGTTGCATTTCTCAACGCTACACCCACAGAAGAAGCAATAGTAGATAATAGCCGCATATCATTTTCATTGAAACGGCTCTCCTGTTCGGTACTTTGCACACTTAACACACCAATGTTTTCATCACCAACGGGGATGGGTACCCCAAGATAAGAAGCTGATTCAACACCGATAAGCTGAATGCCCATCTGCTTTCGCTGTTCTGCCAGGTCTTTATTGATAAGAATTGGCTCGCCGGTCAGAATGATCTTTGAAGTCAATCCTTCCCCCAGTTTTAACGGCGCCATATTATCACCCCATTGATAAGGGAAATTGACAATTTTTGTTTTTGGATTTAATATCGCGAGATAGACGATATTGGCTTTAAATAAATTTTTTAATTGGTCACCTACCATCTGTATCAGATCATCGGCATCTAATTGTGAAGCCAGTGCTTTGCTGATACTGTTGACGGTACTTAATTCATTAGCCCGTTGTTTTGATTCGGCAAGCAACACCGTTGTTTCATCAAATAATCTTGCATTTTCGAGTGCCACACTCATACTATTGGTAAGAGTTGTCAGCAAACTCATGTCTGAATCACTGAATGCATTTTCTATATCCACATTTTGCAAACTCACGGAACCTTTTACCACATCGCCTACTATCATGGGAACAAAGACGGCAGATTTAGGAGCCTGACCAGCAGTGATCCCGGTGCCTCCGAATTTTTTGGCAACCTCTACATAATTTGATTTTATATCTAATGGCTTTTTGGTGAGGATCAGTTGCTTGCTGTTCCAGTTTAAAGGACGGGGTTCCACTGTTTGCATTTCCCCTTTTTCTCTGGCATATTGCCAATGCTCCATACCCGTTTGATGATCAAATGTGCGGATGACAACAGTCTGAATATTGAATAAATTACAAAGCCTGTCCCCGACGATCTTATAAATGGCCAGCATATCCATTTCACGAACCAATCCTTCCTGTACGCTGTTAATAACGGCTAATTCACCGGTACGTTGTTCGGTTTCTTTAAGCAGACGGGTAGTTTCGTCAAATAACCTTGCATTTTCCAGGGCCACACTCATACTGTTGGTGATGGTAGTGAGTAAGCGCAGATCAGAATCTGTAAAGGCATTTTCCTTGTCAACATTCTGCAGACTAACGGAGCCTTTCACAATATCTCCAACCAACATCGGCACAAAAACGGCTGATTTTGGTGGCTGGCCTTTGGTAACTCCGGCACCTCCAAATTGATGAGCTACTTCCAAATAGTTTTCCTTTATGTCTAATGGTTTTTTAGTGAGCATTAATTGCTTACTGTTCCAGTTAAATGGTCGTGCATCAATAGGAAAACGTATTCCTTTTTCAATAGCATAATGAAAAAGTTCAACTTCCTTTGTATAATCAAATGTACGGATCACCAACGTTTGTGTGTCAGGAAACAATTCACATAAACGATCTCCCACCAGGTTATAAATACCCTGCATATCCAGTTCTTTGGCCAGTCCTTCCTGTACACTGTTGATTACAGCCAGTTCCGCGGTACGTTGTTCCGTTTCATTCAGCAGGCGATTGGTTTCGTCAAAGAGTCTTGCATTTTCCAATGCTACACTCATACTATTAGCCAGCGTTTGCAAAAGAGATACATCTGATTCGGTATAAGCATTTTCCCGTTCATAGTTCTCCAGACGAATAGTTCCATTAACTAATCCGCTGGAAATAAGTGGAACACCCAACCATGATTTTGCAGTATCATCTTCCGTTTCTGATTCAGCAAAAATAGCCCCGAGTTCTTTAAACCGTTCTACCGCATTATCATTGATCAGAAGCGGCTGTGCAGTTTGTATAATATGTGATGTAAGCCCTTTTCCCAATTCAAAACCAAGATATTCTATACGTTCGCCTTTAAACAAATAATAAGGGTGGGTAATGAAATTCTTTTGGCGGTCATACATTGAAATCGAAATACCCTGTGTGTCAAATACATCACGGATCTTATCGCCTACCAGGTCATATATAGCTTGTATATCCAGTTTAGAAGCAAGACCATCCTGTACACTATTTATGATTGCCAATTCTGCCGTACGTTGCTCCGTTTCTTTCAGCAATCTGTTGGTTTCATCAAAAAGCCTTGCATTCTCCAATGCCACACTCATACTGTTTGTAATAGTAGTAAGCAACCGGAGGTCAGATTCTGAAAATGCATTTTCGTGATCTACATTTTGCAGGCTGATAGAACCTTTTACCATATCACCTACCAGCATCGGTACAAATACAGCGGATTTAGGTGGCTTGCCTTTGGTAACGCCGGTTCCTCCATATTTTTTGGATGTTTCCAGGTAGTCTTTATTGATCAATATTGGCTTGTGATCATAGATAAGATGCTGGTTGGCCCAGATAAATTTCCGGGAATCAATGTTAAGGCGTATTCCCTTTTCAATGGCATATTGAAAATGTTCCATCCCGGTTTCATGATTGAATGTGCGGATCACCAGTGCTTCCGTATCAGGAAATAATTTGCAAAGACGATCCCCCACCAGGTCATAAATCCCCTGCATATCCAGTTCTTTGGCCAAACCATCTTGTACACTATTGATCACCGCTAGTTCAGCTGTACGTTGCTCCGTTTCTTTCAGTAGCCTTGTTGTTTCATCAAAGAGCCTTGCATTTTCCAATGCTACACTCATACTGTTGGATAAAGTTTCCAGCAAATGAATATCGCTTTCAGAGAATGCGTTTTCTTTAGCAATATTTTGAAGACTAACATAACCTCTGATGATATTTCCTGAAAGCATGGGTACAAATAACAACGACTTGGGCATTTCGGTACCGGCAATGGCGGTTAATCCATATTCCTTACTGGCCTGTTCTTCTGTTGGTATATAAATGCTGTGTTTCTTATCTATTAAGATTTGTCGTAGTTTATTGAAAGGCCTGGATTCAGCTATTACCTTTTCACCATTTTCAAAAAAGTAATTGAAACTTTCTGTTTTATTATCCAAATCGAAAGTGGCAATAATAGCAATTTGTGCAGAAAATAATTTTTGAACCCGATCGCCAACCAGATTATAAATGCCCTCCATATCCAGCTCTTTTGCCAAACCATCCTGTACACTATTGATCACCGCTAGTTCGGCTGTACGTTGCTCTGTTTCTTTCAACAGACGGTTGGTTTCATCAAAGAGCCTTGCATTTTCCAATGCCACACTCATGCTATTGGTAATGGTTGTTAATAAACGCAGTTCAGCTGCATTATAGGCATTTTCTTTATCTACATTCTGCAGGCTTACAGACCCTTTCACTACTCCACCAACGATCATGGGAACAAAAATGCCTGATTTGGTTTGTTGACCTACAAATATACCGGCACCTCCGAATTTTTTGGAAGTTTCAAGATAATTTTCATTTATATGAATCGGCTTTTGCGTTTGGATGAGCCGGTTACTGTGCCAGACGAATGGTTTCGGTTCAATATATTGCCGTTCTCCTTTTTCGATGGCATAGCGCCAGTTTTCCTGGCCTGTTTCATGATCAAAAGTCCGGATAACGAGATTGGGGGCATTGAATACTTTAATAATACGATCCCCTACCAGGTCATAAATTCCCTGGATATCCAGTTCTTTGGCCAACCCTTCCTGTACACTATTGATCACCGCTAATTCAGCAGTACGTTGTTCCGTTTCTTTTAACAGTCGGTTGGTTTCATCAAAGAGACGGGCATTTTCCAGCGCCACACTCATGCTATTGGTTATCGTAGTAAGCAATCGCATATCAGAATCTGTAAATGCAAATTCATTGTCCACATTCTGTAAACTGATAGAACCCTTTACTACATCACCAACAAGCATGGGAACAAAAACGGCCGATTTTGGAGGTTTACCTTTTGTAACTCCCGTGCCACCATATTTTTTAGCAGTTTCTACATAGTCTGTATTGATCAGTAAAGATTGTTTTGATTGAATGAGTTGTTTATTGGCCCAGTTAAACGGACGGGGTTCCACTTTTAACTCTTCACCCTTTTCAATAAAATATTCAAAATATTCCTGGCTGGAGTTATGGTCAAAAGTCCGGATGACCAATGTTTGCGTATCCGGAAACAAATTGCGCAACCGGTCACCAACGAGGTTATAAATACCATGAATATCCAGTTCACGGGAAAGACCTTCCTGTACACTATTGATCACCGCTAGTTCAGCCGTACGTTGTTCGGTTTCTTTCAGCAGACGGTTGGTTTCATCAAAGAGCCTTGCACTTTCCAACGCCACACTCATACTACTGGAAAGTGTAGATAATAAGTTTACATCAGATGGGGAAAAAGCATCTTCCTGATCAAGATTCTGTAAACTAATAACACCCGATACCTCACCACTGGAAATCAGGGGTACCAATACAATTGATTTTGAACCCTCGCCTATAACAACTGTTTGATCATATTTTATTCTTTCCTGATCCAGCTCTTTATTAATGACAAGGGTCTTTGCTGTTTCTATAACATGTTTTCTGAATCCTTTTAACGGTCTTGGACCTACTAGCGTGCGGTCTCCTTTTTCATATCCATACCTGTCTTCAATCATATTAGTTTTACGATCATAAGTAGTAATATCAATTACCTGCGCATTAAATATTTCTCTTATCTTTTCTCCTACCAGTTCATAAATTCCCTGTATCGACAGTTCTTTTGCTAATCCTTCCTGTACACTGTTAATGACAGATAATTCTGCTGTCCGTTGTTCGGTTTCACTTAACAGGCGGGTGGTTTCTGCAAATAGACGGGCACTTTCTAATGCTACCGTCATACTATTGGCAAGAGTTTTAAGGAGGCTGACATCTGAATCAGAGAAAGCATTTTCCTGGTCAAGGTTTTGTAAACTGATTATTCCTGTTAGTTCTCCACCGGCAATCATCGGCACAAACACTACCGATTTGGAGGGTTCTCCATGCATCACTACATTGTCATACTTCAGCATATGTTTTTCTATATCCTGATTAATAACCAGGGGCTGACTGGAATCAATAACATGTTTCCGGAAACCTTGTGGTGGGCGGGGCCCTACAAGAGATCTATCCCCCTTTTCATATGCATAACGGTCTTCAATCAATTTCGACTTACGATCATAGGTAGTAATGTCGATTACCTGTGCATTAAAGATCTTTCTTATTTTTTCTCCTACCAGTTCATAAATGCCATCAATTGAAAGTACTTTAGCCAGTCCTTCCTGTACGCTGTTGATGACGGACAATTCTGCGGTACGTTGTTCGGTTTCTTTCAGCAAACGGGTGGTTTCGTCAAAAAGCCTTGCACTTTCCAACGCCACACTCATACTATTAGATAGAGTGGTCAGTAATTTTACATCTGAATCAGAAAATGCATGTTCATGATCCACATTCTGTAAACTGATAATACCTTTTACTTCACCTCCGGCGATCATTGGCATATACACCTGCGATTTTGGCATTTCACCAATAAGTACAGCATTGTCAAAATCAATAGTTGCTTGTTCTACATTCTCATTATGCCGTAATAATTGTTTTGTTTGAATAACGTGTTTTCTAAAACCTTTTACTTCACGTGCACCCAGCATGGTTCTATCGCCTTTTTCATATGCATAGCGATCTTCAATCTGGTTAGCAACAGGATCGTAGGTAACAATATCAATTACCTGTGCATCAAAAATTTCCCGGAATTTTTCACCTACCAGTTCATATATTCCCTGGATATCCATTTTTGCCACCAGGCTTTCCTGTACACTATTGATCACCGCCAGTTCAGCATTACGTTGTTCGGTTTCTTTCAACAGGCGGGTGGTTTCATCAAAGAGCCTTGCACTGGCCAGTGCAACACTCATACTATTAGAGAGAGTTGTCAACAGGTTTACATCAGAATCAGAAAATGCATTTTCCTGGTCAAGATTTTGTAAACTGATAACACCGGTTACTTCTCCTCCGGCAATCATAGGAACCAGT
>JANMLJ010000112.1:0-2363 GCA_031372465.1 Chitinophagaceae bacterium | reverse complement strand
AAATTAAATGATTCCACACAATTGCAGATTCTGGCCGGTAATGTAAAGTTGAAACAAAATACATCTTATTTCTATTGCGATAGTTGTGTGATCAACAACAATACCAACACTTTTGAAGCCTGGGGCAATGTACATATCAATGATGCTGATACTGCCAATATCTATTCGAGCCATCTCCGTTATTTTATCAACAAAAGATTAGCCTTTCTCGATGGTGGCGTACGGCTAACGGATGGAAAAGGAACACTGACCACTCCCGACCTTGAATATGATATGACAACGGATATTGGAATTTATAAACGAGGTGGCAAAGTGACTAATAAAAAAACAGTACTAACGAGTAAAGAAGGCGTTTACTATGCCGGTCTCCGGGATGTGTATTTTAAAAATAATGTAGAATTGAAAGATCCTGCTTACAATATAAAAACAGACTCCTTATTATATAATACAACTTCACAAACAGCACGTTTTATTGCGAAGACTTTTATAAAAGACAGCAGCGGCAGAACTGTAGAAACAAAAGAAGGATTTTATAACCTGCAGACAGGAAAAGCAGAATTTGGTGGCAGACCAGTTATAAAGGATGGAAAACTCACCATCACGGCTAATAATATTGCCATAGATGATAGTACGGGGATCAGTCAGGCTAAAGGAAATGTTATTATTATTGATTCAGTTCAGCATACCACCATCATTGCCGGGGAAGTATTCAGCGACAAAAAAAGAGATCGCATACTTGCCACCCGAAAGCCACTGATGATTGTAAAACAGGATGACGATTCGATTTATATTGCAGCCGATACCTTATTCTCTGCGCGTCTTACAGATTTAAATCAAAAAAAAGATTCTATACGGAAAGATACCTTAAAGGGAGCTACTGTATTAAATGTAAAAAACAAAGACAGCATCGCCCGTATTACAAATCTGAAAGACACCTTAAAGGGAACTACTATAGTAAAAATAAATAGCAAAGACAGCATCACCCGTTTTGCCATTTTGAAAGACACATTAAAGAGAACTACTGTGTTGAATGTAAACAATAACGACAGTACTAACCGTTATTTTGAAGCATACCGGAATGTCCGGATTTTTTCAGACTCCTTACAGGTAATCTGCGACAGTATGTTTTATTCATTTAAAGATTCAACTTTCCGTTTGTACCAGGACCCCATTTGCTGGGCAAAAGAAAAAACCCAGATTACCGGTGATACGATCCTGCTTTTTACAAAAAATAAAAAAGCCGACAGGATGAAAGTTTTCGAAAATAGTTTTTTGGTAAATATGCTTGAACCCGGTGTCTATAACCAGGTAAAATCCACCCGTATGGATGCCTATTTCAAAGAGGGAAATATTGATTCAGTGCGGGCAAATGGCGCCGCTCAGTGCATTTATTATTTGCAGGATGAAGACAGTGCTTACACCGGTATCAATGAATCTAAGTCCGATATCATGGATATATACTTTGATAAGCAAGCTGTCCAAAAAGTTGTTTTTCGAAGTAGTGTTACCGGCACTGTATGGCCCATCAAACAAAAAGATCCCGGAAAAATGAAATTGGAAAACTTTCGTTGGTTAGACGCTAAAAGACCGAAAACGAAGTTTGATTTGTTCTAGCATATAGTTCTGGGTGTTGGGTTTCGGGTTGTTTACAGCAAAACATACTTTAAGGAGATAAATATTTCTCATTTTAAAAAACGCTTTGAGGAAATTTGGGGTCACTAACCCGAGAGACTAAACCCGAAACATTTAACCTTTTGCATTTCCTTTAGACTTTGTTGGCATCATTTTTCGTTTAGATTACAGCAAAATCAAATCATCATGAAAAAAATAGTCTTCGTATGCTTATTGACAGCAGGTATTGGCTCTCTAACTACTTTATCTGCCCAGGAATCCCCACAGGGTACTGGCTATAAAACAGCATTAGGAGTTCGGCTCAGCAGTTCAAATGCCATGCAGAACAATTCCATCTCCATAAAGCAATTCATTAGCCCTACAACAGCCATTGAAGGATTATTTACATTTGGAGACCCGCTTGCTTTGGGAGCATTATTGGAATTTCATAAACCTCTTTCCGCTGCCGGGCTACAATATTTTTATGGGGCAGGTGGCTATATCGCCTTTATTAAATCAGTTAATGTAAACACCCAAAAAACATCAACCGACGCCAACTTTGGTGCACAGGGAATCATCGGCCTCGATTATAAATTTTCTAATATCCCACTCAATATCTCCTTAGACTGGAAGCCGGAATTAAATATAGTCAGCGAAATAAACTTTGAACCCGCTGCCATTGGCTTTTCAGCCCGGTTCACTTTTGGAAAATAGCTGTTAGTTCATGGTTCATGGCTAAAAGTTAATAGCAG
>JANMLJ010000096.1:0-6755 GCA_031372465.1 Chitinophagaceae bacterium | reverse complement strand
AAGATTGTAATCAAAATTTACATTAAAAGTAGTTGCACCTCCTTTTGTTACCACTACTTCATTATCCACTAACCCGTTCTCTCCCCAAAAAATGCAATTACGGAATACCGCATTCAGATTAGCAGCAACCTGGTTATTATTCACTACAATGAAATTGCTCAACGATAACACAGGATCACGATGATCAATAAAACGATTGGAATAGGTAACCACGGTACAATGGGTAAACTGGTAATCGCCGCCTTTGGCAAGAAATAAATTTTTTCCACAATTGCTTATCAAACAATTTCTGGCTCTTACACTTGAGTTGATAGAAATGATACCGGCATCATAAGCATTATCAATTATGCATTCATTTAATGTAAGTTTCGGATTAATAGTAGGAGATGGGTCTTGAAGTCCGATTGCCTGGTAGGCATTTTTAACAACAGCGAAATTGAATACATTGTCTTTTGAAGAAGGCTGGAAAAATATTCCCGGCCAGCTTGCCGGATAATCTTTATACGGCTCATCCAGTCTGTCGCCCCGGAAATAAACCCTGTCAACGGAATCTTTCAATCCATTTATTACTAAGGTTCCATTTACCACTACCGGCGCATCAGCATGCACATATATGCGGCAACCTTTATTAATTGTCAGGGTTTGGTTGACCAGCAAAGATCCCAGAATTACATAGGGTAAATCATTATTCCATGTTTCATTAATAGCTATTACTTTATTTCGGTAGAAATGAGCATTCTGACCCCATGCTTCTAATTGTACCAATCGTTTCTTTCCATTATAATTTATTTCAATACTATCTCGTAATACAAAAGGAAGATTAGCGGCCGTAGGATTTACATTCACTTGTACAAATACATATAAACTATCATTAGGTTCTATTTCAATATTACTGAATTGGGTGCCGGGAATCCCGTCTACATTCATTTTAAATACAGAATTATTACCCCCCATCAACTTCAATGATGAAAGGCGGAGTTTCTGGTTATTCTCATTGATCACTTTGAATGTTCTGTAGGTCGAACCGGCAGTTACAAAAACAGTATCATACTTTAACGTATCAGTGGTAATGTTTACTCTTGCGTCACCGGAAGTAATAAAAGAGTCTTTCCGGCAGGAAAAAAGAAGCATCACTAAGGATATGGTGAGTATTCCGAGGGTCTTCATTAGTATCAAAAATAAAGCTAAGAGTTGAAAGAAGGAAAAATACAATGGGCTAAGAGGCCAAAGGAGAAAAAGAGGAAATAATCTTTAAATTATCTTGGGTTTAAAGAAACTAAGGAGTGGTAAAGTGAATTTTACAATAACTCTTTTCCTCGTTTTCTCTTTTCCCTCTTAGGAATCAACGGGAAGCCACACAAAGACTCGCTAAACTCAGTCGTACATTGTCAGCTTTTAACAGTTCATTTCCACAAGACTCAAAAGTGGCACCTGTTGTTACTACATCATCTACCAGTAACAAATGTTGATGGCTGATTTTTTCAGGATCTTTTAAAATAAATTTTCCTTCCATATTTTCCCATCTTTCTATTCTACCTTTTTTTGTTTGGGTTTCTGTATGCTGTGGGCGGATAACCACTTTGTCTAAAACAGGAATATCCATTATTTCTGACATGCCTTTGCATAAAATAGTCGCCTGGTTATAGCCTCTTCTTTTTTCTTTAACCGGGAAAAGTGGAAGGGGGACAAGCGCATTTACTTCAAAGCGCCCTGATTTTTTAATCTGTTCCCCCATCATCCGGCCTAATTGCAAACCCAGTTCCTTATTACTTTTATATTTAAACTGGTGCATCAGGTGCTGCATCAGTGATTCTTTGGTGAAATAGAATTGGGCAGTAGCGCTTACCAATTGTAAACGACCCCAAAATATTTTTTCTACCGGATTATCAGCATGAAGTTCAAAATTCGTTTCCGGCATCCTGTCAATACACCGCATGCAAAGTACCGTTTCTTCATTCAATATATCAGTTCCGCATCCGGTGCATACGTGCGGAAAAAGTAAATGAAGAAAAGCGTCTTTTATTTCTTTAAATTTGATCATATATACAAAAGATGATAGATGATAGTGGATAGATGATAATTTTTTCTGTTCGATAAAACTATTATTTAATTACAGCTGTTCTGCTAAAGTGATACTGAAATGAATGAAGCAATATAAAATTTAAGAAACTATCATCTGTCATCTATCCGTTATCATCTGTCATCTATCCGTTATCATCTAAAAAAGATATTTATAAACCTCTTCCACTCTACCCATCATCACTATTTCAATAGCAAACTTGCCTTTCGCTAACCCTTTTTGATTGTATTTAGAAACAATAATTTTTTCAAAACCTAGTTTCTCTGCTTCGGCAATCCGCTGATCAATCCGGTTAACGGCTCTTATCTCTCCGCTAAGTCCAACTTCTCCTGCAAAACAAATACGTTGTGGCAACGCTACATCTTCATAAGAAGAAAGTAACGAACAAAGAACGGCAAGGTCAATAGATGGGTCTTCCACTTTAATGCCACCGGCAATATTTAAGAACACATCTTTCATACCAAAATGAAAGCCGCCTCTTTTTTCTAATACGGCTAATAATAATTGTAATCGTCGTAAATCAAAACCACTCACCGTTCGTTGGGGTGTTCCATAAACTGATTGCGTAACCAATGCCTGAACTTCTATCAGTAATGGTCTCATACCTTCTATAGTAGCAGCAATAGCAATACCGCTAAGCTGATCTTCTTTTTGAGTAATTAATAATTCGCTTGGATTTAGTACTCCGCGCATTCCTTCGTCTGTCATTTCATAGATACCTAACTCAGCTGTGCTTCCAAAACGATTCTTCAATGTTCTTAAAATACGGTAAGCATAATGGCGGTCGCCTTCAAACTGTAAAACTGTGTCTACCATATGTTCCAGGATCTTTGGTCCTGCAATGCTTCCGTCTTTAGTAATATGGCCGATAAGAAAAACAGGTGTGTTTGTTTCTTTGGCAAACCGTTGAAATTCGGCTGCACATTCTCTTATTTGTGACACACTGCCTGGAGAAGAATCAATGGAGGAAGTGTGTAGCGTTTGAATTGAATCTACTATAACTAACTGCGGTTTTAATTTTTTTATCTCCTGGAAAATTGTTTGTGTAGATGTTTCAGTTAACAGGTAGAATTTATCATTCTTTAATTTCAGCCGGTCGGCCCTCATTTTTATCTGTTGCTCACTTTCTTCACCACTAACATACAAAACAGAAACATCTTTTAACCATAATCCATTTTGTAAAAATAACGTTGATTTGCCAATTCCAGGTTCGCCGGCTACCAATACCAAACTGCCTGGAACGATCCCTCCGCCTAATACCCGGTTAAGTTCTGCATCCGATGTTGGCAATCTTTTTTCTTCACTGCTTTTTATTTCGCTTAAAGAAACCGTTTTAGTTATTCTTTTTTCATCATTGTAATCTTTCCAGCTGTTATTATTTTTAGAACTTTCTTTTTGTACTAACTCTTCAACGAATGTATTCCATTGACTGCAGGAAGGACATTGGCCAACCCATTTTACACTTTCGTATCCACATTGCTGACAGAAAAAAGATGTCTTTACTTTACTCATTTACGATTACTACGGATTTAAAAAATTAATTGATAAAATGATTTTATATAGTACTCTCAGTACTCTAACTACGTAGATCTTGTAAAATTAATTGATTGAGTTGTGCCGATAACTATCTCTATTAAAATGTTTAGATAACATTTGATGAAGATGAATGCATATCAACAAAAAAATGCAAGTAATATCGATGATAAGGGATAAAAAGTAGTTGTTTTTTTGTAATCAGTTCTATAAAAGTAAAAAGGGCCAATCTTACGATTGACCCTCTTACTTACTAACCCATTAAATTCTATTGCTAAATTACAATTATGCCCCACATTTCAAAATATATTTTTGCTTCTGTGCATAACTTCTGTCTGGGATAGTGAACTAAGTTCCTGTGCTAATGTAATAATAAATGGTTAGTTAAAGCATTGAAATATAGACATATATGAATTAATATGCATATCGTTCCTGCCTTTTTTCACCTGAATATTATCTCCTAATTAAATTTTAAAGTGACAAAACGGCTGAAAAAAAGTCTTAGGTTCAATTGGTAGTAAATTTGTAATAAATAAGCTTAATAAAACATTAAAAAATGATGATGTCAAGTGAAATTATGATCGTTTCTCTCCTGTTTTTAGGTATCAGCTTTCTGGTTTCGGCTATACTGAAAAGTAAATTTACCAAATACAGCAAAATACCACTTGCTAATGGTATGTCAGGCAAGGAAATAGCTCAAAAAATGCTCAAAGAAAATGGCATTTATGACGTAAATGTAACCTCTGTTGAAGGGTTTCTTTCCGACCACTATAACCCAGCCAACAGGACAGTAAATCTCAGTCCGGATGTATATAATGGGACAAGCATTTCCGCGGCTGCCGTGGCAGCCCATGAATGTGGCCACGCAGTACAGCATGCTACTGCTTACGGGCCACTGATGTTAAGGAGTAAGCTGGTTCCGGCAGTACAAATGAGTTCTATGCTGGTAAACTGGATACTTATGGCTGGTATGATTGTACTGGCTACTACAAAAAACCCGGTTGTTTTGCTGATAGGTATTATAGTTATGAGTGTAACTGTACTATTTTCATTGATAACCCTGCCTGTTGAGTTTGATGCCAGTAAAAGGGCCCTGGCCTGGCTCGATAGCACAAATGTTACTAATTCGGAAGAATATCCAAAGGCAAAAGATGCACTGAAATGGGCCGCTACAACTTATGTCGTGGCTGCTTTAGCCGCAGTAGTTACACTTATACAATATATAATGATCTACCTGGGGAGTAGAGATAGGAATTAAAAATATTGTTGATTTAAATCAATTTATTCAATAAAGCAGCTTTTCTCGTAAATTTTTTGTTTAGGTAAGGGGAGTTAACATATATTTAACTTCCATTATATTACCAAAACATAAACACATGAGAAAAATTAAACTGCTTTTGCTGAGTGGACTGCTTATGGCTACCCAGCTTCTATTGGCACAAACAAGGGAAGTAACCGGTAAGGTTACTGATGCTAACGGAAACCCTTTGACTGGTGCTTCTGTCAGAGTTAAAAATGCCAAAACCGGCACTATCGCTGCTACCGATGGATCTTTTAAAATCAATGTAGCACCCAATACTATTTTAATAATAAGTGGTGTGGGTTTTGAAGCAAGAGAGATCGCGGTTGGTAACGATCAAAATCTTAATGTTTCATTACAACTGAGTTCGAGTCAGTCGCTAAACGAAGTGGTTATAACCGCTTTGGGAGTCAAGAAAGAAAAGAAGGCACTCGGTTACTCTGTTTCAGTGGTAACGAAAAAAGATTTAGAGTTACGACCAGAGGGTGATATTGGCAGGGTATTGACAGGTAAAGCAGCTGGTGTTAATATTCTAAATACGAGTGGTATTTCAGGTAGTGGTACCAATATTACTATTCGCGCTGTAAGCACTATCACTGGTAGCTCAACTCCATTGTTTATCGTTGATGGTGTTCCTTTTGATGGTGGCACAAATGCAAACACAGGATTTACTTTTGGTAATCAGACCTCCAGCCGGTTTTTAGATCTTGATCCTAATAATATTGAAAATGTAAGTATTCTGAAAGGCTTGAGTGCAACCACTATTTACGGAGAACTTGGAAGAAACGGTGTTATCTTAATTACAACAAAAAATGGGGGAGGCGTAAAAGCTAACAAGAAAACGGAGATTTCAGTTTCTCAATCCTATTTTATGAATAGCGTTGCTAATTTACCAGACTACAATACAAAATATGGTGGTGGCTTTGATTTGAGTAACGGTGTTACGTTTTTTAGTAATTGGGGTGGTGCATTCAGTGATCCTCCTGTAATGGTACCTCATCCATATGGAAGGTCTGCATTAAACGCTGCTTTTCCAGAGTTTATCGGAGCAACATATGCGTATAAACAATATAAAAATAATGTAGAAGATTTTTTCAGAACTGGTACAGTTAGTAATACCTCCATCAATATAGGGGGCTCAGGTGCTAATGCCAGTTATAATGGAAATTTTAGTTATTTGAGTGATGAAGGATTCTTACCTGGAAATAATCTTAAAAAAATGACTTTTGGATTAGGTGGTACAACTAAATTAGCGAATAACTTTACATTAACTGGTGCTGCTAATTATGTGACTACAAAAGTAAAATCTCCTCCTACAAGTACAAGTTTTGGTAGCTCTGCAAGTAATGCCTCTGCATTCGGCGATGTATTATATACACCAACTTCAGTTGATCTGCAGGGATTGCCCTGGGAAAATCCCTTAGATCATTCTCATGTTTATTATCGTGCCAATAACGGTATCCAGAACCCACGTTGGACATTGGTTAATTCATTTACAACAGATGATGTAAGCAGGGTATTTGGTAACCTGCAAATGAAATATGATTTTACAAAAAAGTTTAATTTAACCTACAGGGTTGGTTTTGATAACTACACCGAAAACCAGATTTATGCTCAAAATAAAGGAGGATCATATACGCCCGATGGGATCTATCGAACCTCTTCGGCAAATAACACTATCTGGGATCAAACACTGGTAACTAATTTTGCAAAGGATCTTTCCCAGGACATTAAACTAAATGTTGAAGCAGGGGTGAACGTGAGAAATGATATTTTCAGACAAACCGGAATTACCAGTTCCAAACAATTGGTTTATGGTTTACTAAACCATGCAAATTTTGT
>JANMLJ010000055.1:0-2681 GCA_031372465.1 Chitinophagaceae bacterium | reverse complement strand
TCACCAATGCGTCCGCTATTAAGGCTGAAAGCCGCACCGGGTATATGATTGGCGGCTATATTGCCCCGAAAGCCAAAAAACTATTTGGGTTCCGTTCAGAAATTATTCTTTCCCGGCAGGGTTATGATTATAAAACCAGCATCACCGGAAAAGTAAATCTTGATTACCTGTTACTTCCACAATTGATAACGCTGAACTTTGGCAAAAAAATTCAATTGCATGCAGGCGGTCAACTCGCATTTTTATTAAATGCTACTGTTGACAGTTCCGGCGCTGGTTCCGGAAGTGGAAGCCTTTTTAACTATTTCAA
Organism: Chitinophagaceae bacterium; assembly: GCA_031372465.1. Classification (GTDB taxonomy): domain Bacteria; phylum Bacteroidota; class Bacteroidia; order Chitinophagales; family Chitinophagaceae; genus JJ008. The sequence continues at coordinate 2,371 of JANMLJ010000055.1, read as the reverse complement.
CCGATTTGACTATGGATTAGTAGCTGGAGCAGAGATACATCCATTTTTAGGGTTTTTTATTGGTGGCAGGATAAATACAAGTTTTAATAATGTAAATAAAGAAGCACCATTAGGAGGAAACTGGCCGAATTTCATCCCAAGAATAGATGCAAAAAACAATGTAGTGCAATTATATACTGGATGGCGTTTCTGATTTTTTCAAAAATCTTTAACAGTTTGTAAAAAATTACTCGTATGGATTTTCATTATGCAGGCATCAGAATCATCTGATCAACAACTGTTATATGAAAACTATCCGCCTCTTTTTTTTTCTCAGCGTTGCCCTTGTTGCTCTTTCCTGGTTTTCTGATACCAGCAATGGAGAAAATAAAATAGCCCGATCGGGTCCCAAAAGTAAAACAACACTCTATAAATCCGGAAATTCACCGGTAAAATTGAAAAGTATTGCCGCAGAGGCCAGGTTATTTGTAAAAGATAAAAAATTTAATGAAAGTATTTGTTTCCTGATCAATTTGAGTTTGCCATCTGGACAAAACCGTTTCTTTATTTATGACCTTGCAAAAGATACTGTACAAGCTGCCGGTCTTGTAGCACATGGCAATTGCTTCGAAAACTGGCTGGAAGGAAGACGATATAGCAATGTAGTTGAAAGTGGTTGCAGTTCACTCGGTAAATATAAGATCGGCAACTCCTATAATGGCAGGTTTGGCTATTCTTACAAATTATATGGGCTAAATGAAACCAATAGTAATGCTTTTGAACGAACCGTAGTGTTACACGCTCATACTTGTATTCCTGCATCAGCAATCACCGATGATATTTGCCAGAGTAATGGCTGCCCGATGGTATCTCCCGGCTTTTTATTGGATTTAAAAAAGATTATTAACCAATCAGAAAAGCCGCTACTTCTTTGGATATATGAGTAAAACTATATCGTAAAAGGGTCTTAAAAGGCTTTGCTAAAAAGAAAAAACCTGAAGAACAATTTTCAGGTTTTTTAAAAATAAGCTATAAAATAAATTATACGCCTACATCAGGCCAGCATCCATGGTGATAGTCGTATTTAACAATTTACTGATAGGACAATTTTCTTTTGCTTCTGCAGCGCATTCAGCAAATTTTTCTGCTTTCATCCTGGGAACTTTAGCCTTCACTTCCAGGTGACTTAAAGTGATTGCACCATTCTCTAACGTAATAGAACAAGTGGTTTCAATTTTCCGGGGAGTGTATCCGGCAGCGCCTAAAACAAAACTCAACTTCATAGAAAAGCAGCCTGCATGAGCCGCCGCCACCAATTCTTCCGGATTGGTATACGTGCCGTCATCAAAACGGCTTCTAAAATCATATTTTTTATTTTTTACCACACCAGATTGTGTAGTTAATTTACCGGTTCCTTCTTTACCGGTTCCTTTCCAGTTTGCAGTTGCTGATCTTTTCATTTTTTTATTTTTATTGTGGTTGATTAATTTCTTCGAGTTCAGCCAGCCGGTTTTCCGGCTCATTGTACTCTATAATAAAATTGTTCTTTCCTTCACCTAAAATAATTTTCAAAAATTTCTGCTGTACCAGTTCCAGCAACGAAAGAAAAAGAAAAATGGCATGAACCCTGTTCTCACAGGTATTAAAAATCTTTTCAAATGACATGTTGCGTTGTTCTCTTGCCTGTGACAGCATCTGGTCACGGCTGCCTTCCATGGTATAATTATAGGCCACTACTGTATGAACCGGCTTGTTCAAACGATCACTGTACTTCAGCATTGCCTTTTCAAATGCCCGCATTAGTTTAAACAGAGTTATATTCTGAATCTCCGTTCCTTCGCTGTCTTCTTCCCCGATCTGAGATAGTTCCTGTTGAATATTACCCCTTTTCACCATCAGCATCCGTAATGCTTCCATCTCTGCCATTTGTGCGGAAGCTTCTTTAAACCTTTTATACTCCAGTATTTTATTAATCAGTTCCTGGCGTGGGTCAATTTCATTGCCTTGTAAATCCAATTCTTTCCTTGGCAATAACATTTTCGCCTTTATCCGCATCAGGGTAGAAATAAAAAGGATAAACTCACTGCTCAGTTCAATATTGAGCTCTTCGCTTTTATGAATGTAAGCAAGAAAGTCATTAATGATACCGGTAATTGGAATATTATAAATATCCAGTTCATCCCGCTCAATAAAGAAAAGCAACAGGTCAAATGGTCCTTCAAACTCCGGCAATTTTATCTGGTACGTTGTATTACTCAATTATTATAAATTATGTAAAAATAAAGTCCTGTTAATCAACAGGACTATACAAAAATAGGGGAAATTAGTGGTCAGGCTATAAGCCGGTTTTCCACTTTTATTTCTTTAAGGCATCCCTGATCTCCCGTAACAA
>JANMLJ010000053.1:0-8627 GCA_031372465.1 Chitinophagaceae bacterium | reverse complement strand
GCTGATGGTGATCTCGTTTAATTCAAATCCGTTAGTTATCGGATCATCTTTTGATTCAGCAGATGATGACTCCTTTTTTTTATCAGATGTACTTGTGGTGCAGGATGCCGCCAGAATTGTTGTTAAACCTGCTGCCGCCAGAGAGCTGCTTGTAATAAAGTTTCTTCTTTTCATATCTCTTTTTAAAATGGCTGAAAAAATTGGATGATCAGTAAGAAAAGATATTGAAATTGGGGTACAATCAATTTAAAATTATTTAACCCGGTAACATTGCTTCATTAATTGACCCTTGTACAGATTATCCAAGGCAAAACGAAGGGCACTCATTTACATCTGGTATTTCTATTACCATTATGGTATTTTTTTATTTGTATTTTAAATTGTTCTCAGAATACAGACAACTGACTTTATTTTTAGCTTTACTTCTGAATTTTGTACCAGTATATTTCAAAACAGGAACAACTTAATTTTATTCCGCTATTCTATTTATTAAGTAATTATTATTTTTTCTTTTTCAATTTTTTCGGCGCATCCTTTTTTGCAATTTTTTTAATGCTTTCAGCTGTAGGTAAATGTTCAGGCATTGTTCCGCCAAGTTCCTGAATGGTTTTACGAACTTTTTTGCCAACTTCATAATGGGCCTGGTTAGCTTTCTGTTTTCCTTTTATATTTTCCCTTTTTAGTTTTTCTTCGGTTTGGGTAGCCCGGAAGAGGTTGGCAGCCAGTTCAGTGCTACCCATGTGATCTAAAATATTTTCATTTTTTCTCAAATCTTTTCTCCTGTGAATGCCTTTTGCATCTAACCCACCATACAAGCCCATGTAACCATGATTTTGAAAAATGGCATAGTCAACGGGTTCTATCACACCTGCTTTTTTTGCAGCAATGGCCAATTGTTTATTATGTTCATACATTTCCTTGCGGAGAAATAGGCGTTTGTCTTCTTCATTTTTCAAGTGCTGGTACACCCTTAGTTGCTGTATTTCCTGCAACCGGGTTTGCACTGCGAAATAGGTTTGCCCAAGTGCTACAATTTCTTTAGCCGGATCGGCATTCTGGACAATAAGGTAACAGGCATAGCGGGAGAGTTTTACATCTCTCAATTCTCTTTTAGCTCCTGAACCAATAGATACCATATCGAGGATATCCTCGAAATGGTCTGCTATGGAATAATCACTGTTTTTGCAGGCCTCTTTTGCCCTATCAATAGCAGGTTTAAAGTGCCTGTATTCAGAATACTCTAAAACTTTACTCAAATCTCTGGCAGTCCAGTATTCATTTTGGCTTTCATCCAGTTTTTTAATTTGTTCAAAAACAGTCTGACCGGGATTGTTTAGTTTGTGTTGCATCTATGTAAATAGTTTGATTTTGCCCACAGCTAATTTAGGTAAACTTGGGTTCTAAGGATAATGGAGATGTAAACATTTTGGTTTTTAGAAAGTGCACTGCGCACACACCTTGTTCAGTCCATTAGAAAGCCCGGACTGTGAGAAATTTGATACGAGGCTTTCATTTTGGAATACTCTTCATCAAAAAAGCCTCACCTTTAAAACATTATTCCTCCTCATTCGTCTACTAGTATATACATGGAAGATGCAATGAACATAGCAATACCAATGGCGTCGGAACGAAACAATACTATAACTGCTACAATCAAGGCTTTAAGCAAACGGCTCCTTGGTTTTATTAAACAACGGGTAGGGAGTACGGAAGATGCCGAAGACATTCTGCAGGATGTTTTTTATCAGTTTGCCGGCAACACTGAACCGATAGAACAGGCCAGTGCCTGGTTGTACAAAGTGGCCCGTAATAAAATTACTGATAGTTACCGAAAACAACAATTGCCGCTTGCGGACGATGTTTTATCAGGCGGCGATGGAGAAGATGATGGGTTTGATTGGCGGGAAATTGTATTTACGGATGATACAAACCCTGAAACAGAATACCTACGTTCCCTTTTTTGGGAAGAATTGTATAGGGCATTGGAAGAACTGCCGGCAGAACAGCGGAACGTATTTATACAAAATGAAATAGAAGGTATTGCTTTTAAAGATATTGCTGCCTTAAACGGTGAAAGTGTGGCCACACTGATCAGCCGGAAGCGCTATGCGGTATTGCATCTACGGAATCGTCTGCGTGTATTAAAAAATGAATTATTAAATTAGTAAACAATGCTGCAGCAACACAACAAATGAATTTTTACATTCAGTGTTACTGGGCAAAAAAAAAGAATAACATGAAAAAATTATGGATTAAAAAAGGGATAATGTTCTTATTCATCTTTATTGCTGCTGTACTTGCGTTCGGGCTGGTGGTAATGGGATTATGGAATGCGATATTACCCGCAGTGATTGGTGTCAAAACAATAACATTTGTACAGGCGTTAGGTATCCTGGTATTGAGTAAAATTTTATTTGGTGGCTTTGGTGGTGGCGGCCGGCGCTGGAGAGGCGGCCCGGCCTGGAAAGAAAAAATGAAACAAAGGTGGGATAATATGACACCGGAAGAAAGAGAGAAATTTAAGGGTGGATGGAAAAACCGTTGTGGAGATTTTGCAAACAGGTTTGATAAATCGGATGCACCAACGATGAAAGCTGAATAATATTAATAAAAGTCAGGTTGTTAAAAGCAACCTGACTATTTTAAAACTGACAATAGGTTACTTCCTGAATTTTCTTCGGGGATTTTTTTTGTGATGAAAAATAGCTGAAACAAAAACTAATCCCTGGTTTTCTTCAATTGAGTAGATTATTGTATAGGGATATTTTTGGCGCTGAGCTCATAAAAATTTTTGAAGGTATTTCGCCAGCGAGTCGGTGAGTTGCAAATAACTGCCAACGTATCGTCAATGGCTTTTACAAAGTTTGCAGCGGCTGTTTCGCTTCTTTCCATGTACCATTTTAGGGCATCTTCATAATCTTCCTGTGCTTTTCTATCGATAATGTGGCGATAACTCATTTCTTCCGACCAGCTTTTAGTATCTTATTAATTCTTCTTTTGCTTTCTGCAGCTGTTACGGGCTTAGATTTGCCACTTTTATAATCGGCATACCGTTGGTCAAGTTCTTTCTTAAAGTCATCGGTGTATTGCACCGCTGATTTTTCAATAACTTCTTCCATCATTGTGTAGATGGCTTTTACCTTTTTATCATCTGCCACTTCCAGGTAATTATGAAGTTTCTGCCGGATTGCACTGGTTGACATATCTTTTCTGTTTGTTACAAATTTAAACTTTTAAATGGATTTTTTTTGCACCCATTTTTGGAGATACACTACTCCGCAGAAAGCTTTTTACAGTTTTTACGGAAAAGATTGTAATTGACTTTTTTTTCGAACTGTTAAGTTTAACAGGCTGGCTGACGGCTTATTAGCAGTTCTCGCAATAAAACCCTATCTTTGCACTCTACTCCACATAACTGAAACGGCAGGTTGTAAGCCGGTGGTAACCCTCCTTCGCTAATTTATCCAACGAAACTAAAGTGTAGTTGGAAGCTTCGGCGGGTAAAATAGAAACAAACTTTCGCTGATTCAGAAACTACAACGTCTTTGCCAGCTCCATCCGCATATAATTCCGATAGCTATCGGGAGCGAATTAAATTATAAAACCTATCATGGATTTTAAACAATTAAACATTATTGAACCTATCCTTAAGGCAGTTGCCGCAGAAGGATACACTATTCCCACACCCATTCAGCAACAGGCTATACCGCTGGTGCTGCAACGTAAAGACCTGCTGGGTTGCGCCCAGACAGGCACCGGCAAAACAGCCGCTTTCGCCATTCCTATCCTGCAGATTCTGTATGAACAAAAACCATTGGCTCCCGGCATCAAAGTATTAATATTAACACCAACCAGGGAACTGGCAATACAAATTGATGAAAGTTTTGCTGCGTATGGAAAATTTACCGGTATACGCCACACCGTTATATTTGGCGGTGTATCACAATTAAGCCAGACCAATGCACTGAAAAGAGGAGTGGATGTATTGGTAGCAACACCAGGGCGTTTATTGGATCTGATGACACAAGGTTATATTCGTTTAGACAAATTACAAATATTTGTACTCGATGAAGCAGACCGTATGCTCGACATGGGTTTTATTCATGATGTAAAAAAGATCATCGCCAAACTGCCGGCAAAAAGACAAACACTTTTCTTTTCGGCAACGATGCCACCGGAAATTCAAAAACTGGCCAATGTATTATTAACGCATCCGGCTAAAGTAGAAGTAACTCCGCCAGCTACAACTGTTGATAAGATAGAGCAGAGCCTTTATCATGTTGGTAAAATGGAAAAGCCGGAATTGTTACTCCATTTATTAGAAAACAAAGCTATAAAAACAGCGTTGGTTTTTACCCGTACCAAACATGGTGCTGATAAAGTGGTGAAGATCTTACAACGGCAAAATATCAGATCTGCTGCTATTCATGGTAATAAGTCACAAAATGCAAGACAAGGCGCTTTATCCGATTTTAAGAATGGCACTCTCCGGGTATTAGTGGCTACCGATATTGCAGCCAGGGGAATTGATATTGATGAACTGACCCATGTATTCAATTTTGATTTGCCGAATGTTGCGGAAACCTATGTACATCGTATAGGCCGTACCGGTAGAGCCGGTAATACAGGCATCGCTATTTCTTTCAGCAGTGTGGAGGAAAGAGAAGAGTTGAGAGATATTCAGAAACTGATTGGTAAAACAATTCCGGTTATACATGAACATCCTTTTGTGATGAGTGCCATGACAGCGGCTCCGGCTCCTATTCAACGGCAACATTCCTCCTATGCTAAAGCTTCGGGGGACAAGCAGAAATCATCTTTTCAGCCAAGACGAAATAATTTTCAACAGCAGGGTGCTGGCAGCGGTAACCAGGTGAAAAGAGGATATGGAGCGCAGCGTTCCCGGTAATATCCGGGAAGGGACAAGCAATATAACTACAGCTTACAATACAAAAGCACAGTAACACTGAAAATACTTCAGCGTTGCTGTGCTTATTTGTTTGTATTGATAGAGTAGGGGATTTTTTAAAAAGTGCTGCTTTACACTTCCGGCTATTAATCTTCCGGTTGCGAACGGGATACTAAATCGTTAGCTGCATAAGCTAAACCAATATTTTTTGAAACGACGATACTGGTTGTTCTGCTTGTCCTGTTTCCTGCTTCATCGGAGGAAGTGACCCTAATAGTATAAATTCTTGATTCTCCATTGGCCAGCCGGGATGCTTTCAGGCGTATCAAATGATTATTGACAACTTCCCAATCTCTGTTATTTATCCCTGTATCATTACTATAGACTGATAATACAGACGTTACTTCCTGTGCATTGTCTGTTGCTGTATAATAAACAGCTACTCTTTTCATTTTATTAGTGGAGGGCCAGGTCTTTTTTGTTGAAACAGTTAGTTCAGAAAGGACAGGCGATTCATTGTCCGTTACGGTTATTGTAAAAGCACATTTTTTTCCTGTAGAAGAAGTTACAATAACACTGTGCGAACCGATGCGAAAAAATGATCCGGAAGCTTTTGAATAACTTACGATACCACAATCTCCGAAAGAAGCGGATGCAGGAAAAGTTACCAGGGCACCTTCCTGACCTGTATCTGCCTTTACAATAATATTAGAAGGACAATTAATAATACATTCCTGTGCATTGCCTGTTAAATAGCAAAGAATAAGCAATGCTGTAAAGGATGGAACTGCTAAAACTTTCATACAAGTATATTTTAAAGCGAATGGAATAAAGAAGATTTTTTCAGGGCGGGATATTATATAATAAGCAAAGAGAGTACCAAAAAATTAAAAGCTGAATAAGTGCTTTATAAAATTAAAAACGGGGAAATTTATTCCCACTCCTGCATTTAGTTGTTAAATTCAAAAAATATTATTTCTGTTGGCATATTATTTGAAATACCAGGTTTGTTTTAAACCATTTTCAATAACTAAATATTTATTTATGAAAAAATCAGCCTCCCGAATTAGTGTATCCGGTTTTATGATTTCAATTATTACAGCTGCTTTTTCATTAACTGCCTGTAATAAAGATGATTCAGGAAATGGAGGTACTGCAAGTACCACTATAAAAATAACCGATGCGGCAATTGATGACATTTCTGTGACAGGTGCTTTTGTAACGATCAGTGATATTAAACTCGATGGCCAGCGTATAGAAGGATTTACAAAGATTACGGTGGATATCAATGCTTACCAGAATGGTACTGCAAAAACGCTTGGAACTTTCAACCTGGCAAGCAGAACTTACAGCAGCATTACTTTTGTTCTTGATTATGACATTGATGCCAGTGGCGGTTCACCAGGTTGTTATGTGATGACAACCGGTGGGGTGAAGCATAAGTTGCAAAGCATAGCCAATAGTATTACAATCAGCAAGAGCATGGCTCTGTCAGGGAGTTCTTCCATCATAGCAGATTTTGACTTGCGTAAAATGATCACCCGTCAATCGGGTGCCGGTGCCGACCAGTATGATTTTGTCACGGCAACTGAATTAGAAAATTCAATAAGAGTAGTAGCTGAAAATAAAGCAGGTACTATAACAGGAACGCTTACTAATAATGTTGCGGGATCAGGTAAGGTGATAGCTTATGCATATAAAAAAGGTGCATATAACAGAACAACAGAGATGCAGGCATCCGGGACCAGTGGTATTCAATTTAAAAATGCTATCAGCAGCAGTGTAGTGAGTGGATCGGGTAATTATCAATTGCATTTTTTAGAAAATGGTGATTATGAAGTGCATTTTGCTAATTATACTGATTCAAATGCTGATGGCAAATGGGAACTAAGCGGAACATTGGTTGTACTGGGAGCAGGTAGTTTAAACTTTCTTAACCTTAACGTAGGGGCCAACACAACGTTGACTGCCAACGCAACGGTTACAGCGATACTTCCATAAGTTTCCCTATGCCCGCAGAGCGATGCGGTTTTTAAAGGCCGGTTCTTTTGAACCGGCTTTATGTTTATTTCAAATCCCTTTTGTTATTCACACGGTAACAGATGGCCCAGATAATAGCAGTGATAATTACCGTAAGAATAACATGCTGCTGAATGGCAGCCAGTGATTTATTATACGAATCAATATCAATTTTTCCGAGAAAAGCAGGTACGGGTATCATCCGGTCAGATATTTCTAATGGCATAAAACGTCCATTGTCATTGCCATATACTTTTAACAATCCCACAATAATGGGTTCAAATATCATAAAGTAAAATAGAAAAATGCCGAGTGCTATAAATGCTTTCCGTACAAGGAAGCCAATCAAAAATGCAATGGATAACTGGGCAAAGGTTTGTAAAGCAAATAAGCCAATATAATACACCTGGGTCCAGGTATCCTGAATCAGCCTCGTCTGGTTGGTAAAACCTGCTACCATTGAAACGGCGAAATATAAAATAGTAATCATTAATGTTACCAATAGCACATCAATCAATTTGCTGCTGATAAACTGGCTACGGCTCCAGCCATCAATGATATTCTGACGGTGTGTCTTAAACGTGTATTCATTGGTGATAAACATGATGACAATCACTGCTGGTATAAAAATAAACCAGGAAGAGAAATAAGCCACAGTATGCCACACTTCCGGAAAAGCAAATGGATCTCCTATCACCATTCTTGCTAACTGCCCGGTCTGTGAAGGTTGATTGGTGATATTATCATACACCATGTAAAAAATATAATTGATGCCCGGATAGGAGAGGGCCGTAATGCCCAGTATCCACCAAAAGGCATTATACTTTTTCATCTTCAGCCATTCTGTACGTATCAGTGTAGTCATACTTTATTTTTTAAATCACTCTATGTTAATGTTTCAATTTATACAACAAAACAGAGGGTGATAACTTTTAATTTATAGTGATTGTGGTATTCATTAGTTATTTGTCAGTTCGAAGAACCTTGCTTCCAATCTTTTCTTTCTTAACACTAATTGTGTCAGCACTATGCCGTTATTAAAACAATAATTGTTTATCTCCTCCATATTTGCAGTACCCTTTGGAAAAATGATCTGCACCGTATTTGTTTTGTTATCTATCAGCACTTCTTTTCCAAAATGTTTTAGAACAGCTGATAATCCACTGATGTCAGCAGCACTAAGTTCTACTACATCTTCATCCATCATTATTTCTGCCACATCACCGGTAGTAACGAGGTTGCCGGTTTTTAATATGGCCGCATGCGTACAAACTTTTTCCACTTCATCCAGCAGGTGACTGGCCATGATAATCGTATGGCCCTGGTCTTTTAATTCAACAATCAGTTTTCTGATATCGGAGATACCAACAGGGTCAAGACCATTGGTTGGTTCATCCAGTACTAATACTTTCGGACTGCCTAATAAAGCAGCAGCAATAGCCAGGCGTTGCTTCATACCAAGACTAAATGATTTGAATGAGCTCCAGCGACGGTCGTACAGGTTTACTTTCTTTAAAACTTCATCAATATCATTTTTTGTTCCGCGGCCACTGATAGCCTGGGTGATCTTCAAATTATCTGTGCCTGATAAATAACTGTAGAAGTTGGGAGTTTCTAACAACGAACCAATTTTTTTCCGTTGATCAGCCGAACCACCAGGTTGGCCAAACCAGAGAAATTCACCTTTATTAGCTTTCAG
>JANMLJ010000009.1:0-3993 GCA_031372465.1 Chitinophagaceae bacterium | reverse complement strand
CCAGGTAAACAATACGGCTGCGGCCGGGGTTTATTGAAAATAAATTATCATATGGCATTCTCCGGTATGCATCCAGAAATAAAACCGGCTTAATGGGAGTTTGTGTTTCGATAGCAACACGAAATGCTCCGTCATAAAATTCTTTTAATGGTTGTCTTGTCATATTAAACGTTCCTTCCGGAAAAACCAGTACTGAAATTCCTTTACTGATCAATGATTTTAAAATTCGTATACTAGTAGCCCTGCTGGATACATTCGTTCTATCAACTGTTACAATTGCATTTCGGTAGATAAATCCAAAGACCGGCATTTTACTCAATTCTATTCTGCCCAGGGGGCGAAATGCCTGTCGATAAGCTTTTAATAATATAGGCGCATCGAGGTAGGAAATATGATTGCTGACGAAGATGTAAGCTTTCTTTTTATCATGTGGCTCTTCGAATATTTTCTTATGCCAGATAAAAATTAAAAAAAACCAGGTATCTGCCCATACCATACACAATCGGATCATCATATTGCCACCCCTTATTTTTCCAAAAAATCCGGCAATCACTGCAAATGGGAAAATAAGTAACATAATACCTACAAACGTGATAAAGGCATAGATGCAATAAATCCATTGCAGGGGCTTCAGCAACGACTTCATCAATTCCGGTTTTTATATTTATCATCATCACCGGGGCAATGGCATTCGAAATCAGTTTCTAAATCGATCACGGTTACCACCGTGGTTGATTCATTACATTGTGCGTACACTATGCGTACCCGTTGGTTATCGTTGGTTACACCTTCCACTGCGTAACGGGGGCACCGGGCATTTTGTAAATCACTTTTAGTATAATTTATTTTTCCATCCCGCATAATTTCTTCTACTTCGGCCTGTGAAATTTTTCTGCATTGCATCCGGCATTTTGCATGGTTGCTGTATTCGAGGTAAGAGGTGCGGCGGTCAAAACCTTTGTCCCGGCTGGTAGGATTAGAAGCCGGGTCTTTTGGTTTATCGTTATTAGTGACAGTGGGTTTTGGCAAAGGCTTATTGCTGCTTTTGCATTGCCGGATAACAACAATGGCAATCAGCATCAGCAGCATCAGGATATAGGGGGCCCATTTCTTATTCAAGGAAAAATAATTTAGTACAAATTAAAAGCAAATTGATGATAATGAGGGATTAAATACAGAGACCAGCCTGCCCCAGTTTTGTGGGAGATGATAAGGTTTGAACGAACGAATACTGATCTTTTTGCTATGCAAAAATGAGGTTTGAAACACAGTGGCACAAAGGCCGGAGACACAAAGATTTAAGTGTGTAACCACGCTAATCTTTCAATCTGCTTCATCAGTGTGCTAAATCATATCTTTGCGGCCCTATTTGTACAACGAAGCCACTAATCAGCGTTACTTCGTCAGCAGCAAATTAGGCGTAATTGTATGGCAGAATCCAGAACAGTAGCCTTTCACACCCTTGGTTGTAAGCTCAATTTCTCCGAAACTTCTTCCCTTTCCCGTCTGTTGGAAATGGAAGGTTTTGAGAAAAAAAGCTTTGATGACCTGGCCGATGTATATGTGATCAATACTTGTTCTGTAACTAACAATGCAGATAAAGAATGCCGTCAATTGGTTCGCCGGATACAACGAAAAGCACCGGAAAGTTTTGTGGTAATAACGGGTTGTTATGCACAATTAAAGCCCAAAGAAATTTCAACAATTCCCGGAGTAGATCTTGTTTTAGGTGCAGCAGAAAAATTTAACATAGCCCGTCATTTACGTGAACTGGCAAAAGGAGACTCCGCAAAAATCTGCAGTTGTGATATTGAAGAAGTGGCTGATTTTCATTCTTCCTGGTCGATGAACGACCGAACAAGAACTTTTTTAAAAGTGCAGGATGGTTGTGATTATAATTGTTCTTTCTGTACTATTCCCATGGCAAGAGGAAAAAGCAGAAGTGATAGTATTGAAAATGTGGTGAGGAATGCTGAACATTTGGTTGAACATGGCGTAAAAGAAATTGTATTAACGGGAGTGAATTTGGGAGATTTCAGCCCCCCAACCCCCGCAAGGGGGGCTTTAGAAACTTCAAAGCAAGAAGATTTTTATTGCCTCGTAAAAGAACTTGATAAAGTAAATGGCATTCAACGTTTTCGCATTTCATCTATAGAACCGAATTTGCTGACTAATGAAATAATTGAATTTGTGGCGAACAGTGATAAGTTTATGCCGCATTTTCATATTCCCTTACAAAGCGGGAGTAATAAGATTCTTGGACTTATGCGTCGGCGTTATAAAAAAGAATTGTATGCAGAAAGAGTTGCACTGATCAAAACGTTAATGCCGCATGCTGCCATTGGTGTGGATGTGATCGTTGGTTTTCCCGGAGAAACAAACGGGGATTTTAAAGAAACATTTGATTTTCTTCATGCACTCGATATTGCTTACCTGCATGTATTTACTTATTCTGAAAGAGATAATACGCATGCCTTGTCGTTGAAACCGGTTGTTCCAAAAAATATCCGCAACGAAAGAAATAAAACACTCCGCAACCTTTCTTATATGAAAGCACAATACTTTACCCAACAACATACCGGGCAAACCCGTAAAGTTTTATTTGAAGGCGAGGATAAAAACGGAATGATCGAAGGTTATACAGATAATTATATCAGGATTACAACGCCCTGCCGGCCTGAATGGGTGAATGAAATTGTAGACTGGACAATATAAATGATATTACTTATTAGCCAAAGCCCAATCAGCTGCCTTTGTTACCAATGAAATAGCCAGTTCTTTCAACATATCTTTTGTTCCCTTCTCTTCGAACCGGTGTTTTATTTCATTATTCTTTTTTATACTGATCCTAACGACAACTTCATTTCCTCTTACATCATATCTTCCGCCAAGTGTAAAAGCATCGGGGGAATTGGTAGCTGTTACATACATAATTTTATTATCTATCCCCCTTGAAGAAATCTCATTAAGCTGCAGGTTGATCAACTTGCTTAAATCAAGATTATCCCCGTCTGCCGCTTCATCACTGTTTTGAAAATTGCTGGCAGTAAATAAGGGCTTTTCCTGAGGTAAAATGATCTTTGCCATTACTTCCTCATCCACTAATCCGATATTAAAATTTGTATTACTTACAATCTGGGGCTCCTGCCTGGCACCACTTTCTTTTGCCAGGTCAGCCACTGCTTCTTTTACTGCATTAAACCATTTGCTTACATCCAGGTATTTGCCCTGGCTTAAAATATCCGGCTGTTGTTTTATAGCTTTTAATAAAGAATACGTTAGCAAACCCTGTGCGTAACGACCCATTTCATAGGCACTCTGGTTACTTGCTGAAGCAGAGAGAATGAATAAACCTGACTGCTCATTTAATTTATCAATGGCTTTTATCTGTTGTGCTTTATCATCATTTCGGACGACCAGTTCTTTACCGGCAATATCATTGATCGCCTGCCCGCTGTTACAGGCATCAAATATTAAAATACGTTTTTGTGCTTTGATGTTTTGTGGCTTCATCCACTCTACCAGTTCAGCCGTACTGATACCAACATCTTTTACCGCATTGGTTGTTGATAAGGTTGAAGCATCAGCTGTTAAAAAATAGAATTGTTTTTTATCAGCCTCTCCGGCCATTACACCATGCCCGGCAAAAAAGATAAATAAAATATCATTAGCCGTTGCTTTCCTGCCAATTTCTTCCAGTATTTTTTTAATACTGTTTTTCTCAGGCAACTGGTAATGATCTTTGGCAGTAGTGAGGTTATATATAAATACATGTTCCTTCTCGTCTGTATTCAGTAATTTTTTTGCCGCTGCAGAAATTGCAGCAGAAATATCCGTTGCGTCTTTGGCTGCATATTTCAGATCCAGTTCATCTCCTTTATAATCGCTTACACCTACCATTACGGCAAAAAGATTGGGCGGAATGGTTGCTTCTTTTGTTTTATCTTCTGTAACAATTACACCACGGGAAGAAATGGTATTATTGGCGGTATA
>JANMLJ010000712.1:0-5659 GCA_031372465.1 Chitinophagaceae bacterium | reverse complement strand
CCGGATCTATTCATTTTCATTACAATATCCATCTTTTCTTTTTCCGGGAAAATCTCAGTATAGTACTGAACCCGCACCTGAAGGAATTAACATTATATCAGTCATCAATTCTATTAATCCCTTTAACTGGAT
Source organism: Chitinophagaceae bacterium (assembly GCA_031372465.1). Taxonomy (GTDB): domain Bacteria; phylum Bacteroidota; class Bacteroidia; order Chitinophagales; family Chitinophagaceae; genus JJ008. The sequence continues at coordinate 5,527 of JANMLJ010000712.1, read as the reverse complement.
TAAAATAGGCAACCGCCTGAAAAAAGAAAAACCAGATATTATCATCGTCCGGTTCTGGTTGCCATTGATGGGCCCTGCATTGGGAACTATTTTAAGAAGAGTAAGAAAGAATAAACATACAAAAATCATTTGCATTGCCGATAATGTGATACCACATGAAAAAAGATTGGGCGACAAACCATTCACCCGGTATTTTCTCAAAAGCTGTGATGCCTTTATCACGATGAGTGAAAAAGTGTTGGGTGATCTGAGGTTATTTCAAAAAACGAAACCGGTCAATTTAGTACCTCATCCCTTGTATGATAATTTTGGAACCATTATTTCAAAAGTGGAAGCCAGGGAAAAAATAGGCCTGGAACAAAAGGATTCAATAATTCTTTTCTTTGGCTTTATCCGGAAGTATAAAGGACTTGATCTATTGTTTGAAGCGATGGCCGATGAACGGATAAAAAAAGCTGGTATTAAATTATTGGTAGCCGGAGAATTTTATGAAGATGAAAAAAAATACCAGGAACAGATAGACCAATTGGGAATAAGAGACCGGTTAATCCTTAAAACAAATTTTATTCCAGATAGCGATGTAAAATATTATCTCTGCGCTTCGGATGCAGTGGTACAACCTTACCGTAATGCTACACAAAGCGGCGTCACTCCCCTCGCCTATCATTTTGAAAAACCCATGATCGTTACCAATGTTGGCGGATTACCTGCATTGGTACCAGATGGAAAAGCAGGATTGGTAACAGCTCCAGATCCTTTAGCAATAGCCAATAGTATCCTCCAATTTTACCAATTAGGAGAGAATTACTTTATTCCGCACCTTCGCAGGGAGAAAGAAAAATATAGCTGGAAAAAGCTCGTTTCAGCAATAGAACAGCTTGCTAAAAATATTTAATTACCTTTACTTTATGAGTAAAGCAGAGTTATTAAAAGAAATTGATAAGATGCCGCTGCATGAAAAACTCTCTCTTCTGGAAAGGGCTATTAAAGATATTATTAAACAAACAAATGAAAATGAGCTGACACTAGCTGCTGACTCCCTTGAAAATGAATATAAGACAAATGCTGAATTAACTGTTTTTTCCACACTTGATATTGAAGATTTCTATGAGACAAAATGAAATCTGGCTTATTAATCTTGATCCAACTGTTGGAGCAGAAATAAAAAAAACAAGACCAGCGGTTATAGTAAGTGATGATGCTCTTGGTAAACTACCATTAAAAATAATTGTTCCGATAACAGATTGGAAAGAGTCATACAGTATTGCTTCATGGATGGTAAGAATTCTACCGGATGAAGAAACCGGATTAACGAAAACATCCCCTGCAGATTGTTTTCAGGTTCGAAGTCTAAGCAAGGAAAGATTTGTTAAAAGAATAGGGAATATTTCGCCACCAACAGCAGAAAAAATTAAAGCCTCCTTATCAAAAGTATTATCCATCTGGTAATACCAGTATAATAGAAAATCAGCATGGTAAAGAAAATACAGGAAATAATCCAGGCATCGATTGATACAAAACAGCAACTATTGCAAAATGATGAGCTACTGGCAACCATTGAAAAAGTGGTGGAAGTAATAAACACTTCATTTAAAAATGGTAAAAAACTTTACCTCTGCGGTAACGGTGGCAGTGCCGCTGATGCACAACATATTGCTGCCGAATTTTCCGGCCGTTTCTATAAAGATAGAAAAGCATTACCTGCTGAAGCATTGCATTGCAACACCTCTTACCTGACATCAGTGGCCAATGATTATGGATTTGATGCAGTGTATGCAAGAATGATGGAAGGGATCGGGCAAGCCGGTGATGTACTGATCGGCCTTTCTACTTCCGGCAATTCTGCCAATATCATCAAAGCATTTGAAGCAGCGAAAGAAAAAAATGTTATTACTATTGCTTTTACCGGTATCACGGGTGGATTAATGAAATCAATAAGCGATTACCTTATTAATATCCCCTCAGCGGATACACCCCGTATTCAGGAAAGTCATATAATGGTAGGACATATCATCTGCAAGTTAGTAGAAGAAAATTATTTCAAGTAACCATCATGTCGCAAAAGCCAATCCCTGATTTAACTTCCATTGATAAAAGCTGGACTATTTTTATTGACCGCGACGGTGTAATAAACCATGAAAAAAAAGATGACTATATCCTCAACTCGCAGGAGTTCAAATTCTTTGATGGCGTCTTAGAAACCTTTCATCAACTCAACAGCAAATTTGGGAATATTATTATCGTTACTAATCAGCGGGGTGTTGGTAAAGGTTTGATGAGTGAAGTTGAATTAATCCATATCCATCAATTTATGCAAACGCAAATTGAAAATAACGGTGGCAGGATCGATAAAATATATTACTGTACAAGCACCGACAATAACCACCCAAACCGAAAACCTAACCCTGGAATGGCCCTCCAGGCTAAAACAGATAATCCGGCGATTGATTTTTCCAAATCCATTATGATAGGCAATAAACCCAGTGATATGTTATTTGGGAGAAACGCAGGCATGTATTCTGTTTTTGTTGCTACTACACACCCGGATACAGCCTTCCCCCACCCCGATATTGACCTTCGGTTCAATAGTCTGCCTGATTTTGTCAAAGCTTTATAGATCTTCACAAAATATTACCACAATTTTACCGTTCCAACCCGGTAAACCTGTTTGAAATAATAAAACCAATCTATTATCCCAATAAAAGATGCAACCGGAGTTCCCGGACAAACATCTGAATAAAGCGGTAACTTTGCCGGGTAAATTCAAAATAATCCTTGTGAAAGAAATACTTTTTAAATTCTCCTTATCATTGTTCTTACTGCTGTCCATTTCTGTTGTGGCGGTTTCACAGAAAATCACCAACGCGGATTTGAAAAAACTCAGGGCTAAAGAAGATACCCTGAAAGAGTATTCATTTTACCTGAATACCGATACACTAACAGAAGACCGTATGATAGCAGACAGTGCATTTACCAAAACATTAGTCAGGGCATTACAAATAAAAAATTCCTTTTATTATCCATTTGATTCCTTAGCAGGTATATCAAAATTATATGCGCCGGATACCTCCTTCCGTATTTTCACCTGGGTCATTGCATACGATGATTATTATGTACGACAACGCGGTGCCATTCAATTGCGAACAGCCGACGGATCATTAAAATTATTACCGCTCAGGGATTTTTCTGAATTTACCGACAATCCCCTTGATTCAGTCCGAAACAGAAGTAACTGGATCGGAGCTATGTATTATAATATCATCAAAACGCAGTATAAAGGAAAAAATTTCTATACCCTTTTTGGCTTTGATAATAATAATGCCATGAGCAGTATGAAATGGATCGAGGTATTAACTTTCAATGAAAAAAATGAACCTGTTTTTGGTGGACCCTTCTTTAGTTACGAAAAAGATACCATCCCCAAAAAAACACAATACCGCTTTAATATCGAGTTTAAAAAAGGTGCCCGGGTATTGGTAAACTATATCGAAGAAGAGAGAATGATACTGGTTGACCACCTGGTATCAGATGATAATAATGCCAACCCAGATCTTCCCTGGACCTATGTACCGGATGGCGACCAGGAGGGCTTTAAATGGGAGAATGGCAAATGGATGCATATAGATAAAGTATTTACTTTCAAATTGCAAGACGGACAGGCTCCTATCGGCGACCTTTTACTTGACTCGAAAGGAAAACCCGATGAAAAAAAACTACAGGAAAAAACGGATAAGAATAAAGCCAAAGAAAATAAGAAAAACGGGATAAATTATGACAACTGATTTTTCGTAAAAAATTTCTATCCCTCTTTATAGGGAAATTTATGTTTCAGATTATTTAGCGGCTTTTCAAAATATTTCCAGGAAATAGATGCAAACAAAATAGTTATTAACAGATAAACAATGGCATAAAAAAGTATGGAGAAGTTGAATGGTTTTATCAGACCCATTTTAGCCAGCGCCCAGGGAACAAAATTGTGGATTACATAAATACCAAAACTGATCTTTCCGATATAAACGACCATTTTATTTCTCAGAAAACGCATCATCATTTCAGGCAATCTCTTTGTAAGAACAAAAGCCAGTAAATAAAAACAAATAGCAGAAAAACTCAGTCGGAAAAAAATATTTCCAAACGCATCTTCCCTATCCATCATTTTCAAGACAATCGTTGTGATAAAAAGAGCAACTATTAATATTTTAGGCCAAAAAATGCTGATCAATTTTTCAAGCTTTGCCCTATTGAAACAGTACAAGTGTGCTAATATTGCCCCCATGGCAAAGCAATCAAGACAACAAATAGTAAGCACATAACTTAACCACTCCTGATAATCTGATCGGATAGGTAAGCAATAAAAAACGACCCGGCTGCCAACACCAACTATAAGTAGGGTAATAAATAATTTTATATAATACCGTGAAGGAATAAGAATAAGCAGTAAAGGGAAAAAGATATAAAACTGTTCTTCAGCCGACAATGACCAGAAATGAGAAAATCTTCCTGCGTTGGGTAATTGATAACCGGTTTCAGGAAAATTCAACGTGAAAGTAAGCAACCTCCCTGCATATAATCGTGCATCAGGTATTGCCAGTAATAATCCTGTTACAACAGTTAAATAATATAAAGGAAAAATCCGCAAAGATCTCCTGATATAGAAATTAGTGAAAACGGATATACCCCTGCTCTGATAAACCACCCGTTGAACGATGATAATACGGGTTATCAAAAAACCACTTAAAACAAAAAAAAGGTTGACACCTGCAGATCCAATAATCAAATTAGCCTGTTTTAGCTGGCCATAAACAATCCAATGCCCGAAAAGTACCAATGCAATAGCCATACACCTGATACCATCCAGTTCGGGAATGTACTTTTTTATAGCTGTTTCAGAAGACGGTGAATACATAATGTAAAATTCAACTGCTGGTTTTTAGGCGCATAATCTATGTGATGAAACTATGCTAAAAATAGTAACTTTATTGAATGATTCAGCGTAAGATTAGCCCTCCCGGGAAAGTGTCGCTTGGACTAAATGAGCTTATTCAATACCGGGAGTTGTTTTATTTTTTCACCTGGCGGGATATTAAAGTAAAATACAAGCAAACTTCGCTTGGTATAGTATGGGCTTTATTACAACCGCTGGGCATGATGTTGATTTTTACCTTTCTTTTTTCTAAGACCTGGAAAATTGACACCACCCCTGTTCAATATCCCATTTTTGTTTTAGCAGGTTTAATCCTTTGGAATCTTTTCAGCGCCTCTGTTTCACATGCCGGCGAAAGCATGATAAAAAATGGAAATATTATCAGTAAAATATATTTCCCCAGATTAGTCATCCCCTGCTCTTCGGTACTTGTTGCTTTCTTTGACTTCCTGATGGGTTTGCTGATATTTATTGTGCTAGAAGTTTTGATTAACATACTGGCTTGTGCTGACTTGATGAATTGTATAATAAGTTTTTTGTTTGATTTCTTTTTAATATATTTTAATTGTCTTGTTTTGAATTAATTTTCTGGTTGTGATGCTC
>JANMLJ010000706.1:0-6356 GCA_031372465.1 Chitinophagaceae bacterium | reverse complement strand
TCGTTCTCGAAAATGATGCAGACTACAAAAAGGCGGTTAGCAGATTTGAAGAAATAAGAGATGCTAAAAAAGGTACAGAAGAACATAAAGAAAAAATGTTACTGGTTCTTTTGGTTAATCAATACGAGCAAAAGCAATGGAGTGTTCCCGAAGTAGATCCCATAGAAATGATAAAAATCCGTATGGAAGACTTCGGCTATACAGCAACTGATTTGGCAAAAGAGTATGGCGATAAAGGAACAGTAAGTAAAGTACTTAACTATAAACAGGCTCTTTCTCTAACCATGATCCGAAAATTCAGCAAGTTGCTCCGCATTCCTGCTGATTCCCTGATGAAAGAGTACAAACTTCATACCTAAAATTCCCACCAATTATTAGTATTATAATTTCCATTGATCAATAATGGCTCGCCGATCTTTGGGGTTGCAACTTGTATCTTTTTTCCTGTGCCCTGTTCCTTATTTAATTCCTCTGCCTTAATGAGCACTCTCTTTACCGGCTCATCCCATGGGTGCATACCGAGTTTGAATTTACCCCAGTGAACAGGCATCATAGCTTTTGCTTTTAAATCCACGGCAGCTTGCACCGTTTCTTCGGGCAGCATATGTATCAGTGGCCACATCGCATTGTACTGGCCCGATTCAAGAATTGCCAGATCGAAAGGTCCATATTGTTTACCAATATCTTTAAAATGAGAATCGTAACCTGAATCACCACCAAGGTATAAGTTATGTGTAGCAGTTTTAAGTATAAAGGATGACCACAGGGATTGTCCTCTTTTTATTCCCCTTCCGGAAAAATGACGCGCAGGTGCTGCCGTCAATTTTATTTTTTTGTCTAACTGTTCCGATTGCCACCAGTCCATTTCAGTGATGATATTCTCCTCCACTCCCCAATGCATTAAATGTGCACCTACACCAAGTGAACAAAATATTTTACTCACTTTGCCTTTTAATTTACGAATTGTTCTAAAATCAAGATGATCGTAATGATCATGCGTGAGAATCAGGTAATCAATAGCAGGCATATCTTCTATCTTGTATTCATTACTGCCCGGAAAAGCTTTTACCATAAATGATAACGGAGCCGCATTACCACTGAATACCGGGTCAATCAAAAGATTTTTACTTTCTATTTGTAATAAATAGGAAGAATGACCAAACCATACAAGCCATGGTTCAGCTGAATACAGTTTTTTTAAATCAGTTTTTACAAAAGGTAATTTACCGGCAGGTGTTGTATCAGGATGTTTTTTAAAAAATTCTTTCCCCATCTTCCAAAAGGAAACATCTTCCGGTTTCATGGGTGTAGGAGAAAAATTCTGAAAAGCCCCGTCTTTATAATTAGGAGATTGTTTTAAACGTTGTAAATATTTTCCCGAAGGCAATTTACCGGTTATTTTTAATGACATACTTCTACTTTTTGGAGTCTCCAATTTACAACCCCCTTCACCACTATGTCACTTTATTTCGGTAAACAACCATTTTTCAAAGGCGGATGAACTGGTTATTGCGTATTAATTACCAACCTGTTTTACAACAATACGGGTTTCCGTAAAATGGGTAATCAATACCTGTATTATATCTCCTTCTTTTATATTCTCATGTTCTATTGCCGCTGGCAGAAGTTTGGTCCTGATTTTTTCACCAAACAAATTCAAATAAACAGCATGAGGAGAAATTTTAGACACTATTGCATCAATAACGATCTGGTTGTTGAAATGCTGTAATGCCTTTTTATATTCAGGAATATAATTGTGCGAAAAAAGTTCAGCTATAATACTATTCGGTTTATCCAGGTTCAATAACTTAAAAGTGATGGGTTCATTGGCTGCTGTTTCCACCGGTGGTTTTTCCCAGGGCGATAGCTGAATGGGAAAAGAAATATAACTGTTCCATTCTTTTACATAATACTTGTCTTCTACTATTTTCAGGTAGCCGGAAAACCGGTTTTCAAGACCAGCTTTTTGAATCAGCAGGTCGATGGCAGTATTATGGTGAAATTTTACGTTATAAGCTGTCATCTTATCCCCTCTGTTGGATAGTTTAAGCTCAAAACTCACTCCATCACCCAGTTTATACTGATGTGGTTTTTTTCCACTACCGGCTGTATCTGTTTTACAATTGACAGATTTCAGCTTATTGTTATGTTCATACTCAATAGTAGCAAACTGCTTTTCGTAATTAATGAACGAAATTTTTCCCCTGTATTTTTGTTGTTCCATAAATGCCTGTTGTGCAAATTTATGCAGTAGCTTAGTAATGTTATCGTAAAATATAAAAGAGCTGGTTGCATTTAAAATCCGATATCGGATCTCACTTAGCAATCCCAAACGACACCAATTTTTATGCACGGAGATTTTGTATTACCGCAGCGATACTTCGCGTAAACGCTGCAACCTCCTGTTCTCTGCGGTGAAAAAATACAGCATTATTTTAAATACACCCTATCAGATTTATTTCAAAATTCCCTCTTATATTTAATATATAATTTACCGGTATGACAACTCATCATCTTGGACGTTACATTTTTGGCGATAAAAAAAACACCGGTAACCTAATGTCCATAGAGGAAGCGCATGCTTTATTAAATGATTGGGTGCCCAATGAAAAGCTACGTCTGCATATGAAGCAGGTAGCAGCGAATATGAAAGCCTGGGCAATTGAAAAAGAAGGTGCTGATGATCAAACTGCCTTAAAATGGGAGCTGGCCGGCTTACTACACGATGCTGATTGGGAAAAATACCCCGATAGCCATTGCCGCATTATCATTGAAGAACTGGAAAGTAGAAATATAGATCCTGATGTAATTCACTGCATAGCCTCCCACGGGCCATCCGTTTTTGGCGTTGAGCCTGAAAACAACATGGATAAGATGATCTATGCCATGGATGAATTATCAGGTTTTATTCATGCTGCAGCCCTTATTCGCCCCACCCTTTATGATGGACTTGAAGTTAAAAGCATACTGAAACGATTAAAAACTCCCTCCTTTGCCGCCCAGGTAAGCCGGGAAGATATTGCCGACGCAATATCAAGAATTGATGTCTCTCTGGAAGAATTGATTCAATTCATTATCAGCCATCAAAGATTTACGACGTAAAATTCCTGAGTAAAAAAACATTTATCTTTTTTTTAAACCTGCCAGATTAAACCCGGTCTTTACTACCAGCCGTGTATCCAAACCCTGTGTAAAGAACATTTAATCATTAAAAAATTAAAATCACGTATGAGAAAACTTTATTTTTTACTTGCCGCACTTATTTTAAGTCTGGTTGGAAGCAACGCTATCGCCCAAACCGGTACGGCCGACGTTGCAAATTTTACTTTTGTTGTTAATGCCCCTAACAATGATGTAGTATTTACCAATACCTCAACACTCAGCACGTCAGATGGTTATCGTCGTGCTTTCTGGAGTTTTGGTGATGGTAATGGTGTAATGACACCGCCGTTGGTGGGCACCCAACACCATTATCAATCAGCAGGCAGTTATACTGTTTGTCTGAAGATTTTCAGGTATCAGCCTAATTTAAATGATTCTGTTCTTACAGCCCAGATCTGTAAAACAGTAACGATCGAAACCGTTTGCCGCGCTGGTTTTGAAACTCCGACTACTACTCCTACCACACAAGGGCGATATTTTATCGCACAACCGTGGCACAACCAGAATAAAAAACCAGTAATGATCTGCTGGACCTTTGGTGATGGCAGAGACACATGTATACAATATGCCGGCAATTTTACCGGGCCATATGCTGTATTTCATTCGTATGCTCAACCTGGCAACTATAATGTATGTGTACGCATTCTATACGATGGTGGTTGTGAAGCACAAAATTGCCGGACAATAGAAGTAACCGGACAACAAGATATCTGTGGTGCAAATTTTGAAAGAGTTGAAGTGGCTGGCATAAATAACCCTTTGAGTGTATATTATAAAGCATTGCCTTCGCATAACCATAATAAAAAACCAGTAAGAATTTGCTGGACATTTGGAGATGGCAGAGACACCTGTATTCAATACCTCGCAAGCTATACAGGAACTTATGGAGTTAATCATGTCTATACACAGCCCGGCAATTATACTGTTTGTGTAAAAATTCTGTATGAAGGAGGCTGCGAATCCCAAAACTGCCGTACCATTCAGTTAAGTGTACCCGATTTATGTAGTGCAAATTTTCAACGGTTAGATATATCAGCAACAGCCAATCCACTATATGCTATTTTCAAAGCATTGCCTTCGCATAATAATAATAAAAAACCAGTGAGAATTTGCTGGACATTTGGTGATGGCAGAGACACTTGTATCCAATATAGTACTACCAACACCGATCCTTATCTTGTTAATCATCTCTATACCACTGCCGGTGTATACCAGGTATGTGTAAACATTCTTTACCAGGGTGGTTGCGAAGCAAGGAAATGTGAGTCGGTTGTAATAGGAAGGCCTGATAGTTGCCGGGCAAATTTTGAAAAGTTGCCGGTCAATACCGGTGCCAATCCGCTTACGACTGTATTCAAAGCTTTGCCATGGCATAACAATAATAAAAAGCCAACACGCATCTGCTGGAAATTTGGTGATGGCACAGATACCTGTATCACCTACCTGAATCTTTTCAGTGGATTATATACTGTTCCTCATACGTACAGTCAGCCGGGTGCATATGAAGTATGTGTAACTATACAATACTATGGTGGTTGTGAAGCAAGAAAATGCGAAGTAGTAAGAGTACTGACTCCAGACACCTGCCGTGCAGATTTTGAAAGAATCCCTGTTCTTGCTCCGAATAATTCTTTACTCTCTTATTTCAAAGCATTACCAGGTCATAATAACAATAAGAAACCTTCAAAGATTTGCTGGACATTTGGAGATGGACGTGATACTTGTATCAATTATACAGAAGCCTTCACCGGTCAATATGTTACCAGTCATCTATATAATCATTCCGGAAACTACGAAGTATGTGTAAGTATATTATACTTCGGCGGATGTGAAGCAAGAAAATGCAGGACTATTGAAATTATAGTTCCTGATAGTTGTCGGGCAGACTTTGAAAGCTTACCTATAACGGCGGGCACTACACCATTAACTACTTATTTCAAAGCATTACCCTCTCATAATAACAACAAAAAACCGGTTAGAATATGCTGGAAATTTGGTGATGGCAGAGATACCTGTATTACCTATCCATCCAATTATACTGGTCAGTATACTGTAGCACATCATTATAATCAACCCGGACAATATGAAGTATGTGTTACTATTGTGTATGAAGGTGGTTGTGAAGCAAGAAAATGCAAACAAATTACGGTACCTCCGGTTCAGGCAAACTGTACAGTAAATCTTTTCGAAATCACTCCATCAATTACCAGTTTAGTCCGTGGCTTTATGGCGGTACCACATACAGAGCCAACAAGAAGGCCTGAACGTATTTGCTGGATGTTTGGTGATGGAACTGATACTTGTATTATGATAGACCCGTTGCAACCTGTACCAAATTTAGATATCCGTCATACTTATCCCGGTCCGGGTGTATACAGGGTTTGTGTTAAAATTCTGTTCCAGGGAGGATGCATAGCTGAAAATTGCCGTGAAGTGGTGATACGGGCTATCAGCAATGTATGTGGTGGATATATGACAGATTCGCTAACTGGCCCGAGAACTTATAAGTTTAAAGGTTTCAGTATTAATAATCCAGCAGACGAAGTATTATCTTATCGCTGGTCTTTTGGAGATGGTACCAGTGCCCTTGGACGTGAAGTAAGTCATACGTTTACCCAGGGTGGCGAATACAGGGTTTGTCTGAATATTAAAACAAGACTAGGATGTGAAACAACTATTTGTAAAACAATAAATGTTTCAGGAAATAATCAACCTTCGTTAGTATTGACACCTAATCCTGTGGTTAATGAACTTCATGTTGCTTTTTTATCAACGCATACAGAAACAGTGAATATTAAGATACTCAATAACTTTGGTCTGGTGGTAAGAACGTATACCCGAAATGTAGTAACGGGACCAAATACCTGGGGTATTGATCTGACAACATTGATGGCTGGCATTTATACATTCATCATTCAATCACCTAATCAATTAGCAAGCGCAATATTTATTAAGCTCTAGTTTAACCTTTCTTACATCAGGGCAACACACAAAAAAAGCCGTCTCTTAAATGAGGCGGCTTTTGCATTTACAAAAAGTGAGCTGCGATTATTTTATACCAATTGCCAAGAGTTTAAAAATTAAAAACAAGTAGATAACTTTTCATGGGGCTCTCAATTGCTTGTTTCAATTGTAGATTTGTCACTTTTTTTGTCTTGAAACAAAAAAAGTAACCAACGAAAAATTCAAGGCAA
>JANMLJ010000701.1:0-2376 GCA_031372465.1 Chitinophagaceae bacterium | reverse complement strand
CGGCAATAAAGTTGTATTTGCAGGTGGTGTGCATGCGGAAGATGGTCATTGGTCCGGCGGCTCGGTATTCTCAGACCAGGTTGATATATATGATGTCTCTGCAAATACATGGACGGTTGCAGTATTAAGTGAAAAAATGCGTGTTGGCATGGCCGTCACAACAGTCGGCAACAGGATATATTTTGCCGGGGGAACGGGAAACTGGAACATTTTTGATTATAACCCTACGTCGAAAATAGATATTTACGATGCCGGTACCAATACCTGGTCTACTTCTGCTTTAGGCAGGGCCAGGGGAGGATTGGCAGGGATTGCAGTAAATAATAAAATATACTGGGCAGGAGGGGAGGTTTATGAAAATCTTCCTGAAAAAATTAACCAGGTAGAAATCAAAGATATGAATACCCAGGCATCCACTTTGGAATGTTTATTTCAACCAAATGCTTTTTTTAGCGCCGTTGCAAAGAATAACAAAATTGTATTTTTTACCGGATGGGGGGTTGAACAAAATAAATTCGATATATATGATATCACAACCAATACATGGTCAATCGGGGTATTGGCTCAGAGTGCAGGAGGTGCTATTATTTCTGTAAACAATACCATATATGTTGCCGGTGGAGAAGTAAATGGTGTTTTATCTAACCAGGTCTGGAAACTCGAGTTTTAACCCCATCCACTAAAGGGTTGTAATTTATTTTTCTTAAGAGAAATAAAAAATCAGACATGAAAATATTCGTTAGATACATAGCTTTTTTTTTTATTGACAGGAGCAATTGCATTTCTCTCCTGCCAGAAAGAAATCTCCTGTGAAAATTGCGGTGCCAATCTAACAGGCACTCCTAACAGATCTCCTATTGCTAAAGCTGGGCCGGATCAAACTATACAGCTACCTATTGATAGCGTAATATTGAATGGCAGTTCCTCCAGCGACCCGGATGGAACGATAAGTAGTTATCTATGGACAAAAATTTCAGGTCCCGCAACTTTAAATATTAATAATGCGGCGTCTGCGATAACAGTTGTCAAAAATCTTGTAATAGGAACTTACCAGTTTGAATTGAAAATATCAGATAATAGCGGACTATCATCAAAAGATACTATGCAGGTTATTGTCAATGATCCCTCACAACCCAACCGGCCACCTGTTGCCAATGCCGGAGCAGACCAAACCATTACTTTACCAACGAATACAGTAACAATAAATGGTAACGGTTCCATTGATCCTGATAATAATATTACCGGTTATGCATGGACGAAAATTTCCGGTCCTGCATCATTCAATATTACAAATTCAAATACTGCACAAACACAAGTAACAAATCTTGTTCAGGGAGCGTACCAGTTTGAATTGAAAGTAACTGATGCGCGGGGATTGTTTTCAAAAGATACGGTTATGGTAACTGTAAATATTTCGATTGTGCAACCTCCGGATGTACATGCATCTGAGGATATCATTATCACGTTGCCATTAGATTCAGTCTATATTGGTGCTGGTTCAACTTCTATGCTTCCCGTTGGTTTTAAATGGACAAAAATTTCCGGACCCAATGTTGTCACTATCACTCCTTCTACCATTTACACTGGTACAGCACTTGTAACAGGAATTATTCCCGGTCTCTATTCTTTTCGGGTAGAAGCGAGTAATGCGGCAGGTTCATCTGCCGATACTATGGATGTTTTAGTGATCAATGATCCGCAGAATCCGAATACAATCACATTTAAAAACTTAAAATGGCGGCTTGCTGATGAATATGGAACCTCAATAATTGATCTGGATATTGTTACGCCTGGTCAACCTAATTTATTTATTGCCTGGGACCAGCTTCGTCCGGTAGAGATATATCTTCAGCTTGATTCCGCATCTCAATGGTTTAAGGTACCATCTGTGCAATCAGGATTTTCATATGTGTATGATGCAGCAAGACCTCATATATGGATTGTCCGAATTCCACGGGATGATACATGGGTTGGAAAAGTATCAAGTATCAGGATAAAATTGTTATGAAAATTCTTTCTGCATCATTCATTATCTGTTATGTATAATAAGGTCTGGCTACTGCAGTTTTAATACCCCCATTTCACCAACGTAGCTCCCCAGGTTAACCAACCACCAAAAGCCGCCTACACTATTAGATCGCCTTTCTTTAACTGGCTTTCCCACTCCCATAAACAAAGCGGAATAGTTGCTGCCGTGGTGTTACCATATTTCTGAATATTGATCATCACTTTTTCTTTGGGCAATCCCATTCTATTTGCAGTAGCATCTATTATTCTCAAATTGGCCTGGTGCGGAACCAGCCAGGCAATATCATCGCCGGTCAGGTTATTTTTTTCTAATAATTCAGCACTCACATCAGCCATTCCTTTTACAGC
>JANMLJ010000677.1:0-1518 GCA_031372465.1 Chitinophagaceae bacterium | reverse complement strand
GCACCACCCCAAAGTACTCATTCGGACAAAATATTTAGTAATCCTGATTTCAAGCTATCCCTTTCCGTTTAATTTAATAACCATTTGCCATTCGTATTGCAATAAAATATCAATTGATATAGAAAAGTGGTTGTATAATTTAATCAGCGGGTCCTTTTTTTTCTTTAAAAAAGCACAGTGCGGTATACTAACGCCTGAAAAATTACTGTTGGTCAATAGAATTTACCGTTTTTCAGGTTTCGTGATGAAAGCCTAACTGTTGCGGGAAGCATAACTGCCGGTTTATCCACCAAAAATCTTTTTATCCCCGCGGTTTTTTAAAAAGCCATTACTTGCTTAACTTGAAGCACTAAAAATTCTACTATGTCAATCAAACGATTTTCCCTGTTGCCTTTTGTATTCTTTTTACTTGTTGTAACTACTGTAAAAGCACAGAATGATGGCGGTTATAAATTACCTCCAAAAGATATTGCCGATATGCTGCTGGCAAAACCTACACCCGGTGTAAATGTGGATGATAAAGGTGAATGGATGCTGTTTACCGAAGCCAACAGTTACCCTTCGGTAGAAGAATTGGCCAGGCCTGAACTGAAGATCGCCGGTCTTCGCATCAACCCCAGCAATTTTGCGCCAAGCCGTCAGAATTTTATCAATAATATTTTTCTGCGGAATATTGCTTCCGGTAAGGATTTGAAAATAACGGGATTGCCTACCCCGTTATTTGCCGGCAATATTTCCTGGAGTCCCAATGATAAAAAAATTGCTTTCACAAATACCACTACCAGCCTTGTGGATCTATACGTAATTGATGTGGCCACACAAAAAGCTACCAAAGTAAACAAGACAGCATTGAATGTTATTACCGGCGGTTATCAATGGTATGATGACGCCACCTTACTTTACCGCACCATTATTAAACCTGCCACTGCTGCGCCACCAAAACCACTGATGCCAAAGGGGCCCACTACACAGGAAAATTATGGAAAAGCAACACCCCGCCCTACTTTCCAGGACCTGATCAAAAGTCCTTATGATGAACAGCTATATGAATTTTATGCCACTACACAATTAGTAAGAAATGTAAACGGTACCGAAACAAAAATCGGTGCACCCGCTATTTACAATACCATCAATATTTCTCCGGATAAAAAATATATGATCGTACGGACCTTAAAAAAACCCTTTTCTTATACCGTACCTGCTGCTGGATTTCCTTCCAATGTATTTATTGCAGACATGAATGGAAAGCCGGTAAAACAAATGGCCGATCTTCCTTCGGCAGAAACAGCGCCAAGTGGTAATGATAATGTACAACTGGCACCCCGTGGTTTTGACTGGCGCGATGATGAACCCGCCACTATTTACTGGTGTATGCCTTTAGACAGTGGTTTCATTAAAAAGAATATCGATTATCATGATGCAGTGTATGCAGTGGCTGCACCTTTTAATACAGAATCAAAATTATTGTTTAAAACAAAAATGCGTTTTCGTGGTGTTTCCTGGGGTAATGCCAGTTTT
>JANMLJ010000202.1:0-2189 GCA_031372465.1 Chitinophagaceae bacterium | reverse complement strand
AAGTCTGTTGGCAAATTCAATGAGCTGATTTGCATCTTTTGTCATAAGTGCAGCATCATCTGCTACATTTCTTTTGCCATTTATTGAACTGTCGCCATAGTATTTGGAATTAAAAATTGAATACGATTTTTCTCTTGCCTGCATACGCATCGTTTTCAAACCGTCTTCCATGTCTTTTATAGTTTCCAGGCGGCTCCAGTAATTAACGATTCCCTCCACTACTTTTTTCTTCGTTATTAATCGCATACCACCTGCATTTTTAAGCTGTGTGGAAGTACGGTCTGTTAGAATAAGACCAAAGCCACCCATGGCAGGTATGTTATATTCGTACATTTTATTTATATCTTCTTTAGATGTAAACTGGTTATGCAATATCATAAACGTAAGAGAATCGCCAGCCGCAATAATCCTTTTAAAATAGGGAATGTTATCATTGATTATCGCAGTATCCTTACATAAATCTTCCCGGAAGGAGATAGCAAATTGCTTTCCCTTTTCCTTTTCTATTTTGTGTTCAAGCAGGTATTCTGCCAAAAAACCGCAGAACACAGCGAGGAAAAGCATTAAAAATTCCCAGAAATAGTGTAAAATTTTTTTTCGGGCAGTGTGTGAGTGATGATGTACTTCCATAGCCGATTTGTTTATTTATTTCAGGGGTTTTAGATTAGTGGTTCGAAGATACTACTCAATAGTATTACTTTTACTGTCCGGGCTGATAAGTTCTTTCCACATGTTTAAGTACATCTTCTTTATAAAACAATACCTCTTTGAACTGACCTTTGGTGTACATTTCTAACTGGTCTGTAAAATGAGACGACAAAGGGTTACCACTATTGCCACCGGCCAATAATGATTTTGCTTTTATCTTTTTGCCAAATTCCACAGCACAAATAAAACTGTTACCATGATAGCCATATCTTTTATTAGTACCGGTATAGGTACGGCTGTTGTAGGAAGGCAATTGGCCCCAGGAAGCTGACGCAAAGCCAACGGGAAAACTGGGTTCATTATCCTGATATTTTTGGTTAATGTCGCTTGATATGCGTTGGTAACGATTGATATCGCCCCACGGCATTTCCCATTTACCAAATTTGGTTTTCAATTCTTTTATTACAGCCAGCAATGGAGGAAGCAGTTCTGCTTTGGTGGCGGAAGCAGCAAACTTCTTTACCAATGTTACCTGATCATCCCAGCCTTCATCTATATATATTCTGCGAATAGAGGCGCTAAGTTTTTCTGCCCATTCGATGGCCAGTGTTGTTGCTACTGAATTTTCAGCAGAGTAGTAATCCCATTTTTTTAATAACTGAATAGGTTCTGCTAATTGTGTATACAATGAATCAGTAACCAAAACATTTTTTTCAAATGAACTAACCAATGCCGGAATTAATATTTCAAAAGCAGATAATTTTCTATCGTATCCGGCGGCAATTGTTTTATCAATGGTGAATTTATTTTCTGCACTTAACACCCTTGCGGCATTGATGCCCCGAAAATTTTCTCCATCTGGTGCCATGTAAGCAGGAAAATTTTCTTTTTTCGGACTGCTACTTCCCGAAACAGTGAAAGCAGTGGAGTTGCAATTTTGTATCCATCCGGTAGCCGGATTATATACATGCACTATTTCATCCAATGTGTGCAACCCTTTCCATTCGGTAGCAGCAGTAGTACCATCTACAGCATTGCTCCAATTTATTTTTTTATCTCTTCTTGGTACATAATCTCCATGCCAGTAAGCAATATTTCCTTTGTTGTCGGCGAATACGGTATTGTTGGAGGTGTTGGCATATAAGGACATGTTTTTTTTATAATCTTCCAGCCCTTTTGTTTTGGTACGAAGAAAACTCTGTATCAAACTTTTTAATGAACGGTTATAACCACGTACACTAATCCATTGTCCGTTACGATTGGCCATGATGGGTCCATGATGCGTGTAGTAGGTGGTAATTATTTTTGTTTGCACCACCCCCTCTTTTTTATAGCGGAGTGTTACCAGTTTTTGTGTAACCGGTTTTAGTTTTTTATCATATTCATAAAAAAGCTGGCCGTCTTTTTTCACTATTTTTTCTTTGTACATATCGGCCACATCCACAATGCTGGAAGTATGCATCCATCCGCAGTATTCATTAAAACCCTGGTATACGAATAGCTGTCCCCAGGTTACGGCGCCGTACACATTCAATCCCTCT
>JANMLJ010000657.1:0-5746 GCA_031372465.1 Chitinophagaceae bacterium | reverse complement strand
GGCATACCCAGGTCCAGGCCTTTTTTCATGCTTTTTTCAGCACCTTCAAAATCCTGGTTCATCATGGAGATATTTCCTTTCAGGGTGTAATACACAGAACGGATAGGCTTGTATAGCAGATTAGGATATTTGATAGATGCCAATATTTTTTGGGCACCTTCCATATCGCCGGATTCCATATAGGTCTGTATCAATCTTAGCGGACCGAAGAAAAAATGGCCGGCTATTAAAATAACCCCGACAAGATATAAGGGGAATGCAGGCCAAAAACCGGCGGAATAATTAACATATGCACCAAGCGCAATAAGCGCAAGACCTACCCAAAGGCGGTACTTTATAAGGAGGTTATAAAATTTCATTATCAGTTCATTTAAGGGGGGCAAAGATAAGGTCTTGCAAGAAATAAGCCTTTTTACTCTTTAGCATCATTAATTTCTATCGGATAGCCACCTGCGGTTGTTTTTTTGCCACGAAATAACACGAATGGCCACGAAAAAATACAGATGAATACAAATTATTAGCCACTGATAAACACAAATAAACACAGATTATGGCGTGGAATATACAGCGTAATCTGTGAAAATTTAATCGGTGTTATACTAGGTTAATCCCTGTATTTTTTCAATATCTGATAATACCAGATATAGGATGAGGGCTACTGTTTTACCTAAAACCATTACTTTTGCCGTCCGTTAATTGGTCCCGTAGTTCAATGGATAGAATAGAAGTTTCCTAAACTTTTGATACAGGTTCGATTCCTGTCGGGACTACTACTAAACTTTTGATTCAGGTTCCCTGCCTGATCTGCCTGATAATTCTATTTGTAATAATAATTCGAATCGCAAATCAGGCAGGCAGGGAGTCCTGTCGGGACTACGAGGAGGTTGATTTTTAAGTGACTTTCACTTTTAAGTCAACCTCGTTTTATTTGGTATTTGGTCAAGACTGCAGTAAATTATGAAGTTAGAAAGGCAGCCATCCACATTCGCATCGATTATTTTTTAATTTAATGACTATAAATAAATATTTTAAAATACAGAAACAAAATTATAAGCTACAGGATGCAACTGTGTACACGATGCTTTTAATAAATTATTACCGCACCCATTAAAGAATAAGAAAATGAAAAAAATATACTTTATCCTTCTCTTTTTTATTATCACTAAAAGTTCTGCGCAAAATACTAACTACACCGGCCGGGTAAAAATTTCATTTCACGGTTTTATTTGTAACCGCCCTACCAATGACGATCCGCTCGGAAGAGATGGCGTTAGTGATGAAGTAAGCCTGGCCTTCTGGGCGTGGAGTCCGATAACAACTAATCGGGCTAGCTATAACGGAATTATGAGAATATATGGTGAGGATTTTTTCCTTCATGATCGCATTAAAGCTGGCACAGCTACCATTAACGGTGGAATAAAAGCCGGGGATACTTACTTCCGGGAACCGGTGGATGACAATAATTTGAATGCACTTTCCAAATACGATATTGTAAATACGTTTTGTTCAAACGAAACGGTAGTAGCCATTATCCCCGGAATACTTGAAGTGGATGAAGGACCACTTTCCGCTACTCCCTACCAGGATATGGGAGTTGCCGCACGGCATGCATTCCAGGATGCAGACTTCCAGGCAGGGATTTATAATTTCAGCTCTGCCTATACATACAACGATAACGACCCTTATGGGTTTGTACGGCCAGGTCGATACATGGGATTGGATGCAAAATTTGCCGGCTTGTTCACTGCCAACAAAAATAAACTGGCCACCCGCCCTATCGGTCTTTTTTCCAACTGGGATTATAGTTCGCAAATAATCATACTTACTCCCAAAACAATTAAAATTATAGCAGAAAAAGATTTCGGTTATGGCAAAGGAATACTGCCTGTCTATTATAATGAAGAATCAATGGGTAATACTCAAGGCCATGGCAATTATATTGTTTTGCTGAAAGTGCTCGCAGATATTAAAAACACAAATACCGATGACCCAACCAGCAACTTGCGCAAAGTTACCGTACAAGTGAATAACGCAAAAGCCGGTGATGAATATAAATTCAAATTGTATTCATTTCCAAAATATGATACAGTAACTATAAGATACCCGGATACTACTGCCAGTTTCCTTTTAAAAATCGCACCAGGAAACCGTTATAAAGTTGACCAACTCACAGGACCTCATAGCTGCGTACTGATTAGCCCAACCGGAGCTGTCAGCACGCAGGATATATTAGTAAAAGCAAATTGCGCTATACCTCCCACCAATCAAAAGATTGGTGTAAAAGTAAATGCAGTTGCGGATGGTGAACGATTTGAATTTGATGTAAATGGAACAAGAAAAATTATTATTACAGAAGCAAATAAGGTCGTTTACTTCGGGGGAACATTTAAAACCGGTGATTTTTTCAGCGTCGCGCAAATTGCAGGTCCAAGAACCTGTGTAATCACTCCTAACACAGGTTCGGTACAGCACCAGGATATTATTATTGAAGCTGGCTGTGGTGAACCGCCGCTTAAGCGCAAACTCAAAGGCAGATTCTACGCACCAAAGGGAGCCGTAGTGGTTCTTCAATTAGATAATACAGAAAAGTTAACGGTGACGCAAGTTGCCGGAGAAGCGGGAGAAACGGGGCTTACCGATTTCTTTTTCAAGACCCTTATTACAGAAGGTACCAATTATAAAGTAACCCTGCTTTCTTCCACCGTTAGTGGCTGTACTGTTGTTGAAAATCAGGAAGGACAGATAGGTTCGGATGTTGTGGTGAATGTCCGTTGCGATAAAAAATATGACCTTGTAAGTCGCAGCACGGATGATAAAATTCTAACTACTTATTATGAAAGCTCCTCTCCCGTTATCGGAGGCAGGTATGCAACTGAAGGCCGTTATGTTGCATTCGTTACTTATGGTAAGGGAATGGATGGTTCAGATGGAAAATACCGCCAGATTTTTTGGCGCGACCGGAAACTGGGTATCACAAAACTAGTTAGCAAAAATAGTTCGGGGGCGCAGGGAAATAATAACAGTTTCGCCCCTGCCATATCCATTGATGGTCAAACAGTAGTATTTGAATCCTATGCGACGAATTTCGGTGAAGCCGATAATAATAATACAAGAGATGTATTCGTATGGAATGCAGGTACAGGCAATGTAAATCTGGTAAGTAAATCACAACAGGGAGGAGCGGCTAATGGAGAAAGCTATGAGCCCACCATTTCCGGGGATGGAAATGTTATTGCCTATACTTCATATGCAACAGATATCGTAAGCCTTGCACCTGTTTTTTCCATACCAAATGTCTATGTAGCTGACCAGGGAAGTAGTGATTTTATCACCAAAGATTACCAGACCGGTAAAGCGGCGTCCGGCAATTCACCTTCAATTTCTGAAGACGGCAATAAAATCGCTTTTTGTTCTTACAGCGGCCATCTCGTGCAGGGAGATAATAATAATCTCTGGGATATATTTATCTGGCAAAGGGGAATGCCCATGCTTCAACGCCTCAGTCTTACTTCCTCCGGTGGCGAAAGAAACCAGGGAACGGAAAGTGCCAGCCGGATAGTAGCACCATCTATTTCCGGTGATGGTAAATGGGTGGTATATTCCACCACGGCTACCAATATGGTTAGCGACGATAATAATAATATGCAGGATATATTCATGTGCAGTACATCCGGTGGTGCTGTAAGAAGAATAAGCCAGGCAAATAGGACAGGAGGAAATGGTGATAGCCCGATCACACAAGGTGAGCGAATCGGTATCAGTTATTTTGGAACCTGGATTACCTATAATACTAACGCGGACAATTTGGGTGTATTGAAAGGAAATATTGTTTTACAAAATACAAGCACAGGAACAATCACTCCCATCACCGATACCAAAAGTGGAAGCACCGCACGTCCAATGGTATCAAGAGAGGGGGCTTATGTAATAGCAGGTTGCAGTGAGAAGTACGATACAAGGTTTCCATCTTCGGGGATATTTGTTTTCTTTCCTTCGCGGTAAATTGGAATAGATAGTAATTAATCTGATAGTTAGGACTATTTTATTTAGTATTCGAAAAAGGGGTATTAATAGAAGTCTCCTAAATTTTTGATACAAGATCCCTGCCTGATCTGCCTGCTTAATTAATATAAATGTTTTGCATATCAGGCAGGCAGGGATTCCTGTCGGGACTACCTGGTTTTTTGGAACCCCTTGTTCAGTAAGGGGTTTATCTTTTTATATAACTAATGGAAGTTGGATTTGTAGAAACCTACATTGGTAAAATGTCGAAATTGAGTTGTTTTACCAGCGTTTATATATCGTTTCTTAAACTGACTTAAAAAAGGGAAGGGTACAAAAACTCATAAGATAGGATTACCAGTAATTTCAATGAAAAAAATAATGAGTTGAAAATATACGTTTTGATTCCTCATTTCTCATTCCTTTTGCTATACTTTTATAAGGACACAAAAAGAAAATAATGAAAAATCTAACAAAAACAATCCATTCTCATTGCCTGACAATGGTATTGCCGGTGATGGCTTTATTCGTTTTCAATGCCAGTCTGGCCTCAGGTAAGCCAAAGCCTAAAGTGCTTCTCTTTTACAAAACAGCGGGATTTTATCATAAATCAATTGCTGTTGGCATACGGGCTATCCAAAAAATGGGTGTTGACAATAATTTTGAAGTGGATACAACCCTTGATGCAAAAAAGATAAACACGGAAAATTTAAAGCAATATAAAGCCGTAATTTTTTTAAGTACTACAGGAGATGTATTAGATGATGTACAACAAGAAGCTTTTAAAAAATATATTCAGGCAGGTGGTGGTTTTATGGGTATTCATGCCGCTACAGATTGTGAATACAATTGGCCCTGGTATGGAAACCTGGTTGGGGCTTATTTTGGTGGACATCCATCACAACAGACGGCTACGTTAAATATCACCGATAAAAAAAACCTCTCCACCAAACATTTACCCGATCCCTGGATACGGAAAGATGAATGGTATAGTTTTAAATGGGTTGCAGAAGGGCTTAACGTACTGATTACTATCGATGAAAAAAGTTATGACCTCGGAAAAATAAAACCTATGGGCCACCATCCTATGGCCTGGTATCATGCGTACGACGGCGGTAGAGCATTTTATACAGAACTTGGTCATACCGATGAATCTTTTGCCGATCCTCTTTATCTGCAACATGTTCTTCAAGGAATAGGATATGCTATGGGATTGAAAAAGCAGTCGAAGCTTACAATCAGGTAATTTTATTCTGTATATGTAGCTAAAGGAAATAATAAATACGGTTTAAACGAAAATCTGTCATTGCATACAGCGACCTATTGGTTTTTACCTGGTGAAAGACTTTGAGTAGAATGCTTTCATTGAAATTTTCTGAGCAATTAAATAAATAGCAAAATGAAACATCCAATCAAAATAATCCTTCTTTCCATTTTATTATTCTTGTGTGGAAACGTTAAAGCTCAAAAAAGCGAACGTCTGATCCCTGATTCAATTAAATCTATAATGATGAAAGTTGCTGAATGGCAAATGAAGCATTCTAATACAAGACCCTTAACTGACTGGACCAATGGTGCTTTATATGCAGGTGTTTTTGCAGCATACCAAACAACTAAGTCACCGATTTTGCTGGATTCTATGATGGCAATGGGTGAAAGAATGCGGTGGCAGACTGGGAGGCGTTACGATCATGCTGATGATTATGCAATCAGTCAGACATATATTGAGTTGTATCGTATAAAG
>JANMLJ010000075.1:0-1605 GCA_031372465.1 Chitinophagaceae bacterium | reverse complement strand
GGTTGGTCTACTTTAGCCAGCGAGTTGTATGGTATTGCCGGATCAAAAGCAACAGATGAGTATAAATCAGCCGTCTATTATAAACTTATGAGAGAATGGACAAATAAAGAAGGCATCTCCCTTTTTTACTTTGAAGCGTTTGATGAACAATGGAAGGACAGTAAAAATGCATTGGGTTCGGAAAATCATTTTGGATTTATCAATTTACAATCCCAGGCTAAATATGCTCTTTGGGATATGGTTGACAAGGGAGTTTTTAAAGGTTTAACCCGTGATGGCAAACCCATTACTAAAACGTATAATGGCAATGCAGAAGCCTTATGGATGGATGTTAAAACACCTGCTGCATTGATTAAAAATAAATAAGTAATGGCAAAATTTAAATTTATCATCATACGCTATAAATTTTGGGTAATACCATTTATTATGACTCTTGCATTAGTTAGTTGCAAAACAACAAAAGACCTGGAAGTAGAAGTTTATGAAACTTCTTCAAAGGGAAATTCATTAAAAAGAATAACGGAGTTTTCAGGCAGTGAAAATCCTGTTGTGATTTCCATTAATCCTGAAGAGAAATTTCAAACTATTACCGGCTTTGGAGGCTCTTTTACCGAATCTGCTGCGCATGTACTGTATAAATTAAGTGCCGCTAATCGTAAAAAAATCATGGATGCTTATTTTAGTGAAGCCGGCGCTAACTACTCATTAACCCGTACGCATATTAATTCCTGTGATTTTTCGTTGAAACAGTATGCCTACGCCATGGAAGATGGCGATAAAAACTTAAATAACTTTTCTATAGAAGAAGATAAGAAAAACAACCTCATCCCTATGATATTGGAAGCAAAATCAATTTCAAAGGATGGTTTCAAAATTATTTCTTCGCCCTGGACAGCTCCACCCTGGATGAAAGATAACAAGAAATGGGTTGGAGGAAAACTTTTACCTGCTTATAATGATACCTGGGCTTTGTATTTTTCCAAATATATTGATGCCTACAAAAAAGAAGGTATAACTATCTGGGGATTAACCGTAGAAAATGAGCCACTGGGAAATGGTAACAATTGGGAAAGCATGCTTTTCTCTCCTGAAGAAATGACCAATTTTGTGCAATATCACCTGGGGCCAGCATTAGCAGCTAACGGTAAAGCAGATGTGAAAATTTTAGGATATGATCAAAACCGGGCAGGCTTAAAAGATTGGGTAGATGCCATGTATAAAGATGAGCAAACTTCTAACTATTTTGCCGGTACGGCTATTCACTGGTATGAAAGTACCTATGAAGTATTTCCTGATGCATTGCAATATGCGCATAAAAAAGTACCCGGTAAGTATTTGATTCAAACAGAAGCCTGTGTAGATTCAGAGATCCCACATTGGAACGATGATGCCTGGTATTGGAAAAAAGAAGCTACCGACTGGGGTTGGGATTGGGCAAGTGAAAAAGACAAGTATTTGCACCCGAAATACGCACCTGTTAATCGTTATGCCACGGATATCATCGGATGTTTAAATAATTGGGTTGATGGCTGGGTTGATTGGAATATGGTTTTAGATAAGCAGGGAGGCCCTAATTGGTTTAAAAATTGGTGTACTGCACCAGTA
>JANMLJ010000640.1:0-6538 GCA_031372465.1 Chitinophagaceae bacterium | reverse complement strand
CTTTAACATATTGGTAGGCCCCAACCTTAAATTTTTGCGCCGGAGAAATTAAATCTCTTGCAAAAAAAGAAGTAAATATTGGATTTAATAAATCATCCGCAATATCATTTACGTATTTGATATCCTGGAGATTTATGTTCTGGCCCTGTTGCCTCCGTAAATATAGTTCTCTGAAATAAGCTGCACCAATCATTCCCCCGGAAGCTCCATTAATTAAAAATGTCTTTTTAAAAATACTTCCCCCGGTAATACTGTCAAGATGTTGCAATATACTCATGGTAAAAGTAGCACTCCGGTGACCGCCACCGCTTGTATTAAGGATCACCAGTAATGGTTTATCGCTGTCCTGTTTTTTCTTCCAGGCATTCAATATGCCGATCATATTTTGCCGGTCTTGCGCTATGTTTTCTTTGCTTACCATTGCCATTAATCCTTGCCTGGTATAAGCGGGTCGTTCATTTTTATTCCAATAGTTAAGCCCGTAAGCTTTATTCCGGGGATCTATCAGATCCATTTTGTAAAAAATATTTAGCAATAAAATAAGGCCAATCAGGTAAGGAATACTCCAACTCTGTAAAAAATAAGTAATGGCACCGGCCACACCGATTAAAATAGCAAAGAAAATAGTGATGCTGGCAGCAGCAGGCAATTGAAAGAAAGAGCTGTCCAAAAGAAAGCCAATAGTAATAAGAAATAAAAATGCAGCAAATACCGAAAGGATTGCCGCAAAATGATGTCGTTTAAAAATAGAAGCAATAAAATCATCGGTATAATGTGAAACATTTCTTGTTGGTTTTAGCCGGAATGGTGATTCAAAATACCAGTCCACTTTTATCAAAGGCTCGCCATGATACACTTCTTTTACCGTACCCAGGTGGGTAATATATGATTTTGGATTACTGAGAATCGGCAACATCTTTCGCAATATGGAACGGTCGGCACGAAAAAAATAAATCAGTGAGGCTGACAGAATAAAAATGAAACCGGCTATAAACCCTCCAAACAAAAAAATAATTTCCGTACTACTGATGAGTTCTTTATAATGTGCATATTGGTATGCTTTTATAAAATAAAATACCAGGAATACAGCGGGGATAATAGTATTGTTAATACAATATTTTAAAAACGGATTGGATGTTGCTGCTAAAAAACGAAAGTGACGGCTAAAAAGAATAAAGCTTGAAATATTCCAGCTCATAATAAACATGGCAATGGAACCACCAACAATGGCTGAACTTAATGAATTAACATTACCAAGATATTCGGGGCCCAGGAACAATGAGTCTGCACCAAATGTTTTCATGAAACTACCATTCACAGTAGAAAAAAGTACCAACCAGAATAATAATAGCACCTGGTATTTCCTGAAATGCAGGAACACTAATTGTATGGGAAAGGAATAAAAAAATCCCCGAAGCCAGACTTTCATATGTGAAGCGAATGGTTAATTCTAAAAATACTACTAAATAGCTGTCCGGTCAAATGAAGCAGGGCAAACGCATTAAAATACTTCATACTTATTAAATTAGAAAAGAATTTGCACACAGCCTGTCCAGCCTTTGCGCATTAGCGTCAAGTTAAGGGTTGAAGAAAACAGTATAGAAGCAAAGCCACATAAGGGTTTGATCATTGCAGAGGCGTAGCCTCGGCCAATATTGTAACAACGGATTTCAATCCGTTGTTAGGGAGCAGAAAGGAAATAAGGAGAACCGTAGGTTCGGTTCATGAAAGCGGTAAGCTATTTTAAATGATATGTACCGAGCCTATGGCTCTCTTGGTATGTGTTTACTTTTTGCAACGGATTGTGCGCAGCATCCTGTGGAAAATCCGTTGCTACAAAACGTTTCGAGCCTACGGCTCTGCATATAAATCGCCTGGCAGATGAGGCGAGTTAAGGATTTAAATACAAATTAACTTGACGCCAATGCGCCTTTGCGGGAGATGACACAAACTGGACGGATGAACACCAATTTATATTCTGCTTCTCAGAATAATTTGCAATATTTCGGCGATTCTTCATCCTGAGAAGCAGAATAATCTGTGTTCATCTAATTAAAACAGGCTATTTGAATCAAGTTTTATAGCTTAGTCAAAACAAAATCCTGCAAATCCCTTCAATCCGTGTCATCCGTGTGCTTGTATTCCTTTTTTTAATGCGTTTGCCCTGTCAAATGAAGATATTACTACAGGCTGGGTAATACAGACCTGCCCCGGACAATATAAAGTACCCAAACCAATGTAAGAAGGAGTAACATCGCCATAAACTGATGTGCAACACCCAACCAAAGAAATAAGTCGGCATTGCCGGTATTGAGCACCGTAAGTATTCCTAACAATACCTGCATCAACACTACAAGAAGTGGAAGAATAGTAGTTCTTCGAAACAATTTTGTTCCCTGAACTTTCTTGCTCCGCCACCACCAGACAATTACCAAAAAAGTAATGACATAGGCAAGATAGCGATGGATAAAGTGAATAACAAGCGGATTATCTGTTAAGAAAGATAGCCCGGCAAATTCCCGATTACCCAATGTATGAATATTGGTGAGCCCCCAGGATCCGTTAATGGATGGCCAGGTTGGTGCAAAGCTTGCCGCTTTTAACCCAGCCATAAAAGCTCCGTAAATAAGTTGGATAATTAATAAGATCATTATCCAGCCCGCAAATTTTCGCAATGGTTGATGAAAAACAATTTGTCCTTCAGGTATCAACAGCTCCAATGCAAACCAGGTTGTATAACACAATAACCCAAGAGCCAGTATAAAATGAATGGCCAATTTATAATGACTGACATATAACAATTCCGAATCTTCCAATCCGCTTTGTACCATTATCCAGCCCACCAGTCCCTGCAATGCCCCCAGCAGGAAAAGAATGATCATTGGTTTTATCATTTCCTTTTTAAATCTTTTTTGCACCCAGAAAATGATAAAGGGGATAAGAAATACTACGCCGATCAATCGGGCCCATAACCGGTGAAACCATTCCCAGAAATAAATAAACTTAAAATCACCAAGCGTAAAATCTGCGTTTAAAAATTTGTACTGGGCTATTTGTTTGTATTTTTCAAAAGCAGTGTGCCAGTCCTGGTCATTCATCGGCGGTAAGGCGCCCATAATGGGTTTCCATTCGGTAATAGATAAACCAGATCCGGTAAGTCGTGTAATACCTCCCAATAAAATCTGAATAATTATCATCCCTACACCTATTAATAACCAGATGGCAACCGGGCGGGATGAGCGAAAAGAAGGCTTGTTTGTCATTGCGGATGCAAAGTTAATTGTGATCTGCCGCCATAAATACGATTTGTTGAATAATATTTAAGAAATTGCGACCAATGTTGAACTCTTTTTACCAGGAAAAATTAATAGAAGCCGGTTGTGATGAAGCCGGACGTGGCTGCCTGGCCGGACCAGTGTTTGCCGCAGCTGTTATTTTACCTAAAAAATTCTTTCACCCTTTGCTTAATGATTCAAAGCAGGTAAACGAAAAGAACAGGAATGAGCTAAGAAAAATTATTGAAATATCTGCTATCGCTTTTGCTGTTGCCAGCATTGATAATAATGAAATAGATAGTATAAATATTCTGAAAGCATCTTTTAAAGCGATGCATCTTGCTGTAGATAAATTGAAAAAAAAGCCGCAATTATTATTAATTGATGGCAACCGTTTTATCAATTATAAAAAAATACCTCATCGTTGTATTATTAAAGGTGATTCACTGTATGCATCTATTGCTGCTGCCAGCATCCTGGCTAAGACTTACCGGGATGAATACATGCTGGAGTTGCATCAACAATTTCCACACTATGCCTGGATCAGCAATAAAGGATACGGCACTGCCACTCATCGAATAGCTATAGAAAAGTATGGCCAGTGCGTGTACCATCGTAAAAGCTTTCACTTAAAAGCGATTCAACCAACTATATTTTAACCGGTATTTTTTGACCGCCTGTTAAACCCATAGAAAGTTTTTTTGTCTTATTACTCAGATAGATTTTATTGGAAATAAAAAAATACATGATGAAAAAATTATTGTACATAAGCCTTATCCTGATTTTATCCGCTACAGCTGCCTCTTCACAGGTAGTCATTAAAGTTCCTGTTCGACCTCAGGGGTTCAACAATCAAGGAATATCAAGGCCTGAAAGATTTCAGCTTAAAAGGGATGTAGTTCGTTTAAACATTGTACAATCTATTGCCCGCAAAGATGGTATAGTTACTCCTTTTGAAAGAAGGAGGATAAATAAAGAAAAATGTACTATTGGCCGGGATGCTTTTCGTTTTAAACACAATAACCGCTGGTAAAAATTTTTATCTGTACGCTACTTTAAAGCAAGAATCCTTTGAAGGAAGTTTACAGGCTATCCCAAAAGTCAATTTAAGAATAAATGCCGGTAAGGCGATAAGACGGTAAGTATAGAAATTCAACTATTATTTTCTTCCTGACTTCCCTCCTACGCTAATGCTTCGGTGGGTAAATCCGTCTTCCCCTCAGGATCCTGTGGACCGGCAATATGTAGCTTTTGAGTCAGCCTCTTTATTTTTTACACTTTACCGGATGCTAACCATTCCACTCTCCCAATCCTTCTCTTATCAATAAGGGCTCATCACCGGTACAATCGATAATAGTAGATGGAATAATGCCACCAATACCACCATCTATTACAAAATCTACTTCATTTCTGTAATTTTCATACATCACTTCTGCATCCGTGTAATCTTCTACCATTTCGCCCGGTAAAGAAGCGCTCAGAATAGGCCTGCCCAATTCTTTAATTATGGCCAAAGCAATTTTATTATCTGGAATTCGAAGACCAATCGTGTCTTTTTTACTTTGTAAAATTTTGGGGACCAGCTTACTGGCTTGTAAAATGAATGTATAAGGGCCTGGTAGGTACTCTTTTAATAACCGGTACGTAGCGTTCGAGAATGGCTTGGTATAATCGCTGAGATGCGACAAATCGCTGCATACAAAGGATAATTGTGCTTTTTTAGGATCAACCTTTTTAATGAGGCAAATTCTTTCCACGGCTTTTTGCTGCAGTATGTCACAACCCAGCCCATATACTGTATCGGTAGGATAAATAATTATCCCCCCCTTGAGGAGGTTTTCTACTACCTGCCTGATGAGTCGGGGTTGGGGATCTTCGGGATGAATTTGTAATAACATAGCTCCTGTTGACCTTAAAAATACAAGTTTTAGCAAAACCTTTTTCAATAATCGTCATTTATCAGGCAATTCGTATTTTCACCGTTTCTTATCTTTGCTAATCTAAAGAAATGTCATGCAATTAAAACCGGTAGCCACCTTCGATACCATTGAGCCAGAGGTGTTTAAAAGAGATTTTTATAACCCTGGTGTGCCAGTGGTGATAAAAAATCTTTCGATGAATTGGCCTGCCAATTCCAAGTGGGACTGGGATTATTTCAAAAAGCTGGTTGGCGACAAAAAAGTACCGCTTTATAATAATGTAAAAAGTGATGCTTACACGCCTATCAACACGGCTGACGATTACAAAACATTTGGCGAATATATTGATATGATTAGCCAGGGACCAGCTGCCTGGCGGATATTTCTTTTCAATATTTTTGAACATGCCCCGCAACTAATAAAAGATTTTACCTGGCCTGAACACCTGATGAAAGGGTTTGTAAAAAAATACCCGATGTTATTTACCGGTGGTGCAGGCAGCATTACCCATATGCACTATGATATTGACCTTTCTCATATACTTCACACGCAATTTGCAGGAAGAAAAAGGGTACTCATGTTTCCCAATAAAGAACAATACAAGCTTTACCGCAAGCCATATGAAGTACTAAGCCTGGCCGATTTTTCCAACTATTACGAACAAAATGGAAAACCAGATTATGAAAAATTTCCTGCACTAAAACTGGCCGAAGGGTTTGATTTTATTCTGGAACCTGGCGATACATTATTTATGCCGGCTGGGTACTGGCATCATATGGAATACCTGGATAGTGGATTTGCTATGAGTCTCCGCGCTATGCAACCCTCGTTGGCTGGTAAAGTAAAAGGTATCTGGAGTTTAATTGGTATGCGGAATATTGATACATTAATGAAAAAGACGGTGCCGATATGGTGGTATAAAAGAAAGGAAAAGAAATTATTTGCCAATGCGCAAAGAGAGTTGAGAAATGTAGCACTCTCCTGAAATAAAAGCGATAAACGGAAAAGAGACCAACGCTTTTGATACGCTTCTATAATTGTTGCCCTGTTAATCTCGTAACCTGACCTGTTTTTTGATTATCTGTTCCATATTTTTTTTCTACAGCTATATTATACCGATTGCCAAGAGTTTAAAAATCAGCAACAAGGAGATAACTTTTCATAGTATAGTTTATTACTTTAATTCTTTCTTTTCTTTTGCCTTTGATGCAAAAGAAACAAAAAATCAAGGAAAAAAGAATGCTCCGCCTTTTTTCCGGCCAGCGCACAATGACTCCGAGTGTTTTAAAAGTCTTTATTGGTTTTGTATTGAGGGGTGCAAGACCCTACTTCATGATATGGCTG
>JANMLJ010000603.1:0-2007 GCA_031372465.1 Chitinophagaceae bacterium | reverse complement strand
AAATTCAAAATCACTCTTCCAATATCCTGTGGAATGATGTTGATGTTACCAATACTTTCATCATAATCCGTTATCATCGTTGCATTAAATGTTTTATCTTTTGCACGAAGTCCATGATAAGCCAATCGTAAATATTCATCGGCTAATGCATTAATATCGGTTGGTTCTTTTACGCCACTGCTGCTGCGGCTGTGCTGCAACATTCCTTTTACAATATCAGCAGCCCTATTGCCATGATGATTTATTTTTTCCAGGTTTTGTTTGATATCAGATGAAATGACTTTAGCTTCTTCAATATCTCCCTTGTTTAGTTCAGCATTCATTTCATCAATCAACTCACTGCTTACTTCACTAAAGTTGTTTACGAAGTTCAACGGGTTTTGTATTTCATGCGCGATGCCGGCTGTGAGTTCTCCTAGCGAAGCCATTTTTTCTGATTGAATGAGCTGGCTTTGCGTAGATCGCAGATTGGCCAATGTTTTTTCTAATACAGCATTCGCTTTCTGTTTTACTTTATACCGGTAATACACTACCCCTGCCAGCAGCAATACCAGGGCGATCATACCCAGTGAAAAATTCCGGGTTAGCGACGCTATTTTATTTTTATTTTTAAGCTGGCTGATGGATAGCTCCTTATCATTCATCTGCTGTTCTGCTTCAAAACTGATAGCGTTGTACTTATTTTGGTCGTTCAACAGGCTGTCCTGTAAACTGATAAAAGCTTTATAATACTCCTTTGATTTTCCTATATCTCCCAGGTTCTCATATACCTCACCGAGGAGTTTATAGTCCGTGAGCAATTCATTCCGTAAATTCCGGACCCGAACAATATCACTGAGTAAAAAACCGGCAGCCTCCGCATAATTTTTTTGTGCTGCATAAATGAGAGCCCGGTAATAATCAGGATGAATAATGCCAGCAGCAGAAAAAGCCGATAAATTAATTTTTCTGACAATTTTCCAGCATTCTACAAGTAATGAATCCGCTTTCCCGTAATTTCCTTTACTTAACTCCAATACTGCCCAGGTTTGAAAAATAGAAGGCAAAACCCATAGCGAAGACGCATCACATGAATCGTAGGCCTGCTGCACGAAATATAAAGCGCTATCCAGCCGGTTGGCCCGCAAATACGATTGAGCCATTCGTTGAACTCCATAAGGGTGATCCTTATTGTTATTTCTCTTGTTCAATTTAAGATACAACCATGCATACTTTATTGAGGTCTCGTAATCGCCTTTTATACTGTAATACTCAGGCAAAACTCCCATATTATTGACCCAAACACCCCGGCCTTCAATTTTTGGGCTGCCAAAATAGGTAGTACCGGTTTGCAGACTGGAATCGAGGTAAGCCATCGATTTTTTACAATAATAAATAGCCCTGTCAAATAATCCGATAGCCCTGTAAAACCCGCCCATAACAAAATAGCAGGTTGCCATACCGGATGAATCATTTAATTCCCTGAATCGGACCAGGTAATTATTGTATAACTCGATACCCTCTGCAAGATGAGTGGAATTCCTGTA
This sequence comes from Chitinophagaceae bacterium, assembly GCA_031372465.1. GTDB lineage: Bacteria > Bacteroidota > Bacteroidia > Chitinophagales > Chitinophagaceae > JJ008. The sequence continues at coordinate 481 of JANMLJ010000603.1, read as the reverse complement.
GACACTCCGCATATCACTCAGGATACGATAGATGAAGTATTTTTTTTCAGGTGATTTGCTTTTTTCAATTCTGTTTACCAAAAATTTTCCAAAATTAATTGCCCTTGCCGTAGTGTTATCTCTATTACTCAGCACCCGTAAAACCAAATAGCAGATATTAAAATTCATATCCTCGTCATCACCTGTTCTAAAGTGATTAGCCTCCTCAACAATCTGTTGAACAGTACTGTCTGTCATAGCATTTCGTCTTAACAGGGGATTGATTTTATTTGACAACACGGTATCAATTTTTCCCTGTTTATCAGCAGCCCTCAATATAGAAAGTACGGAGTCCGTATTATCAGATTGTGCATGGGCCTGATAGCAGTTGGTACCCAGGCAGAAGCATAGTAGTATAGAAATAAAAATTTTGATCATAACAGCTGTTGAGTGGGTAATTGAATGATAAATGTTGTTCCGATTCCCTGTTCGGTTTCTACAG
>JANMLJ010000601.1:0-2673 GCA_031372465.1 Chitinophagaceae bacterium | reverse complement strand
CCTCCGGAGAAGAGTAACATCAAAAAAGCTTTTTTTGGTTTCAGGCAAAATGAAAATTTGAAAGGCAAAGCTAAGAGAACGAAGGAGAAAATGAGAAAAAGAGAAATACTCTTACAGGAATTTCAACCCCACTTTTTTAGCTATTCAAAATAAAAATGAAAATTTGAAAGGCAAAGCTAAGAGAACGAAGGAGAATATGAGAAAAAGAGAAATGCGCTTCCCGGTATTTTAACCTATCACTTATAAGAAATTCAAAATAAAATGGCAAACTATGAGTTTAACTCTTTCATCTCCTTCCCTCTTTTAATCTCCTAGCCTATTCTGCCATAGCAATCTTATACGCCTTAATAAAAAGGGCTCCAAGATTTTTGTATGGCGGTACATAATCCTCAAATATTTTATCAGTAGCCATTTTACCAAATTCTTTCCAGAATGGTATCCATTCAATATCACTACCGTTTCTCAATTTTTCCCCCAGCAATTTTAAGAAGGGATTGTTGACAGGGGCATCAGCTATTTGCTTGGTACCAACAATATGTGCATCGGGTGCTTTTACCAGGATATCGTGTATAGAGCGGTAGCCGCCACATGATCCCATAAACACGATTTTAGAATTGGGAGACATTTGTTCTATTGTATACTTAGCATTGTAGCTATGTCCGCGGTTAATCGTTACTGTTGGAGAAAGTTTAGCACTGTCCAGGTATTTGCACAAAGCCTGCTGCGCCATTGCATCTTCGTTTTTTTCTTCCGGCAACGGTTTGTTGAGAAAAATTGAAACCGGGTTGCCTTTTATGGATGAAATAGTAACCCATTGCGGATTGCTTTTATCCGTTTTCCAGTTTGCATTATTAAATAAACCGACAATGCTTGGAAAAACACCCATCCCATCTCTATCACCGTACATAAATACCTGTAATACCACCCTTCCGCTGTCATTGGCCAGCGCTTTAAATGGCACTTTGTACACGGGTGGAATACCAAGTTCCTTCGTCAGGTCAATATTATTAGTAGAATCGGCTGATAGAAAAAGTTGGGTGAGTATCTTATAAATGGCCATCCCTCTTTTATTGCCATCTTGCTCGTTTCGTTGATAATTCTCCTGGATATTTTTAAGCATTTCATCGGCAATCGGTTTGATTGTTTCTACAACGCTTGCATATGAATCAGCTACATCCACTCCATCTTCGAGATCGTTTCCGAGTTCCAGTTTTCCTACAAAAGCTCTCATTAATTTTTCGGCATCACTTTCTTCATCAGGTGTTTTCTTCGGTGGAAATGTGCTTAAGAAATTACTCAGCATATTAAAGCCGGCGGCCATCTTAATAAACTTCCTGTATTTATCAATATAGAGAACCTTTAACAAGGAATCTCCTCTGTTATTTATTTTTGACATCATCAGCGGATATACGCCTTTTACAAAGCTGGATGTGTACATGGCACCTTCAGTTGATACCGCGAGATAATATAATTCTTCCGCAGTAAGTGGCTGAATACACTTGAAACGAACTTCGGCAGATTCAGTATGCAGCCCATTGATTATATTGACAAAACTTTCAGCTTTTGTTTTTACCCGCCCACGGAGAGCCTGGTATTCAAAAGCAGTGTCAAAATTTAAAGTTCTTGCTACATATTCCGTTTGTGTTTTTATTAATAGCCTGTAATAAAGTAACGAATCACCTTTCACCGAATCAATTTCTTCAAATGTCAGCTTTCCGCTCAGGATATTATCCAGGAATGAAAAATACTGCTGCCCGCTTTTGCTCCGGGCCATTTTTACGATCGTTCTGATAAAATTATCATCCACAATATTTCGCAACACATAACTTATACTATTATTGCCTTGCGCAAAATCATAAAATTCGCGGGCAAATTTTTTCTTATCCAGTGTTTTTATCAGGCTATCCGCAAAAGGCATGTTGGGATTGTCTTTTAAGATATACAAGATCCTGTCCGGATTAAGCAGGCAATACTTAAGAACAAGATTCTGTTTTGCACGAACAAGGCCGGGGTTCTTATCGAAAATAGTGGCGGCTATAACATTTAAACCACCATCGTAGGACAATTGATTCAAAATATCGTCGATAGGATTTTCTTCATACCTGGTTCTGTTCATACAATCTTCGTAAGCAGTAATAATTGGTAACAGGTTCACCGGGTTTACCTTAAATTTTGATACCGGCTTCCACTTCTCCCTGAAGTATCGTAAAACATATTCGAGTCCCCGCAGGTATTTTACTTTTATCCGATGTTCAAAAAGGGAATCCGTTTCTATCAGGTATTGAAGAGCGTCTACCTTTTTTATCAATGCTTTTGTTAGTTGAAAATTAATGTCATTATCTGTTGAGGGGGAAAACAATCCATCATCATTGCCATCGGAGGCCAATATCAGCTTTTGTTCTTTATCAATTAAATCATGATTTAATTCCCTGTTAAAGGCGGCTTTATAGGTGGCTGGTATTTTCACCGTGTCAGTCACTCTTACTCCCTGTGCTGTAGCTGCTGCAGTAGTAAATAAAAAGAGGCTTATTATAAGATATTTAATCATTGCTGTCATAAGGATAGTGCGGCAAAGTTAGTAAGACCGGGGGACATAATGTTTTTACCCCGGTTTATGCTGATATAGACGGATTTATGTGGCTAAAGGCTGTCTGTTACCTAATAATATTTTTT
>JANMLJ010000599.1:0-5558 GCA_031372465.1 Chitinophagaceae bacterium | reverse complement strand
TAAATTGCGAAGCCAGGGAATAAAAAAAAGTCTTTGACTTGTCCTTTTTTCTGAAAAGCTCAATAAGAACTGATGAATCCAATACAATTAAGCCTTCCATTTATTCATCCACTTTTTAGTTTTTAAATATTCCTTATATTGCTTTTCAGTCATTGTTGGGGCCTTTAGCAACTTTTTTTGTAAAGGTGTCAATGGGTTTTTTTCAATAACTGGTTTTAATTTAATAATCTGTGCCATTAGTATTTTTGATTATTTAATAAAGATACTAAAATCCTGTCTTTTTTTCAACCAGATAAGCATTCCGGTTAGGTGAATTCCTGGAAATGAGCTCACCAATAAAACCAGCCAGGAACAATTGCATGCCAATGATAAGGGAAGTCAATGCAAGATAAAATCCGGGTCTGTTGGTTAAAGCAAATGCCGGGTTTATTATTTTTGATATGACCAGGTAAATTGAAATACCCATACCGGCCATAAAAAAAAGTGATCCCCATAAACCAAAAAAATGCATCGGGCGTTTAGAGAATTTGCCCACAAAAGTGATGGAAAGAAGATCAAGAAATCCGTTTACAAATCTTCTCCACCCAAATTTTGAATGACCATATTTCCTGGCCCTGTGTTCAACAACTTTTTCGCCAATTTTTTTAAAACCTGCCCATTTTGCCAGTACAGGAATATAGCGGTGCATTTCACCGTATATTTCTACTCCTTTTACTACCCGGTGACTATAAGCTTTTAATCCGCAATTAAAATCATGAAGTTTAATGCCGGATACTTTGCGGGTGACGGCATTAAAAAATTTGGAAGGAATATTTTTAGTAAAAGTATTGTCGTACCGTTTCTTTTTCCACCCACTAACCAGGTCATATCCATCTTCAACAATCATTTTTTGGAGTCCGGGAATTTCATCAGGGCTATCCTGCAGATCTGCATCCATTGTTATCACTACATCACCGGAGGCTGCACGAAATGCTTCATTTAAACCGGCAGATTTGCCATAGTTACGTTGAAATTTGAGGCCTTTAATATTGGCATTCTTTGATTGTAGTTGCTCAATTACTTCCCAGGAGTTGTCACTGCTGCCATCATCTACATAAATCACTTCATAGCTGTACTTATTTTCATTCATCACTTTCTCTATCCATGCCGTTAGTTCCGGCAGCGATTCTGCTTCATCAATAAGGGGTATGACAATGGATAAGTCCATGGTTTATTTTCTTCTGATTAATATTATTGAACCTAAAGCTGTAACTGCAGCACCTATTATCAAATATCCGAAAATAGAACCATAAACAACGGCCATTACATAACCATTTTTAAAACGAATGGCCTCCGCATCTATTTCGTCAGGTGTTTTTGAATTATTGGGTATGGCCATTTGTTGTTCTTTATACATCCTGGCTGATTCCCGGGCAAACTCCGGATGGAGTTTATTAAAAGTAAAAGTAAACAGCACCATCATTAGTGTAGCAACAATAAAGCATTTGAATCCGGTATTAAAACTATCTCCGAATTTACCGGAATAAGCGGGTGAGTTTTTATACGCTGTTAATGTCCAGATGATGCCGATAGCATAAAAGGCAAATACCAGGTAATGTAATGGTGATTTTTCCGGTAGTCCATAGTAGGTTGCCAATGAAATGGCAATCATGGCAAACGCAGTGACAATTCCTTTAATTAACGGTGATAGTTTCATGGTACAGATTATGATATTAAGACGTTGACCCCATTAATGATACCCCTTACTTTTCCAGTTAATGGTTTGCCAATAAAAGGGGAGTTTGTTGATTTTGATTTTAGGTCTTGTACTGTTACCGTCCATTTCTTTCCGGGTTCAAATAAAGTAAGCGATGCTTTATTTCCTTCTTTTATGGTTGCGGGCTCTAATCCAAAAAGTCTGCGTGGGTTAAGGGATAATAATTCCACCCATTTTTCCGATTGTATGGCAGGCAGTGAAGTACAGAGAACCGCATAAGCTGTTTCTAAACTGATCATGCCAAATTTTGCATATTCAAACTCAATTACTTTACTATCGTATTCGTGGGGAAGGTGATGGGTGGCAATACAATCAATCGTGCCGTCTGTAATTGCATGGTGTAAAGCTTCCCTGTCTTCCTTATTGCGTAAAGGAGGATTTACTTTCAGGTTGGTATCATATTTCTGCAAATCCTCATCACAGAAATAAAGATGATATGGGGTAACTGAACAACTAATAGCAGCACCACTTTCTTTTCCTCTTTTGATATACGCTACTGATTTTTTAGTGCTTATTCCTGTAAAATGCAATTTTGATTCGGCATACCTGGTCAATTTTATATCTCTTGCTACGATCAATTCTTCGGCCATTGCTGGTTTTCCGGGAAGCCCCAGTTGTGTAGAGATGATCCCTTCATTCATTAATCCATGCGGGTTGATACTCTTATCATCTGGTAGTTGTATTAAAATACCGTCAAATGCTTTTACATATTGTAAAGCCTTTACCAACAGGCCGGCTGATTGAATGCAATTAATTCCATCACTAAAAGCAATCGCACCACTTGCTTTCATATCATACATTTCAGCCAGTTCCTTTCCTTCGGTGTTTTTGGTAATGGCACCTATTGGATGCACATTAACCGGGAGTGATTTACTTTTTTGGACAATATATTCAACGCCTGATTTATTATGAATAACTGGATTTGTATTGGGTAAAACGAATACATCGGTATAACCACCGGCTGCTGCTGCGGCGGCGCCTGTCTCCAGTGTTTCTTTGAATTCATAACCGGGGTCGGCAAAGTTGGCAAACACATCTACCCAACCTGGTGACACATGAAGACCTTCAATATTTATTTCTTTATCAGCTTTTGCAGCAATGGCATTACTTAGTTGAGTAATGATTCCATTCTCAATAAATATATCAGCTAATTGTCCGTTGAAAGGAGAGTGAGGGTCAATGACCCGGGCTTGCTTAATGAGTAGTTTCATTAAGGAGCGAAGATAAAGGTTGTTTTTGGTACTGAAAAATGCTAAAAAGCCGTACTTTTATGGCCAATAAATACTCTTTTGAGTATAAAATTTCGGGACGTAGCGCAGTCCGGTAGCGTACCAGGCTGGGGGTCTGGGGGTCGCAAGTTCGAATCTTGTCGTCCCGACTGTTGAAGGAGTCGTTCCGATGCAAATCGGGATCGTCCCGACAGTTGTTGGGGTTGTCCCGATGCAAATCGGGATCGTCACAACTTTTAAGGGTCGTCCCGATGCAAATCGGGATCGTCCCGACAAATCAATACAAGGCAGCATTATTGCTGCCTTTATCTTTTTTATTGGCCAGATTCAATAATTAAGTGTTTTAGCATTCGATTATAAAGAAAGAAAATATCTGAATAAAGCATATTTTTTTTGCGTATTCAACAATCACCAATGCTTTCACAATGGCGTTGTTTAACTTCATACTATGATGGTAGTCTTTTTCCAGGTTATTTTTGTACTGGCATTGATAGTTATTATTATTATGATTGCCTTTAGTTTGTTAAGAGAAAAAGAAGTCTTTCATCTGCCGGAGAATTACAAGGAGTTACTTACAGATTATTGTAAATTTTACCGGCAACTGGATGAAGAAGGGCAAAAAATGTTTGATGATAGAATTAAACATTTTTTAATGGCTGTGAAAATAACCGGAGTAAATGCAGAAGTAGAAGATATGGACCGGTTGTTAATTGCAGCAGGCGCTATTATTCCTGTATATGCTATTCCTGACTGGCAATATATTAACCTGCATGAAGTGTTATTATACCCGGGAGCATTTAATGAAGATTTTGACCAGGGTGGATCGGATCGTCCTATTGGTGGCATGGTGGGCACCGGTGCTATGCAGAATGTAATGATCATTACCAAATGGCAATTACGACAAGGATTTATTAATAATAATGATGCGCACAACACGGCCATTCATGAGTTTGTGCACCTGATAGATAAAATGGATGGAACAATGGATGGCGTTCCTGAAATTATTTTGGAAAAAAAGTATATCGATCGGTGGAAGAATTTAATGGATTCAACAATTGGGCAGATGAAAAATCATGGATCAGATATTAATATGTACGGAGCCACCAGTCCTGTAGAATTTTTTGCGGTTATTTCCGAATATTATTTTGAACAGCCTGATTTATTAAATGCACATCATCCTGATTTGTATGAGATGCTGGGGAGGATTTATAGGAGGGGGAGGTGATGTTGGAGGATGATTTTCTAGGTAGTTCACTCAGTCTTATCAGAAAATTTTGAATACATAGATTTAATAATTGCAGCTGTTTGTTTATTTCTCATTCGAATGTTCTCAACCAATAGTGACGGGATATTTTGTAAATTAATTTTTAATAATAATTCCGGTAATCTATTTAATTCAGTGGTATCTAACACCCATTCTTGGAGACCTACCGATTCCATAAACCCTTCAATTTTACGATCTCCGGAAACGGCTATTACTTTTAATCCCATTGCAACACCGATAATGCAACCATGTAATGCCGAACTTAAAATTATGTCAGAGTCCTTATAAAGCGATAATATCTGAGACAATTCTTTCTCACTGCCTTTATTAATAATATTATTTGTTTCACGATAAATTATGCCCGAATTTTTGGTGAAACTCTTTGCAATATCACACATGGCTTCGTAAGTGTCTGCACCTGCAGTTGTATAATTCACGACATGCAGAAAATTACTTCCTTTTACCTGAACCGGATCAATATAATTAATACTGGGGCATGGGACGGGTAATGGCAAACTGCAATGTGGAAGATATGATCTTGATAATTCATCTCTGAGGATACAGAGATTTGATTTATTGACAATTTCTTCTACCAAACTGTTTGGAGGTAAAGAATCTTCCTGTTTAATATCACAGTAACCAATACCCCAGATTATAAATGGAATAGTATCGGCGACTTGTTTAAAAGCGTTCCAAAATGGGATAAAATAATCCATAAGCAGGCCACCACCGCCAATAATGATAAGGTCTTCTTTGGTTGCTTTCGACAATGTTTTCATTGTTTCCTCAATAAAAGGTTCATCACAAAGACACTCAGTTATTTCTTTTGTCTCAAGTAGCTTTTGTATTCCTTTTGCAGAAAGCCAGTCACCTATATTGGATCGATTTGCGTAAATGTGGTAAATCATAACTTAAATTGCAGTTTCATTTCAGAAAATATTTCTGCGTAATCCCCGCCTGGCCAACTATGCATCTCACCGCGATACCGATTCAGCCCTATAATGGCTTCATCAAATTTCAATACTGAACATTGGCTATTGTGAGCTTGAATGGCTTTTTGTTTGATAGTAATATAACCAGTTATATCAACGATATGATCAATCTGCTGAATGGGTGTCCAGACTTCGTACATCCATACGATTGGAAGTTGAACATCAGCAGGCAATTTTTTTATCACATTACCAACCAGGACTGCAGCAGCTTTGTGATCGGGATGTTGTTCCAGTTCATGTGGCACATAGATATTTGTTGGTTGTATGGTTTGAATTTTTTGAATAAGACGGTTGACGCAATTTTCATTAGGATAAAA
>JANMLJ010000050.1:0-4222 GCA_031372465.1 Chitinophagaceae bacterium | reverse complement strand
ATTCAAGAATTCTTTTTATACGAACAGTCCAGTCAGTTTTTTCTCCATGTACTAAGTGACCTACTACATCATAAGGAGAAAATGTTTCAGGCCCTTCATTATTTATTATCCACTCTTCATTTAATCCTGCTAATAATGCTTTAAGCACCACCGGTGTTCGTTCTAATATTTCGTATGATTTTTCTAAACTATACAACATAAAATAACAGGTATATATTTAAGGTTTTTTCTTTTTTGATGCTTTGGAAATTTTATTAAACTCGAGTGCCAGTTTAACCCAATACTCCAGTTTCTTTTTTGTATTCAGTACAGTAGCATCTACAAATACATATCCTTTCATCACCCTTCCTGTAAAATCCATTGGATGACAACCATCTTTTTCAATAACTTCTTCGTATTTCGCGGGGTCAAGTCGTAACATCAATCTATCTTTTTCTACTCCCACACACATTTTATCATTTACCATAAAACATAAACCGCCAAACATAGCTTTCTCTTCTACTTTTTTATGGGTAAGAGCAATCAGCTCTCTTGTCATGTCTGCCAATTTTTCATTGTATGCCACAAGATTATTTTTAAGGATTAAAAAAATAATGATACCTGAAGAATGAATGAACCAGGTTTTGTTATTTTTCCAACACTGTTTTTAAATTTGCCAGTCCAATACTAAAATCATCACCAATCGACTTTTCCATATTCATAAAAAGTTTCATAACATTCAATGGATAGTTCATCTGGCCATCAAATCCCCAACTTACGCTGGTACTATTATCATTTATTGATGCAGTACTGATGGTAGATTTAGCAACAGATTTAAATGGTTTGATAAACCGTAGCTCTGTTATTAATTGTTTGCCCTCCTCAATACCTTTTATTTCCTGTTCACCCTGGCCCACTTTTTTATTTCCTACCCATGAATTAACAAAGCCAATAGTACCATCAATACCGGTGAATTCATTTTTTATATCCGGATCCATTGTTGCCCATTTACTATAGTTCTGTTGATTTTTCAACTGCTTGATATAATTAAATACTTCTGCATTAGGTTTATTGATTACAATTTCCCTGGTTGCTTTCATGCCTTTGGGTATAAATAGTCCGGCTAATAATAAAGCGGCTATTAATCCCAGTACAATATATAATACGATCATGATTAAAAATTTTAATGATGAAATTATTGCTGTGGCACAGAATGTAGAGCAATCCTGTTTCCTTCCGTATCAATAATGACCGCCATAGAGCCATATTCCGGGCTGATTTCTGTTTTAGGTACCATAATTTTTCCGCCGGCAGCTTCTACTTTATCTAATACAAGCTGCACATCTGGATTTCCATTGAGGTAGATCAGCGGTCCATCGGTTGCTGAGGGTTTATGAAAACCACCGCTATCTACGAGTGCACCTCCTACCTGTGTCATCATATTCTCCAGCGGAAACATTCTCATTTTAATATTGGGCAGATCCATTGGTGAAAGTGTTATACCAAAAATGGTTTCATAAAATTTAGTGGCCCTGTCTAAGTTGGTGGTTCCTATTTCAAACCAGCTGATAGCATTGTTCATGTTGTTTGTTTTGGTTATTAATTATTGTGACAGATATAATTTAGCAGTACATGCTGTTGACTTTACCCGCTCTTTCCAAACACTCATTCCTCCATTCATATTTGTAACGTTAGTAAATCCCGCCTGTGTTAACATATAACTGGCCCTTGGGCTACGGTGACTATGCGAACAATAAACCACTATTTCTTTTTCTTTGTATTTTTCCAGTTCAGATATTCTTGCCTGTAACTCTTCCACATTTATATTAATTGCATTTCTTATTGCCCCGAACTTTTCTTTGGCCGAACCATTGAACTCTTCCGGAGTACGAACATCTAAGAAGATCACGTTGCCGGTATCCAGTGTACACATATCTTCCGGTTGAATGCTTTTATGAATAATGGTTGATTTATCAACCAACTCCATACTACAATGTGAACAGTTAGCAGGTTTTTGATAAACCATCGTGTCACAGCCTGCTCCACATGGCAAACAGGCATAAACAACTTCATTCTTTGTTATTGGGTTCTCCTTATTCTTTGCAGAACCACAACCTGTACAATAAATAGACATACATGAAAAAATAAACAGCCTGCATAAGATTTTCTTCATCGTGTTACTATTTATATTTTTCTTTCATGTCTTTATAAGCAAGGGTTATTAATTCTATCAAGACTTTACTATCCACATCGGCCAGTTTATTAATATTCAAACAGGAAACAGTTGTTTTATATTTACCCAGCTTCTTCATCAACGTTTCATATTTTGCAAAGCCTGGAATAATGTACACAGTCAGGTTTTGTTTCCTGGGTGAAAAGCCGGTCATAAACCAATCGCCTTCCTGTTTACTTCTTTCAGATTTGTAGTGGAAACTACCAAACCCCACAATACTGCTGCCCCACATTTTGGGCTCCTGCCTGGTAATTTTTTTCATCATAGCCAGTAGTGTCATCCCGTCTTTTCTTTTTATTTCATCTTTTACTGACTCAAGAAAAGTCAAAACATCAACATCATTCTTTTGTGTTTTTATCGCTGCCATCTTTATTGATTTATATCTTTTCCTTCTTTCAATTTTGCAATGTTGGCGGTTATAGCCGCTTTTTGTGGTTCAGGTGCCTGCGCCAATGCCTTCGTTGCATATTCCTGTGCTTTAGTAAAATCACCTTTTGCAGAATAGTATGACATGAATCCGGCATTCACGGTATATACATCCCCATTCTTTTTCTGATTGGCTGTAAAAATTTCGAGGGCCCTGTCCAATCTTTTTGCAGTGATCATAGCACGGCCGGAACCCATATACTGATTAGGGGTTGCAAAAACCAACGCTTCATTCATGGTTGAATCTGCCTGTGGTAATTTATTATTTTTTGAATACGCCGTACTTAGTGTATTCAATGTTCCATAACTTTTAAGAGCTGCCGCCCTTTGTGTCCAGGAAAGCGCTTCTTCCAGATTAATATTTTTGTTGAGACAGTAATTAGCTGCCGCCACCAGGTTCAACTGATTAAATCCTTTCGGGCCTGTAAGATCTTCCCGCAGTTTTGCAATAACGATATTATCAACATCCACCTCTATTTTAAAAGGAACAGAGAGTATTTCCCATTGCATCGCAATTACGCAATACTTTTCCTTTTGTTCAATGAATTCATATTTCAGGTACTCTACACTTTTATCCAATGTAACTGGTTTGACATCTACCCGTAAGGCATCATATTTTTCATCATAATAAAAACTTCCCCATGCACTTGATTGATTGGAAAAAAGCAAGGTCGCTTTATCCGGCCATAAAGCCATATGCAATCCATAGGTACCTGCTTTTATGTCTTTGCCTTCTACTTTCACATCATGTTCAAAGGTGATAGTAGTATTTTCATTGGCACCGGCACGCCATGGCTGTGTATTTTTTCCGGTGGTTAAATTTGAAGAAGTAAATCCATACGTAACAAGTTTGCCATCACCATAGATTTTTCCTTCACGTTTATTAACGTCCGGTCTTGAATAACTAAGTGTGATGGAAGTAATACCTACTGTTTCAGTTACAGTTGCCCTTGGATTGTTGCCACTGGGTGGCAGGTCCATTTGTGCAAAGGAATTTACAGCAATAAAAAATAGTACTGATAGCCATGCAATCTGTTTCATATAGCAGTTGTTTTAGTGTTTGGTAAATTATTATTGAAAAAATTTTTATAAAGCAGCTTTTGTTTCTTTCATACCCTTGCTTTGAAAATATTCCAGCAATTCTTTTGCATCATCACCACCCTTCTGCGCATGGTGCAATAAAGTAAGACCATGCGGACCTCTTGCACTAAGGTATTGCGGAAAAGCTTCAAGATAAGATTTTACTATTGTTGTTTTACCCAGCATACTTAATACAAACAAGTTCGTTCTTGCTCCAATACTAATCAGGTGGTTGGCAATTTCCTTATTACCAACATGACCTGCGCCTTCTAAAGCTGTCTCAAAATCTCCACCGCCCCAATCCCAGGTAGCATATAACAAAGTGGGGCTTTCCAGTAACATTTCCTTTACCCTTGCCAGGTTACTATGGCCGGCCCCAACAAACTCTTTCACCTTTTCGGCGGGTAATGGATCAGCTTTTGTTGGTATTTTAGTAGTTGTTTGACCAGATAACAAATAAGGAGCAGCAATGAAACTGCCAGTGCCAATGGCTACTTGTTGGAG
>JANMLJ010000452.1:0-3081 GCA_031372465.1 Chitinophagaceae bacterium | reverse complement strand
AAAAACACCTGGTATGAAAAATATCCTAATACTGCTTTATTCATCAATATTAAAAAAGATGGTATTCTCCTATGAGTACACCTTCCAAAGAAGATATCATCAGGATAAAAATTGCAAAAGCAATCAGGACATTATCAGAAGCAGAAAAAATGATAGAATTTAATTATTCAAATGCTGCGCTTAACCGGTTGTATTATGCCTGTTTTTATGCCGCAACAGCTTTGCTTTTTAGCAAAGATATTTTCACAAAAACTCATACTGGAGTGAAGCAGATGCTGGGTCTTCATTTTATAAGCTCCGGACCACTATCAATATCATTTGGTCAGTTTTATAGCAATATTTTCAGAAGCAGACAAGGCTATGACTATGACGATTTTGCCGAAGCAGATATGGAGTTGGTAAAAGAATTTGCTGCCTTCGCAAAAGCGTTTGTCAATGAGTCAAGAATAATTCTACACGTTTAACTTAAACTTTAGCAATGCCCATCATCGCCCCCTCCCTTCTTGCCGCCAATTTTCTGAACCTGGATGCCGAATGCAAAATGCTGAACGAAAGTGAGGCAGACTGGTATCATTTAGATATTATGGATGGCCGGTTTGTTCCCAATATTAGTTATGGACCAATGCTGGTGGAAGTTTTCAGAAAAGCAACCACTAAAGTTTGCGATGTGCACCTGATGATTGAAGAACCGGGCAATTATGCAGAGCATTTTAAAAATGCCGGTGCCGATAATCTTTCCGTACATATAGAAGCCTGCCAGCACCTTCACCGGAATATTCAGCAAATAAAATCATTAGGTATGAAAGCGGGTGTAGCTATAAATCCCCATACGCCTGTTTCAGCATTGAGTGATGTACTTGCCGATATTGATTTTGTATGTATGATGAGTGTAAACCCTGGCTTTGGCGGACAAAAATTTATTCCTTACACACTGTAAAAAATAAAACAACTCCATAAAATGATTAATGAAAGAGGATTGAAAGTTCTTATTGAAATTGATGGGGGCGTTACGTTGGAAAATGCTTCTTCTATTATTGCAGCCGGAGCGGATGTATTGGTGGCAGGCAATACTGTTTTTAAATCGGCTGACCCGATAGCAACGATTAAACAGCTAAAATCAATAACGCAAATCTGAAGTCAATATGCCTGGTAAGCGCAGCTTTTTAAATTATCCGCATATTGAAAAACTTGTTTTTATTCTAAGTGTTTTGGTTTGTATTTTTTGGTGTACCGGACAATATATTAATGTTTACCAGGTTACTGTAGTTGGCATCCTATTTGAAATAGCCTCGCTTCCAATGCTGGCATTATTTATCAGCTTAGTTTTAGTTTCAACCCTGTTATTAATCAGGAATAAAAAACCTTTCAAATTTCTGCCGCTGTTTTCATTTTTTCTTCTGATAAGCACTTTTTTGATATTAACTTTTGCAAAGTAATTATTCATCGATTATCAATTTTCCAAATCTCTCCGTATCTTGTTGTACATTCTCTTATGAAAATATTCAACCCCCAAATATTTCTGCTGCGACTATTTGTTTTGCTCACAGTATTTGTCCTGAGCAGCCTTGAAGGATTTTCCCAAAACCCGCCAGTAATCAAAGCAAAAAAATCAGCTTATGTGTCGGGCAAAGTGGTGGATGAAAATGAAAATCCGCTATCGAATGTTTCCATTATCATTCTTGGACAATCAAAAGGTATTACGTCCAACGACTCCGGCTATTTCAGGTTAAAAGTAACGGCTGAAAAAGCATTTGCCCTTGTTTTTAGTTATAGTGGGCGAAAATCTGAACAGAAAAATTTTTTGCTGAATGAAAATGAAGAGGAAACAATAACTGTTCGCTTAGAAAAAGGTGAACAAACCCTGCAGGAAGTAGTGATCAGTGACAAACGGGACAGAAGGGAAGCCGGCCTGGTGCGTCTTAATCCGAAAACTATTCTCAACCTCCCATCGGCAGTAACCGGTGTCGAAAGCCTGATAAAAATATTTGTAGGCTCCAATAATGAGCTCACTTCGCAATATTCGGTTAGGGGTGGCAGTTATGATGAAAATCTTATTTATGTAAACGATTTTGAAATTTTCCGTCCTTACCTGGTAAGAAGTGGGCAACAGGAAGGCCTTAGTTTTATCAACCCGGAGATGGTTCGGAATATCAATTTCTATACGGGCGGTTTCCAGGCAAAGTATGGCGACAAACTTAGTAGTGTACTGGATATCCAATATAAAAAACCCAAACAGTTTGGCGGATCTGCCTATATCGGCATACTTGAACAGGGCTTTCAGTTGGAAGGTGCCAATAATAATTCCAGGTTTACTTATCTGCTGGGTGTACGCAACCGCAGCAACAGAAATTTATTGAGCAGCCAGGAAACAAAAGGAAATTATGTTCCCTCCTCTGCAGATTTTCAGGCTTTACTTACCTACCAGATCAATCCGAAATGGCAGGCCGAATTATTGAGTAATATGTCTGCAACAAAATTTACACTGATACCTGAATCCAGTCAGCTGACCACTTCTGTTTTTTCGCCTCTCTTCAGTGCTACGATCGGTGTTGATATACAATTTGAAGGACAGGAAAAAGATGCCTACCAAACCAATATGCTGGGTTTTTCATTGACCAATAACGCCAGTAAAAAATTAAAATTAAAATGGATGGCCTCCCGGTTTGTCAATGATGAAAAGGAGAACCTTGATATCACCGGGGCGTATTTATTTGGCGAAAGGGATTTTGACAAACGAAATCCTACCTATGGTTTAATTGTAAACCCGTTAGGTGCAGGTGTGTACCAGAATTATTCAAGAAATACATTGAACATTGAAAACTGGAATGTTTCGCATAAGGGAAATTATGACAAAGGCAAACATGCTTATCAATGGGGATTGGGCTATGATAGGACAAAAATTAACGATAAGCTGAATGAGTGGGAGTTCCAGGATTCAGCGGGGTATGCATTACCCTACCAGGCAAATTTACTCCGCCTGAATAAAGTGATAAAGTCAACCACCAACCTGGACATCAATAAATTTTCCGGTTACCTGCAGGATAATATTTTGCTGGGAAAAGATTCAAGTCATTCAGCTAC
>JANMLJ010000449.1:0-1872 GCA_031372465.1 Chitinophagaceae bacterium | reverse complement strand
TGCCAGTATGCTGCAAATGGGAATGCTGATGATGCAAAAAAATGATTTAAAGCAGGCAGAAAGCTATATCCGCGGCGCTATCCGTAAAGGATTACCAGATAAAGAAAATGAATCGGCCGCTTATCTACAGATGTGCAGCCTTATGATGAATAAAAGACAATTCCGTTCGGCAAAAGACTTTTTCAGAAAAGCAAAAGCATTAAAACCCACTACTCCGCAGATCGTTGACCAGATAAAGCAAATTGAAAAATATATTTCGAGAATGCCGGGCTAATTCTAAGTACAAAATTTGAAGTTCGGATTCGAAGTTGCTTACAGAATGAATATATTCGTTGTTTGTAAGATTAAAATCATAATCAGAGGTTGACAAAATTTTGTCAGCCTTTTTTATTTCCTTTGGTTAATCAAGTAACTTGAATCATCAAATTTAGCTGTATGAAAAAAATATTTGTCTTCGCTGTGCTCATAGCCCTTTTTATAGATTCAAATGCACAGCGAATAGGAAGAAGAAGAATCGCTTTGATACCACAACCAGTTTCAATCGTTGAAAATGATAATTTGGGCGGTTTCATTTTACCATCCACCATTAACATAATTGTCCCTAACAATGATGAAGTAAAAAAAATAACCTCCTTGTTTGCAGCACAAATAGAAACACCAACGGGATATAAAACAATCATTAAAGAAGGAAAATCCCTTTTACCTAAATCAATACTATTTTCCTTATCCGCAGATAAAACAATTCCTGACGAAGGATATAAATTAAATGTTACCCGTACTGGCATCACACTTACAGCCAGTAACCCTGCCGGTATTTTTTATGGTGTTCAAACTTTATTGCAGTTACTTCCTGCCGGAATTAACAGTAAAAAAGAGGTTGACTATGACGAATGGGATGTTCCCGCTGTTACAATCGATGATCATCCCCGTTTTGGTTGGAGAGGTTTGATGCTGGATGTATCCCGGCATTTTTTTACCGTAGCACAGGTTAAGGATTATATCGACCAGATGGTAAAATATAAATTCAACCTGCTGCATTTACATTTAACAGATGACCAGGGCTGGCGAATACAGATAAAAAGTTTGCCCAAACTTACAGATGTAGGGGCCTGGCGGGTAGAAAGGACAGGAACTTTTGGAACATTGTCAAAACCGCTGCCCGGCGAACCTGCAACCTAAGGTGGATATTATACGCATGAAGACATAAAAGAACTGGTGAAATATGCAGCAGACCGTTACGTCAATATTCTGCCTGAAATAGATGTGCCCGGCCACAACCTTGCCGCCTTAGCCTCTTATCCAGAATTGTCTTGTACGCCCGGAAAATATTACGTTAGTCCTGGTGACAGGTTCATGATATGGCCCGGTGGTGGTCAGCATTTCTATGGCATTTTAGATAATACAATCTGCCCTGCTAATGAATATGCCTATGAGTTTTTAGATAAAGTATTTACAGAAGTAGCACAACTATTTCCATTTGGATACATCCATATGGGAGGTGATGAAACAGCCCGTAACTTCTGGGAAAAAAGCGAACAAATAAAAGCGTTGATGAAAAAAGAAAAGCTGAAAAATCTTGATGAAGTACAAAGCTATTTTGTAAAACGGGTAGAAAAGATCATCAATGCAAAAGGAAAAAAGATGATTGGCTGGGATGAAATTTTAGAAGGTGGCCTCGCTCCCAATGCAGCTGTGATGAGCTGGAGGGGAATGAAAGGAGGCATTGAAGCTGCGAAACAAGGACATGAAGTAGTAATGAGCCCTACCGATTTTGCTTATATAGATTATATGCAGGGCGATGCAATAATGGAGCCGCCGGTATATGCAACCTTACGTTTAAAAAAAGCCTACCAGTTTGAACCATTGCCTGAT
>JANMLJ010000411.1:0-21764 GCA_031372465.1 Chitinophagaceae bacterium | reverse complement strand
TTGCCCGGAAATCAGAATGAAGCAGGTATCGAATTAAATATATATCCAATATCCGCTTCTTATTTAATAGGTGTCAATGTTCAATTTAAATGATTGTCAATTTATGAAACACACCACCACTAAAATATTGCTGCCTGTTTTGCTGCTGTTTACGCTTATTTCATGCGGCAAAAAATTTCTGAATGAGCCTCCCCGTGGAGCCACTATCAATGATTTACTAAACAATCCGCAGGATGGTGCACAACGCATTATCGGCGCTGTGTATAACAGATTATATGACTGGGAAACGCATTCCTTTGCCTGGATTGGTATTTCCAGCATCACTTCAGATGATGCGGACAAAGGAAGTTCACCCGGAGATGGTGGCGGCGATAAAATAGAACTGGATGGCTGGCAGATATCGCCTACCAATATTTCTTTTAATGAAGTATGGGAAGGAAATTTTGAAGGCATCGGCCGTGCCTGTTATGCCATTAAGTTTTTAAATGAAATGAATTTATCCGCCGGTGATAAAGACAGGTATATAGGCGAAGCAAAATTTTTAAGAGCTTATTTTAACTGGAACCTGGTGAGGGTATTTGGCGGTGTACCTAAAATTGATAAAGTGCTTACCTCTCAGGCTGATATAGAAGCGGCGAGTGTACGGGCAACGGCGGCTGAAATTTATGCATTTATTGAAAGTGATCTGACAGAAGCTGCTGCAAAACTTCCTACCGTAATTTCAGTAAATGAAAGAGGACGAGTATCCAAAGCAGCAGCACAGGCCTTGCTCGCCAAAGTGTATTTATATCAAAATAAATGGGCACAATCAAAAGGAATGTGTGATGCAATAATTGGCTCGAGCCAGTTTTCGTTATTAAATAATTATGCAATGATATGGCGGGAGGCAGGAGAATTTTCTCCCGAATCTATCTGGGAAGTAAATGCTATCGCTGATAATCCTCCGAAAGGCATACAACAATATACCGAGGTGCAGGGTATGCGGGGTTCAGGTGCCGGCGATTTTGGCTGGGGATTTAATGTGCCCTCGCAAAACCTGGTAAATGCTTATGAACCCGGTGATCTGAGAAAAGCAGCTACTATTTTAGTTTCAGGTTCTACTTTATGGGATGGGTTTGTTACCAGTAATACATTACCCAATCCTTATTACAGTTACAAAGCTTATGTAAGCCGTACAGCCGAGTCTTATTTTGACAGGGGACAATCCAATAAAAATCTTAGGGTTTGCCGTTATGGAGAAATATTGCTGATAAAGGCAGAAGTAGAGAATGAGCTGGGTAATACGACTCCGGCTCAAACAGCGTTGAATCAAATTAGAAACCGTGCAGGTTTACCGAATACCACGGCAAACACACAGCCGTTGTTACGGGATGCTATCTGGAAGGAAAGAAGAGTGGAAATGGCTTTTGAGCATGACCGTATGTTTGATTTGAGAAGAACAGGAAGAGCCGCCGCCGTATTACAGGCCTTGGGCAAACCTTACATTTCACCAAAGCATAATTTGTTTCCCATACCGCAACGACAAATTGACTTGAGTGGTAATAAAATAAGCCAAAACCCCTTGTACTAAATAAAATAGAGAATTTTTTTAGACACAGCTATGAAAAATAATTTGATTGTACATATACGGGGTGGGCCTACCTGAATTTAAACTAACAGCTTTTAATTATATCTATATTTTTCAAAAAACAATAAATTTAAAAAAGATGAAACAAAGAACAATTAAATCAATTTTCCAGGTTCTTACGCTGGGAGGAATTTTTTCCGTACTTGTCGCCGGTAATTGCAACAAAAATAATGACGCCCCATTGCCACCTATTGGCGGGTATAACAATTCTAATGAAGTGGGTGCAACAAATTTAATAGCACAATGGACTTTTGAAGGAAACGGCACCGAAAGCAAAACTAGTACTGCACCTGAATCTAGTAATGGGGTAACATTTACCGCTACTGGTATAAAAGGTAAAGCTGCTACTTTAACAAATGGGTATATAAAATACCCTGCAATTGCTGGGCTTACAACTACGCTAAGTGCATATACGGTTAGTGCTTGGGTTAAAATTTCTAATAATCAAACTTCAACTCCGGGATCAGGAACTGCTTCTACTATTTTTTCACTTTCTAGACCTAATGAATGGATTGGAAATATTAATTTATTTGCCGAAACAGGACAAGCATTGGCAGCAAATGATTCCATTAAAGTAAAACAAGGATTTGGAAGCTCCGTATCTGGTACTCAAATTTATGAAAATTTTACTAAATTAGAACCATGGATGATTGCTGATAATCTTATAACCCCGGGCAAACATGTTGCTGGACCAAATAAAATTGCTGGACAATGGGCTCATCTTGTTGCTACTTGGAGCGGTAGTGATAATAAATTTATTATATACTCGAATGGTGTTAAAATTTCTAGTCCTGCATTTGAAGTTAGAGGAACTAATACTACTTTAGTCTTTAATACTCCTTCTTTTGCATATATTGGTGCGTTTGGAAATGTTACCACAACCACTGATACTTGGAATAAACCAATGACTGGTTCTATTGACGAAATTAGATTTTTTAATAAAGCACTAACATTAGCAGAAATTGATGCATTATACCAGCTTGAAAAAGCAGGAAGATAATAAAAAAACATTACTTAAACGGGGCTGGTAAAACAGCCCCGTTTTTTCTTTTAAATTTTTACAGAGTAAATTGGTGAGTTGTATGGTCAATTCTAAAGTTGTGGTAAGAAAAATTTATTTCATAATAATCGTTCTTACACTGGGTTTTGCCTGCGAAAAGAAAGATGCTGTTCCCCCTCCACCGGGTCCTTTGCAATTGGTAGCCGTGCAGGTAGATAATAAGCCATCCGTTGCTGTTTACTACGATATAAGAATTAATCCCGTTTTAAAACTTGTTTTCAATAATGCGGTGGACAGGCAAACCGTAGCAACGAATATTTCGTTGAATGAAAACGTAGTTGCCGGTGCGGTGCCGATCAATTTTACCTATGAAAAAAATGACAGCGTTATAGTTATTACTCCACAGTCTCCATTAAAATATTTAACCCGGTATTTTCTCCGGGCTGCTACTGGTTTGCAATCAGTGCAAAAAGGATCACTGGGTACTGCTATCAATATTGAATTCATAACATCAATAGATTCGGCTGATAAATTCCCACTTCTAACCGATAACCAGTTGCTGGATACCGTACAACGCAGAACGTTCCAGTACTTCTGGGAATTTGGCCATCCCGTTAGTGGAATGGCAAGGGAAAGAAATTCATCCGGCGATTTGGTTACTACTGGTGGCACTGGCTTTGGCATCATGGCCATCGTAGCATCAGTCAACAGAAATTTTATAACAAGAACCGAAGGCCGTGACCGCATTTTAAAAATCACCAACTTCTTATTGAATAATTGTACCCGTTATCATGGCGTCTTTGCGCATTGGGTGAACGGAGCCACGGGTGCTACCATTCCCTTCAGCCCTACTGATAATGGTGCCGACCTGGTAGAAACTGCTTACCTGATAAACGGATTACTCACCGCCCGGCAATATTTTAATACGGCCGATGCAGTTGAAACGGATTTACGCACTAAAATTAACAGCCTCTGGAACGGAGTAGAATGGAACTGGTTCCGGCAAAACAATCAAAATGTATTGTACTGGCATTGGAGCCCTACGCTGAACTGGGTTATTAATAACCAGATCCGTGGTTGGAATGAAGCGCTGATCGTATATATGCTTGCATCTTCATCGCTTACCGATTCGATTCCTAAAGTGGTTTATGATAATGGCTGGGCCGGCAACGGAAGTATCCGTAATAATAATACCTATTATGGATATTCATTACCGTTAGGACCTTCGAATGGCGGCCCCCTGTTTTTTGCCCATTATTCTTTTCTGGGTATTAATCCCAATGGACTGATGGATGCTTATGGTAATTACCAAACCCAGACAATCAATCACACCAAAATAAATTATGAATACTGTAAAGCGAATCCCCGGGGATATTATGGCTACAGTAATTTATGCTGGGGACTTACTGCCTGTGATATTCCTACCGGGTACGGTTCAAATGAGCCAAACAATGACCGGGGCGTTATTGCACCCACGGCGGCTTTATCATCATTTCCCTACACACCTACGGAGTCGATGAATGCATTGAAATTCTTTTATTATAAACTGGGCGATAAGTTGTGGGGACCGTATGGATTTTATGATGCTTTTATTTTAAAAGACCTGTGGTTTGCCAATTCTACATTGGCGATTGATCAGGGCCCCATCATTGTGATGATAGAGAACTTCCGGAGTGGTTTATTGTGGAATCTCTTTTCCGGTGCACCCGAAATAAAAAATGGATTGCGAAGATTGGGCTTTACAGCGCCTTATTTATAAACCCAATATTTTTGGGGAATTAAAATAAGTTGTTTTTTCAAAATGGCATAAGAAGCGTTTATGAAAATAAAGATTCTGGCTTTTATTTTATCCGGCTCCTTATGGGCTATATCCGGATGCAAGTCAGGTAAAACTGCAGCTGCTAAAAAAGCTGATGCTGTTGTTGTTGCAGATTCTGTATTATTCAGACTGGTTCAGGAGCAAACTTTTCAATACTTCTGGGATGGGGCTGAGCCGGTAAGCGGGTTGGCAAGGGAGCGGATTCATACAGACAATATTTATCCGGAGAATGATAAACATATTGTTACAAGCGGTGGGGCAGGGTTTGGAGTAATGGCCTTATTGGTTGGGATAGAAAGAGGATTTATTACCAAAGACGATGGAAGAAAACAATTAGAAAAGATCGTTCATTTTTTGAAAACGGCAGATCGTTTTCATGGGGTATGGCCCCATTGGTGGAATGGCGAAACGGGCAAAGTAAAACCCTTCAGTAGAAATGATGATGGCGGAGACCTGGTAGAAACATCTTTAATGATACAGGGGTTGCTCTGTGTTCGTCAATATTTTAACACCGGAAACGACGCCGAAAGAAAATTAGCTGCCAGCATTGATCAGCTGTGGAGAGAAGTTGAGTTTGATTGGTACAGAAACGGGAAAAATGTATTGTACTGGCACTGGAGCCCAACCAATAAATGGAAAATGAATCTTCCTTTACAGGGATATAATGAATGTCTGATTAGTTATATACTGGCTGCCTCATCACCCACACACTCTATACCACCGGAAGTATATCATGAAGGTTGGGCAGAAAACGGAAAAATAAAAGCCACCTCCTCATACGGAGGTTACACATTGCAAATGCATTACCAGGGCAATCCGCCAAACGGTGGTCCGTTGTTCTGGGCACATTATTCTTATCTTGGTCTTGATCCGAGAGGATTAAAAGACAAGTATGCCGATTACTGGGAAGAAAATAAAAATTTATCGCTGATCAATTATCAATGGTGTGTGGATAATCCTAAAAGATTTAAGGGGTATGGTACCAACAACTGGGGGTTAACATCCAGCTACTCTACTCAATTTTATGTTGCCCATGCCCCGAATGCTGAACATGATTTAGGTGTCATATCGCCCACAGCTGCGTTATCTTCTTTTCCGTACACACCGGCGCAGTCAATGGCTGCCATGAAATATTGGTATACAGATATGAAAGATAAAACCTGGGGACCTTATGGTTTTTATGATGCATTCAGCGAACAGGATAACTGGTTCCCCCAAAAATACCTCGCGATTGACCAGGGGCCCATTGTTGTTATGATGGAAAATTACCGGAGTGGCTTGTTGTGGAATTTATTTATGAGTTGCCCGGAGATAAAGCAAGGCTTAAAAAAATTAGGCTTTGAAAGTCCCCATTTGAAAAAATAAAAAAGTATTATAAGTGCATTAAAATTTATTAACCCCGGGATAAAAATAACTAATGAAAAAAACTCTTCTGGTGCTGTCAGTTTTTGTTTCGTATATAACATTTTCTCAAACAGTTACTGATTCAAAAATGCATGTGTTTGTTAGCTCCCTGATGAAGAAGATGACCATCAGTGAAAAAATTGGGCAGTTGAACCTGTTGACCCCCGGTGGCGATGTGAATACAGGTACCGTAGTAAGTCGTGATGTAGAGAAAAAAATAATTGAAGGTAATGTAGGCGGATTATTTGGCGTAACTGGTGTAGACAAGATTAAAATCGCCCAGGATATAGCCCTAAAACAAAGCCGTTTAAAAATTCCCCTGTTATTTGGTTCAGATATTATTCATGGTTATAAAACTATTTTCCCGGTTCCATTGGGGCTTTCCTGCAGTTGGGATATGAAAATAATTGAACAAAGTGCCCGCATTGCGGCTATCGAAGCAACAGCAGATGGCTTATGCTGGAACTTTTCACCCATGGTGGATATTGCCCGTGATCCCCGCTGGGGCCGTATAGCAGAAGGATCCGGGGAAGATCCTTATCTCGGTTCTCAGGTTGCCATCGCGATGGTAAAAGGTTACCAGGGCCACGATATGGCAAAAAATAATACACTAATGGCCTGCGTAAAACATTTTGCCCTGTACGGAGCAATTGAAGCAGGAAGAGATTATAACACGACGGACATGAGCCGGGTAAGAATGTACAATGAGTACCTGCCACCGTATAAAGCGGCAATAGATGCAGGAGCCGGAAGTATAATGAGCTCCTTTAATGAAATTGACGGTATCCCTGCCACCGGAAATAAATGGTTGCTTACAGATCTATTAAGAAAGCAATGGGGTTTCAAGGGGTTTGTAGTATCTGATTATACCTCAGTAAATGAAATGATGGCCCATGGTATGGGTGATTTACAAACAGTGTCTGCCCTTTCATTAAGGGCCGGGCTTGATATGGAAATGGTTGGGGAAGGGTTTTTAATCACATTAAAAAAATCGTTGCAGGAAAAAAAAGTTACCATGTTGGAAATTGATCAGGCTTGCCGCCGGATTCTTGAAGCAAAATATAAACTTGGGTTGTTTGATGACCCGTATCGATACCTTGATCCTGAGCGAAAGGCAAAAGAAATACTTACTGGCCAAAATAGAAAAGAACCGAGAGAAATTGCTGCGCGATCATTTGTATTATTGAAAAACAACAATCACACATTACCACTTAAAAAAACGGAGGTCATTGGATTGATCGGCCCATTGGCAGATGACCAAAGTAATATGCTCGGGACATGGGCAGTTTCCGGTGATTCCAAATTGTCTGTTTCAGTAGTGAATGGGATAAAAAATGTTGCAGGAAGTGCTGTTAATATACTCTATGCCAAAGGTGCCAATATTTCTGACGACAGCCTGTTAGCCAAAAAAGTAAATGTGTTTGGAAAAAGAATAGATATCGACAAACGAACACCGGATGAGATGCTGAATGAGGCTTTAGGCATTGCCAATAAATCAGATGTGGTGGTCGCTGTAGTTGGTGAAGCTTCAGAGATGAGTGGTGAATCAGCCAGCCGAACCGATATTAACCTTCCGGAAAGCCAGAAAAAATTAATAAGAGCCCTGGTAAACACAGGTAAGCCTGTTGTACTGGTAATGATGAGTGGCAGACCATTGGCATTGGTGGAAGAAAATAAGCTGGCGACCTCAATTTTACAGGTATGGCATGCAGGTACAGAAGCTGGTAATGCCATTGCTGATGTATTATTCGGTAACTATAATCCTTCCGGAAAATTATCGGTTACTTTTCCCATGAATGTGGGCCAGGTACCCATCTATTACAGTCAAAAAAATACAGGCAGACCTTCTATAGGTGATTCGCCAAAATTTTTATCCAACTACCTGGATGCCCCCAATACACCCTTATTTCCTTTTGGCTATGGATTAAGCTATACGTCATTTTCTTACAGCGACATTAAGCTGGATAAAACATCCATGAAAATAAATGAGACCATCACAGCTTCTGTAATAATTACAAATACCGGTAAATATGAAGGCGAAGAAGTGGTGCAACTGTATATCCGGGATTTAGTTGGATCTATAACACGGCCAGTGAAAGAACTGAAAGGGTTTCAGAAAATAAAATTAAAAGCAGGAGAATCAAAGCAGGTTTCCTTTTCTATAGATGTAAACGACCTGAAATTCTACAATAGTGAACTTAAATTTGTTTCCGAACCAGGAGATTTTATCCTGTTTATTGGAACTAACTCAAATGATGTAAAAGAAAAGGGTTTTAAATTGGAATAACCGGCTATTTGCAATCACTTTACTTCCTCAAAATCTATATAATCCCCGGCCTTTTTTTGGGGTTCAGGATTGGAAGGCGAAGGCTGTGCTGTAAAGCCGGGTTGTTGCATATGTTCCTGCATTTTACTTTGCATTTCCCGGAACCCCTTTTTGATTTTTCGGCTGGCAAGGTACACTGGTATCACCAGTTTAAAAATGAACTGGAATACTATATAAGCCAAAATGGCGTATAACAAATATTTCATACTGTAAAGATAGTATGGGCCGCTTTTCTGTCACCGGCAAATTTGGCTATTTTACCGAAATTTTACCAAAGTGAAAGTTATTCTGTTTGGGTATCATTAACCATGTTATTTTTCTATTAGTTTTTGGCAGATAACTCTCTTTTCCCCTATATTTGCATAGGAAATAGCAGTAAGAAGGGAACGAAGACGTTCCCTTCTTCTTTTATACCCCATGAACGAAGAAGCACAAATAAAGGAAATTGGACTTCGGATTAAGAATTTAATCCAGGCTGATCCTGCTGTATTTCTGGTGGAAGTGAGGATCAAACCGGTCAATAATATAAAAGTGTTTATTGATGGTGATCAGGGGGTTAGTATTGAAAAATTGGTTCAATATAACCGCCGACTGTATAAACAACTGGAAGAGGAGAACTTGTATCCGGAAGGAGATTTTTCCCTGGAAATATCATCACCGGGGCTGGATGAACCGCTAAAACTGAATCGTCAGTATGTTAAAAACATTGGCCGTTTTGTAGAAGTAGACGATATAAATGACGTGAAAAGAGAAGGAAAATTAATAAGTGTGACAGCGGAAGAAATAGAGATAGAAGAAATAAAAGGTAAAGGCAAAAAAGTAGAAACAGTGCAACACACTATTTCTTTTTCGGAAATAAAGACAACAAAAATTCAAATTAAATTTTAAAACAGTTATGAGTTTTGAGCTGCGAGACGACCTGGATTCTTTCAGGGTTTAACTCGAAACCCGAAACTCTAAAACCCGACACTAAATTTTATGAGCTATGTCAAGTATTAACCTGATAGATGCGTTCCAGGATTTTAAAGAAGCTGAAAATATTGACCGCCCTACGATGATGAAAGTCGTAGAAGATGTTTTTAAGACCCTGCTACGTAAAAAGTACACCAGCGACGATAATTTTGATGTGATCGTAAATGCGGAAAAAGGAGATCTGGAGATCATCCGCCGCCGAATGATTGTAGAAGACGGCCAGGTGGAAGATCCATTGGCACAGGTGGCTTACTCTGATGCGGTGAAAATTGAACCTGACTTTGAAGTGGGGGAAGAACTATATGAAGAAATTGACCTTCTTGATTTTGGTCGCCGGGCTATCCTGGCTGCTAAACAAACACTGGCCAGCCGTATCAGCGACTTAAAGAAAAATGTACTGGCAAAAAAATATGGCGACAGAGTAGGCGATATTATCAGTGCGGAAGTTTACCAGGTATGGAAAAAAGAAATTTTATTACTGGATGAAGAAGGTAATGAACTGATACTTCCCAAAAGCGAACAAATACCTCAGGATTATTTTAAAAAAGGAGAAAGTATTCGTGCGGTGGTGAAGAAAGTGGACATGAAGAATAATAGCCCTGTTATTATCCTTTCAAGAACGTCTCCGGACTTCCTTGCCAAATTACTGGAAATTGAAGTACCTGAAATATTTGATGGCCTTATTGTAATTAAGAAGATTGTAAGAGATCCGGGAGAAAGAGCTAAAGTGGCGGTAGAATCTTTTGATGATCGTATAGACCCTGTAGGTGCCTGTGTAGGCATGAAGGGAAGCCGTATTCATGGAATAGTCCGGGAATTGAAAAATGAAAATATTGATGTCATCAACTGGACCAGCAATATTCAATTATTAATACAGCGTTCATTAACGCCCGCAAAAATTACCAGTATGGAACTGGATAATGAAGCAAAGCATGCCAATGTTTATCTGAAACCAGACCAGGTTTCGCTGGCTATTGGTCGCAGAGGTGTAAATATTAAACTGGCTTGTGATCTTACCGGTTATGAACTGGATGTGTATCGTGATAATGAAGGTGAAGTGGAAGAATTTGATATTGACCTGGAAGAATTCAGTGATGAAATTGAAACATGGGTTATTGATGAACTGAAAAGGGTGGGTTGTGATACAGGAAGAAGTGTTTTAAAACTTACTCCTGAAGAATTAGAAAGAAGAACAGATCTTGAAAAAGAAACAATTGCTGAAGTAAGAAGAGTATTGAAAGAAGAATTTGAAAAAGAATAAGACAAATGTGTAAATGTGATGATGTGGAAATGTGAAAATGCATTTCCACACTTCCACATTTCCCACATTTTCACATTAATAAAAACGAATGTCAGAATTAAAACTTCCAAGATTATTAGCAGCGGCCAAAGAATTTAACGTTGGTCAGGATACGATTATTGATTTCCTGATAGCGAAAAATTTTCCTAAAGATGAACTGAAACCAACGTCAAAACTGACGGAGGATATGTATCGTTCATTACAACAGGAATTTTCTGGCGACAAGGCCGCAAAAATGAAGAGCGATCAGCTTGAATTACCAAAGGGTACCCAGGCCGAAGCCAAAAAGAAAAAAGAAGATGAAGAGATAAGCTTTAAAAAAGAGGAGAAGCTTACGCCTAAAATAGTAAAGAAGGAAGAAGTTATTAAGCCGGTTGAAGAAGTTATTCCTGCACCTATAGTAGAAACAAAAGTAGAGGAAGCTAAAGAAGAAGTTACAAATATTGAAGCGCCGGAAATAGAAAGACCAAAAGTGGTTACTAAAATTGACCTCTCTACTATTGACTCATCAACCAGGCCAAAGAAAATAATTAAAGGGAAAAAAGAAGACCTGCCTGCTGAAGCAGAAGCAATAAAGCCTGCTGAAGACGATAAGCTAAACAAAGGCAAACCGAAAAAGGGGAGAAAAGAAGATGCTCCGCTTGTCATTGAAAAAAAGGCGGCCGAAACTCCTGTTACTCCCCAAATTGTTGCAGATGACCAGCCAGCTGTTATTGAAAATATTGAAGTAGAAAAATTAACCGGACCAAAAATTCTTGGAAAAATTGATTTGCCGGTTGATAATGATACAAGACCTGTAAAAGAAGAAAAAAAGAAAAGAAAGCGTATTCCTATTGAGAAAAAAGATACAGGCAGAAGAGAAATATTTATTAATAAAGACACTGGTGGTGATAGAAGACAAGGTGCTGGTGCTACTGGCGGAGGTCCCAACTTTAACCGTGGCAGAGGAGGAAATACTGGTGGTCCAAACAGAGGTGGCGGCGGTGCCGGTCGTCCTACTAACACGGGCGGACGCAGAGAGGATAAATTAATTGACGAAAAAGAAATTCAGCGGAAAATACAGGAAACACAAGCCAAGCTAGCCGGTGGAGGCGGCAAGGGTAAAAACCTGAAAGCCAAAATGCGCCGGGAGAAAAGGCAGGAAATGGCCGATGCACAAGGCGATACCGGAGGTGATAATAAACTACAGGTAACGGAATTCATCAGCGTAAGCGAATTGGCAAACCTGATGGATGTAAGTTTTGCAGAAGTGATCAGTAAGTGTATGGGGCTTGGTATCATGGTATCTATTAACCAACGCTTAGATGCAGAAGTAATTGAACTGGTAGCCAGCGAATTTGGTTTTGATGTGGAGTTTATCGACATGGAAAAACAAATGGAAATTGAAGAAGAGAATGAAGAGGATAATGAAGAGGATTTAAAATTCCGTTCCCCGATTGTTACTATCATGGGTCACGTTGACCATGGTAAAACTTCTTTACTCGATTATATCAGAAGTGCTAATGTAGTTGCTGGTGAAGCCGGTGGAATTACCCAGCATATTGGTGCTTACCAGGTAGAATTGGCTAACGGAAAACAAATTACTTTCTTAGATACACCCGGACACGAAGCATTTACAGCGATGAGAGCAAGAGGTGCCAAGGTTACCGACATTGCTGTAATCGTGGTTGCGGCTGATGATGCGGTGATGCCACAAACAAGAGAGGCAATCAGCCATGCACAGGCAGCGGGTGTGCCAATGATTTTTGCTATCAATAAAATTGATAAAGACGGAGCTAATTCCAAAAAGATATATGAACAGTTATCACAAATGAATATCCTTGTTGAAGAATGGGGAGGCAAATTTCAAAGCCAGGAAATTGCCGCTAAGAAAGGATTGAATATTGATAAGTTATTGGAGAAGATATTGCTCGAAGCAGAAGTACTGGATCTGAAAGCAAATCCTGACCGTGAAGCTACCGGAACAATCATTGAAGCATCATTGGATAAAGGCCGTGGTTTTGTGGCAACATTGTTGGTAGAAAATGGTACACTCCATCCGGGTGATTTGATCGTAAGTGGTCAGTATTTTGGAAGGGTAAAAGCCATGTTTAATGAAAGAAATAAAAAAGAAGAAAATGCTGGTCCATCTGCACCTGCCGTAATATTAGGATTGAATGGTGCTCCACAGGCAGGAGAAAAATTCAAAGTGTATACAGATGAAGCAGAAGCAAAAGAAATAGCTTACCGTCGTGCACAGATATTAAGAGAGCAGGGTATCAGAACCAAGAAGCATATTACATTAGATGAAATTGGCCGACGTCTCGCTTTAGGTAGCTTTAAAGAATTGAAAGTTATTATCAAAGGTGATGTGGACGGATCAGTAGAAGCATTGAGTGATTCATTGCAAAAACTTTCTACACCTGAAATATTAGTGAGTGTAATTCATAAAGGTGTTGGTCAGATCAATGAAAGTGATATTGTATTAGCCGAAGCTTCGGATGCAATCGTTATTGCCTTCAACGTTCGTCCTTCCTTACAGGCATCCAAGCTGGCTGATAATGCCGGTATCGAAATAAAGATGTACTCCATCATCTACAATGCAATTGAAGAAGTGAAGAGTGCCATGGAAGGAATGCTGGAGCCTAAAGTGCAGGAGAAAATTGTTGCCAACGTTGAAATAAGAGAAGTCTTTAAGTTTGATAAAGCTACCGTTGCAGGATGCACCGTACGGGATGGTAAAATTAAAAAAGATTCAAAAATCCGCCTGATCAGGGATGGTATCGTTATCTATCCTACCGGAGATGCAAGTGCAGAATTGGCTTCGTTGAAAAGGTTTAAAGATGATGTGAAAGAAGTATTATCAGGCATGGAATGCGGATTAACTATTAAAAATTTCAGCGATTATAAAGTGGGAGATGTGGTGGAAGCGTATGAGATTGAAGAGGTGAAGAGGACACTTTAAGATACGAGTTTTGAGTTTCGAGTTACGAGAAGAACCCCATAACACTAAGTCTCGCAGCTCGTAGCTAATAGCTCGCAGCTTTTCTCCCGAATCTTTTGTTAAATACCCCGGAAATACCTTTAAATTTTCCCGGGAAAACTACTTTTGAGTTTATGTTTTACAAGAAAAATATAGTAACTGCTTTTTTATTGCTGTTAAGCTTTACAGTAATAGCTCAAACAAAAGCTAAGAAAATTGTAGCCGATAAAATTGCCGCTACAGTAGGCGACAGGATTATTTTACAATCAGACATTACTAATTCCATTTTAGATATCTCCCGGCAGGGTGGAACAGTGCCTGAAAATGCTGAATGCCTGTTGATGGAACAGGCTATTGTTTCCAAAATATTGATGTTGCAGGCTGAAAAAGATTCTTTACCGGTTACAGATGAAGAAGTGGAAGCAGAGCTGGATCAGAAAATCCGTTACTATATCAATCAATTGGGAAGCCAGGAAGCGCTGGAAGAAATGGCGGGTAAAAGTATTTACCAGATTAAAGACGATGCAAGAGAGTCTGTAAAAGAACAAAAACTTTCCGGCGCCATGCAACGGAAAATAGTGGAGAATGTACGGATCACTCCGAATGAAGTGAAAACTTTCTTTGAAAAAATTCCTATTGACAGTTTACCTTTTTATGAATCAGAACTGGAAATTGGCCAGATAATCATTTACCCAAAAGCATCGAGAGATCTGGAACTATATATTGTAGGGGAGATGAATAATTATAAGAAGCAGATTGAAACAAAAGTTACAACTTTTGATAAACTGGCAAAACAGGTTTCAGAGGATCCTGGAAGTAGAGACAGGGGCGGACAATACCAGTTAAACAGAAATGAAAAAAGTTGGGACCTTATTTTTATGTCAACAGCATTCCGGTTAAAGGAAGGAGAGATATCTGCCCCCGTTAAATCTAAATTTGGCTATCACATCATTCAAATGGTACAGCGGAATGGTGATGATGCTGTTGTCCGGCATATACTTCGCATACCCCCCGTAACGGATGCTGAAATAAGCCAGGCAAAAACTAAACTGGACTCAATTCGTACAAAAATAATTGCCGGAACAATAAGCTTTAATGCTGCTGGTTCCAAATACAGTGATGATGAATCTGCTAAATATTCCGGGCCATTTATTACAAACAGAGATGGCTCTACTTATGTAACCATCGATGCATTAGATAAGGATATGGTTGGTATGCTTGCAAAAATGAAGGTGGGCGAATATTCTCTGCCGACAGCTTTTGCAGATGAGCAGGGTAAAAAAGGGGCGAGAATTGTTTATCTTAAATCCCGTTCGGAACCACACCGGATGAATCTGCAAGATGATTATAGTAAAATCTCACAGTTTGCCCTCGAAGAAAAAAAGGCAAAATCTATGGAAAAATGGATGATGGCAAAACTTCCAACATATTTTATTAATGTGGATCCGGAAACTGAAGCTGATTGTGTGCAGTTAAAGAAATTTACTGTAGATAAAAAAGCTTTTTAAGTTGGTTTGAAATAATACGTCAAAACATTATCTCAAATTTGATAGCTTCAAAAAATCCGATAACAATCGGAACCGACTGATTCCTGTTTTTAAAAAGTCGTTATTTTTTATCCATTCAAGGTGCCGGTAAATAGTACAATCCCAGTATTATTTCGATCTGATAATTACCAATACATCCCGGTATTCCAATACCTGAATTAGTATCACCATATTGTCTTAACGCCTACCTTTGCGGCTCGCCAGCCGAAGCATCATCGAAGGCATGGCTTCACATATGAGTGACCCGATAAAACATGAATGCGGACTGGCATTCATCCGGCTTAGAAAACCCCTTTCCTACTACCATCAGCAGTATGGTACCGTATTGTGGGGTCTTAACAAATTATACCTGTTGATGGAAAAACAGCACAACCGTGGACAGGACGGTGCCGGCGTAGTAGCCGTAAAACTGGATGTTGAACCAGGGTATCCATTTCTGAACCGTATCCGCACCAATGCCCCGCAAGCCATCTCCGATATATTTCAGCAAATTGGTCAGGAAATAGTAGAACTTGAAAAATATCATCCGGATATTAAAAATCACCCGGGACTGATGAAAGGTCATTTAAAATTTTTGGGTGAATTATTATTGGGCCACCTGAGGTATGGCACACAGGGAAAAAATAAACTGGAGTACTGTCACCCGTTTATTAACCGCGATACAATTCCTGCCCGCAATCTTGCACTCGCCGGTAATTTTAATATTGTCAATTCAGATGAACTGTTTGAGCTGATTGGTAAAGAACCGAATGATAATGTTCGCTTCAGCGATCTGGCTGCCATGATCGAACTGATGCATACATTTCTGTGTAAAGAAGATGAAACTTCACCGGGGCATATGGATATTAAAAAAGTGCTGAAAAAAACATTGCCCTTACTGGATGGAGGCTTTCATGTGGGAGGTGTAACCGGTAATGGTATCGGCTTTGTATTCCGTGATGCACATGGTATCCGCCCTTCCTATTATTATATTAATGATGAAGTGGTAGTGGCAGCTTCCGAAAGAGCAGCTATCAGAACAGCCTTTAATACCGGTGAAAATGAAGTGCAGGAACTACTACCCGGACAGGCATTGATAATAAGTGAAAAAGGGGAAATAGAAATAGCACAGATACTGGAACCAAAAGAAAGGAAAGCCTGCAGTTTTGAACGTATTTATTTCTCAAGAGGCAGTGATGAAAAAATTTACAAAGAAAGAAAAGCACTTGGTTATAATCTTAGTGAGCCGGTATTGAATGCTATTGATCATGATTTGAAGAATACTATTTTCTCATTTATTCCCAATACAGCTGAAACAGCTTTTCTCGGTATGGTGAAAGGCATGGAAGCTTACCTGAATAAAGTAAAAGTAGAACGGATACTTAGCTGGGGTAAGGACTATGATACCGAGAAGCTAACTGAAATGGTCAACCGAAGAATAAGGATTGAAAAAATAGCCATTAAAGATGTTAAAATGCGGACATTCATTACGGAAGATGCAGGCCGTAATGAAATGGTTCAACACGTGTATGATATTACCTACGGTACAGTTCGTCCCGGATTGGATACATTGGTAGTAATTGATGATTCTATTGTACGGGGAACCACCTTAAAAGAAAGTATTATCCGCATGCTGGGAAGATTGAAGCCAAAAAGAATTGTGGTGGTTTCTTCTTCACCACAAATCCGCTATCCCGATTGTTATGGTATTGACATGAGTAAGATGGGCGACTTTATAGCGTTTAATGCAGCCGTGGAGCTGATGAAAGAAAGTGGGAAGGACAATTTTCTAAAAGAGCTACTGGAAAAATGCAAGGATCTGCAGCGCAATAATCAATTGCATAAAGAGAATGTTGTAAAACAGTTGTACAAACAATTTACAACAGAAGAGATCTCCGCTAAAATTGCACAACTGATCACTCCACCAGGATTTGATATACCCGTTGATGTTATTTTTCAGAGCATAGAAAATTTGCATAAATCCTGCCCCAATAATCTTGGCGACTGGTATTTTACCGGCAACTATCCTACTGACGGTGGCAATAAAGTGGTAAACAAAGCATTCATAAATTATATGGAAGGAAAGAATGTGAGGGGGTATTAGCCCCCATCCCCTAAAGGGGGGTATAGATTTTTACAAATATTGCAATAACTTCATTAGTAAATATTCAGCAGAGAGCAGATGTCTAAACAATCAGAAAAAAACACCCCTTTAGGGGATGGGGGCAAACAACTTATTCTTGTCCGCCATGCCAAAAGCGATTGGGGTAATCCCGGTCTGGATGATTTTGACAGGCCATTAAATGAACGAGGAAAAAAAGATGCCCCGGTGATGGCTCAACGCCTGCGTGATAAAAAAATTAAGATCGATATAATTATTGCCAGCCCTGCAAAAAGAGCATCCAGAACGGCAAAATATTTTGCAGAAGCCTTCAAACAAAAAAAAGAGGATATAGTATTTAAAGAATCATTATACCTGGCCGAACCGGCTGCTTTTTTTTCCGTTATTGCTGCTACCAATGATAAGTTTGAAAGCATAGCTATTTTCTCACACAATTTTGGCATTACTGATTTTGCCAATACGCTAACGGAGGTACGAATAGATAATATTCCAACCTGTGGTGTGTTTGCTATAAAAGCCGCTTGTACAAAATGGGCTGATTTTAAAGAGGCTAAAAAAGAATTTTTATTTTTTGATTATCCTAAAGCCGGGTTGGATACCTGAAATTCTTCTAATCCCAATTATAGTTCATATATAGGCTCAATTATTGAACCACAATAGGCATATATAACTCATAAGAAAAACATATAGAAGGCCCTTTGTGTCAACCTATTGTTTACTATCCTGCTATGTGGTAAAAGCAAAAAGATTCCTTGGTTTTATTGAACTACCTATGAAGTAAAAAAGATATAACGCTTGTTATTAAACCATACTATTTAATACGAAGTAAAAAAGAGGCAATGATTTTTGTAAGGTCAGGGCTGGTATTTATTGATGGAAAGGTATAGTTATGATCAGCTGCAATGTGTAAAGCCTTGCTTAACGAAAATTCTTTTTGTGTCAGATAAATGATGAAACCTTTTCCCATTAAATACTTACCAAGGTATTCCTGTTCTGTTTGCCCGGGTGTTGGAATCAGTATGCTTTTCTTTTGCAACTTTATAATATCCATAACTGTACTATACCCACTGCGGCTGATGATATATTCGGCTTCCAGCATTTCATTGTTTAATTCATCACCGGATAAGTGATTGTAAAATTTTATCATATTGGTAGAAGGTATCAAAGAATCTTCACCCGGTAATCCTCTTACAACGGTAGCTGTACCACTATAATGAGCGATATCGCCAATAATTTTTTCTTCCAGCATACTCCGTTGTGGTTCCGGACCGGATAGAATAATTAATAAGTGATTTTTTTTCTCCGTCCTGAGCCCTGCGTTTGACGTAGTGTCGAAGGATTCTTTTTTCTCAAATCTTGAAAGCAGACCAATATAATGAACAGGAATAGTCGGTTTTATTGGAGGATGAGATAATTCTCCAGCAAGATTATTTTTATTATCTATATCTGTCAGATCGGAAATTAAATCCGGCACCCAACATTCGCTAAACCTTTTGATATAGCTATAGTTTATTTTTTGTAAAATACTTTCAGCCCATTTTCCCAACGGATTTTTTATGGTCAATTGATGCGTCATAAAAACACAAGGAGTGGAACTATGATATAAGCCATAACGATTATCACTGATCACTGCATCAAATTTATGTTCAGTGACCATATTTTTTAACCAGCGGTTTTCGTTTTTAATGGCCGCTCTCATTTTAGGTCCCTGTTGTATCATTTTCCAAAAAAGCCCGCTTGCTGTTTTAGAATAATTTATCCGGTAGCCAGGTAAAGCTAAAAAGGGTAATTCAGGGAATTCTGCTTTTAATAAAGACTCTTGTGCCCCGTCACCCGCCAGCCACACATCAACACCCTGAGCCAGCAGTTCACGGATAATGGGAATACAGCGGGTAGCATGGCCAAGCCCCCAGTCAAGCGGTGCTGCCAGGATGCGGGCTTGACGGCCGGAAAGTTGGGCCTGCCTGCCGGATTGGTAGGGTTTTCCCTGTAAATTTTCGCTAAATGGCTGATCCATGCTATTTTTTTGACTGATTTAACTAAACAACATACTAATTTGTTTGTAAAATAGTTTTAATTTAGAACTTCTGAATTATGAAGACAATAAACAAATTAGTAGTTGCCTTGTTAATAATAGTATTCCTGGCATCCTGTAATAAAAATTATTATTCCGGAAGCGGAAAAGGTGGTAAAGGATGTGGTTGTCCAAGTCATAAAGGTATGAGTGGCTACTAAACCCGTATTAATCAGATATGTTCAACTCCAAAAGAGACATTTTAGTCATTTTCACCGCTGTAATGCTGGATGAAAAAGCCCTTGAACAGGAAGCGGACTGCCTTCAACTGATTTTGCTTAATACCAAATCTCCCGAACATTTCTGCACCGCGCATGAACTGGTTGACCGTAACCGTATTAGTTCTAACAGAAAGAAGATACTGAAAGCATCAAGATCTTCCCAGTTGAGGCCTTTCCGTTTTTTGATAAATAAGAACTAGTCAAAAAAAGAGGATTCTTTAAAACACTAAGTACTGAAGAAGTATTAAAATTAAGATTCGTTCAGCCTGAATTTTTTTCATAACTATTTATATTCCTCCAAAAGAGAATAGCGCTTACTTACTAATCTTGTTCGTGTACTCCCTACTGGTTCTGTTTTTAGGCGATGTTCAATTTCTATAAACTTATTTGCAATTCTATAAAACCTGTCACTCGTAAGAAATTGTGTTAACCAATCTGCAAAGTCCATTAGCTCTGATTGAGTTAATGAATACCCGAATTGGTTTGTCATAGATACTCTTTCCCAATCTGAGCCTTCATATTTATCAAAGGTCAAAAATTTTTTGTCTAAAAATTTATCGAATATATATGTATTAGAAAAAAAGGTTTGGATCGCCTTCTTTTCTGATTCTATTGTCTTTCCGTTCTTAAAAAGGATAAGTGTCCATTCAAATAAAAATTCAGGAAAACCGCTATCGCCAGGAAAATTTTTGTCAAACCATTTTGTATAGACTAATCCACCACGATAGTCAGCAATTCTAATAAAATATTTTGTCGGTAAGTAACGGATTCCACTGCTATCGTCATAAAACCTAAATTTTCTTTTTTCTGATGCAAGGGTCCGTTTAATATCGACAATTTTCTTTTGAAGTCTTTCTTTTTGTTTCGGAGTCACGATATCTGTTTACAATTGCTTATATAAACGTTTGCATAATTGCCCTTTTTCGAAAATCTGGGTGCTTAACGGGATAGTATAATTAGCAAACTTACTTTTTGAAAAACATTATTTTATTGCCCCTACGAATTAAGATAATTTTTTTAAAGCCTCCCTGAGTTTTTCAATCATTTCTTCAATCTCCTCTTTTTTACAGGTACCTATACTTAGCCTGTACCAGGCAGAACTTCTGTCTGTACCAAAAGCATAAAATGGAACAACCGCAAGTCCGGCAGCATTGAGCACATACGCTGTTACTTCACTTTGATCAGCCAATATTTTTCCTTCCATGGTTTTCTTTCCGGTCAGGTCAATCTTAATGGTAAGATAAATTGCTGCTTCTGGTGCAATGGCATCAACGGATAAGCCTTCGTTTTTCAATTGCATAAAACCAGCATAAATGCGTTCTAATCTTTCTTCAATTTCCGCTTTGAAATGGGTTAAGTATTTTTTTATACTGTCCCTGTTGCTTAAATAATGGGCCACCGCTTTTTGTTCGGCCATAGGTGCCCACGCACCGATATGCGTAAGAATAGCTTTCATTTTATTGATAACAGTGGCGGGGCCCATACCCCACCCAACTCTTACTCCGGTAGCGGCAAACACTTTACTGATAGCATCAATAAAAATGGTGTAATCTCTCATGGCCGGGCGTAGAGAAACGGGATTGTAATGTTTTATTTCTCCATAGGTAAGGTGCCAGTACATCTGGTCAAACATTACATAGAGTTTTTTTTCGCCTGCCCCCCTTCTTGTATTTTCTTCAATCACCAGGTCACAGATAGCTTCCAGTTCTTCTTTTTTAAAAGTAGTACCTGTTGGGTTTTGTGGGGAACATAAAGAAATCAACGTCGCTTCTTTTATATGCGGGCGAAGATCATTGGCCGTAGGCATGAAGTTGCTGGCAGCGGTTGCTTCTACCACGATATGCTGCCCTTCTACAAAATGTGTATAATGGTTATTATTCCAGCTGGGAACAGCATAGATTATTTTATCACCTTTATCACAGACTGCCCGGAATACCGCATAGATTAACGGGCGGCCTCCGGAAGCCACTAATATTTCATTGATGCCATAATCAAGACCTTCTGTGTCTTTGATAAAGGAATGAATAGCTTCTCTTAAATCCAGATTACCTTCTGCAGCCGGATAGTTGGTAAAATGTTTGCGGTAGGCATCAACTATCGCATCTTCCAGGTCTTTGGGAATAGGAAAAATGGAAGGATCAAAATCACCGACAGTAAAATTATAAATACGTTCGCCCTGGCGGATCTTTTCGCGGATCTCGCCGCCGAGTTTTACAATTTCAGAACCGATTAATGTTTCGGACAAATGTGACAGTTTCATAGCTCAAAGCTTTGCGGCAAAAGTAAATGAAATGGGGGAGATGGGGGATGAGGCTTTACTTGTAATCAAGAAATAGTTAATAGTATAAAAAAAGTCAAAAACATTTTATATTACTAAACAGTTTAAGAATGCTCCACCACCACCTTCCCAT
>JANMLJ010000403.1:0-5156 GCA_031372465.1 Chitinophagaceae bacterium | reverse complement strand
AACCCGAATTTTTCCATTTTCAGACAGGCGCTGATAGCAACAGGATTTTATGATACGTTGAATATCATTAATACGTCTATTCCTAAACGTTGGTTTACTGTTTTGGCAGAAACCAACCAGGCATTGGCCGATTCTGGAATTACTTCTTACAATGCGTTATTAGCAAAATATTCTAATACGGGTAATCCAAAAAGTAAAACAGATAGTCTTTATATATATGTCGGTTATCACATCATACCGGAAGCAAAATATCTGGCTGATATTGCCTCTGCTAATTCTCATTTTACCTTACAGCCATTAGAAGTACTTTCGTCGTTGCTATCCGGAGAAAAAGTATTGCTCAACGAGCTTGAAATTAATGGTGTACGTGAGAAAGGTATTGAATTAGACCGGTCAACAAGCGATTTCTCTACAACTACCGGTGTATTACATACAGCCATAGCACATTTTCGACCAAAAGTCAGGGTGCCTTTCCCGGTGTATTGGGATGTTGCCGATTTCCCGGAAGTAAGAAAATTGCCAGCTATCTTCAGAAAATCGGGCACCACTCTTGATTTTGCATATGGCACGCTAAAAGATTTTAACTGGGATAATCCTGTAAATACATTGACCTATAGTGGTGATGGTCCCAGCAACGCCAGCTTTCCAACATTTTATGGCGATCATTTAACGGTACCAATGGGTACTACCAGCCGTCATCACTGGCTTGAATTCAGATCCCCATTATTAGCAAAAGGAAAATATAATATATGGATATGTTACAGGGCTGGCAAGGGATCAGGAACGCTGACCAGCAGCACGCCTACAGGAGGATCTAATTGTCCGGTGCAGGTTTCTTTTGATGGTATTCCAACATCCAGACAATTTAACTTTTGTATTCAAAGACCCATTGGAACAGATGGAGAATTGCTGGCATTGGGTTGGAAGAAATATTCTGATTCGTCAAGGACTTTAAACTCAACAGCCTTTCAGTTTATGTCCGGAAAATTTGTTGGATCAGTTGATGTTACTACCACTGACAGGCATATTATTCGATTTGATGTACAACCGGCTGCCGGAACAGGTAATCCATCTAATTTTCTTGATATGATTCATATTATACCGGTAGACTGGCCTAGTCAGTTTTTACCCCGTATGGCTACCAATGGTTCATTTGTAAATTTTTAGGCTTAATAATTTTTTATAAATAATAAAGCAATGTTTTTTAAAAAAGAATACCTGTTAATTTTTATTTTTTTTACAATCATAATCAGTAGTTGTAAAAAATGGGAAGAACATATAACAGCAAATGATGCTGATCTGACAAAAGATCTATATACAGTAATTATTAACGACCCGAACCTAAGCATGTTTGCAAACCTTGCCAATAAGGCTGGACTGGACAGTTTATTGAAATCATCCAAAACATATACTATATGGGCACCTTCTAATGATGCGCTGGCAGCGCTGGATCCTTCCATACAAACAGACCTGAGCAGGCTCAGAAGTTTTATCCTGAATCATATTTCTAACCAGTTGTATTTTACCAGGGATGCACAAACATCTTTGCGTATAGGAATGCTGAACGGCAAGTATAATAATTTTCTTGGTAATAAATTTGAAGATGCTACTATAACCAGCGCCGATAAATTTGTAAAAAATGGAGTATTGCATATTGTTGATAAAAATATCTTAGTACTTCCCAGCTTATGGGAGCATATAAATTCTACCGCGGCTCAATACACGCAAAATAGTTTTATTGCCGGATTAAATTTTTCCACTTTTGATCCTTCATCAGCAACGATCGATAGTATCAGTTCCTCTACCGGGTTACCAGTTTATCGTCCAGGTACCGGGATAGTAATCAAAAACTCTTTTAATGAAAGAGTTTTTGATACCCGCAGGGAGGACAAGCAATACACGTACTTTATTATTGCCAATGCAGGGTTTACGTTAAAAGCAGATTCTTTAAAACCTTATTTCAGTACCGGGAACCTGTCGAGGACTGACAGTCTTGATAAATGGAATATTGTTAAGGATCTGATCGTTGATACTTATTATCCAACGGCTGCATCTCTTCCACCAGTTTTACTCTCAAAATCTGGTATCCCGATTCCTGTAAATAGTTCATTAATTATTGAAACAAAGAAAGTTAGTAA
Organism: Chitinophagaceae bacterium; assembly: GCA_031372465.1. Lineage (GTDB taxonomy): Bacteria > Bacteroidota > Bacteroidia > Chitinophagales > Chitinophagaceae > JJ008. Next base: position 3,018 of record JANMLJ010000403.1, on the reverse strand, counting down.
TGGAATTGTGTATGTATTAAGTTCATCTGGGACAACTACCAATTCTAAATTTCTGCAAAATATCATACAGGGAGAAAGCCCTACAGGATTTTTATCTGACAAAACTTCCAATACAAATTATCGTGTCAGGCCAAACCCCGTTACGAATCAGAACTATTCGGATATTCTGGTAAGTGGACATGCCGTAACCGGGTATTATTCTTATTACCGGCTGAATGAAATGCCATCTATGAAGTATAATGTATACGCTTTTGCTGTGAATGATTTTCAGACGGCTAATGTATTTCAAAGTATAGGGGTTGGTTTTATTACAGCTCCATCCACTTATACTGCTGTTACGACCGTGCCGGCATTATTGAGTTATGCTGTTCCATTAAAAACAGCGGTCGGAGCGTACAATGAAGTATTAATAGGCACATTTACATCAACCTCATTTGGAACGTTGGAGTTTAGATTAGTGTCCGGCGGAACAACACTTGGTTCAGCTGGTACGGCCCCCATTGTTTTAGATTATTTACGGATAGTTCCGATACCATAAACTTTAATTAAGATCAATTATATAACTAATATGCAGGTATCAAAAATAGTAACAGGCTTATCACTCCTTCTGATTTGTTTTAATGCAAAAGCCCAGGGAAAGAAAGACCCGGCAATTGTTTTAAATAAGCAATATCCTGGCGCATTTAATGTATCCGGGGTAATTAAAGATGCAGCTACGGGTAAAAATCTCCGGGGTATACGAGTTACTTATAAAGATTACTCAGCTGCCATTACTGATAGCGCCGGTGCATTTACTATAAAAGTCCCTTCGTCTGGTGTTTCTGTTCTATTGGAAGGAGAAGGTTATCAAGCCAAACAAATTGCTTTAAAAGGCAATAGCCGTATTACAGCCAGTTTATATGAGGATACCTACGCTTCATTTTATGATCTTGCGAATCTTCCTTTAGGAACAACAATGAAAAGTCAGTTGCCTTTTGCTGCAACTTCTGTACAGACAAATGGTAACTGGGCAAGGATTACTGAAACGCCTTCTTCTTATTTACAGGGCAGTGTACCAGGTTTAAATGCGATAAGACGTTCCGGCACTCCCAATATAGGAGCTACCATGTTTCTGCGGGGAATTAATTCATTGTACGCAACTAATCAACCGCTTATAATTGTGGACGGAATTATTTTTGATAATGCAGATTATGGCGGCCTGATATCGGGCCGTTATACTGATCCCTTATCAACTATTGATCCAAGAGATATTGACAATGTCACAGTAATAAAAGACGGTTCATCTATTTACGGCACCAAAGGAGCAAACGGAGTAATAATTATTACTACTATAAGAGCAAAAGAGCTGGGAACTAAAATTGACTTTGCAATTTACGGAGGTATGAATTTCCAGCCTGCTAAATTGCCCTTATTAAATGCTTCGGAGCACCGGATATATTTATCGGAGATTTTAAAATCAAAAGGATTGACTGATGCCCAGATACAGGCCCAGCCATATATGAATGATGATAAAACGAGTAAGGATTATTACCGGTATCATAATAATACGGATTGGCAAAACCTTGTGCTTAAGAAAGGGTATACAAAAAATATATATCTAAAAGTAACCGGGGGAGATAATATTGCAAAATATGCTCTTTCGTTAGGTTATATGAAAAATGATGCGGTGGTGAAAAACACGGATCTCACCCGGTATAATATGCGATTTAACGGGGATTTAAATCTTAGCAAAAAGCTGACAGCCTCCACTAATTTAAGTTTTGCCTTTAATGAACAAAGTCTGAGAGATCAGGGTACTTCTTATAAAACAAACCCAATATTCCTTGCATTGGTAAAATCGCCTTTCCTTCGTTATAAAGAAGTATCGGATGCCGGCATTGAATCGCCAACATTAGCAGGCCGTGATACTTTTAATATAAGTAATCCATTAGTAATAACTGATAACGGTGAAGGACTTAGCAGGAGCTATCGTTTTTTAGGGTCCATAGGGTTTGATTATAAAATAGCAAAATCACTTACTCTTCTTACCACTGTTGGCGTAATATATGATAAAACCCGGGAGAGCTTTTTTATACCTTCAAAAGGTGTGACCACTGATACATTGAGTTCTTCCATTGCATTGAGCCGTTCTGGCTCAATGGTGAAATCATTTTTTTCCCTGTTCAACGATACCAGGTTAGTTTACAGCAAAAGATTTAATAATATACATGATCTATCAGCAAAGATTGGTTTCAGGTATCTCAAAGGAAAAGCCGAACAGGATTTTGGCTTTGGATATAATTCTCCTATTGATCAGTTAATAAGCGTTCAGTTTGGTTCAAATGCACTGAGACAGGTAGGTGGATCCATTGGTGAATCTTCCTGGCTTAATAGTTATTTTAATACAGATTATAGTCTTGCTGATAAGTATTTTTTCTCCTTTAACATGGCCATGGATGGTTCATCCCGTTTTGGAAAAAATATTCCGGATGCATTAACTATCAGCTCCAATAAATATGCTATCCTACCTTCTATTGCTGCAGGGTGGTTGATTTCTTCAGAAAAATTCATGAAAGGACAACATATAGATTTATTTAAACTAAGAGCTTCATATGGACTGTCTGGTAATGATGATATTGGTAATTATGCTGCCCGTCAAACTTATGTATCACAAAACCTTTTGGGTTTACAGGGGCTGGTCAGATCAGGCTTTGGAAATAATCAGCTTCAATGGGAAAAAGTTACTAAGCTAAATCTTGGTTTGGATCTCAGCATTTTAAACGAAAGAGTTAACCTGTCTTTTGATGCATACCAGAACAAAACAGATAAAATGCTTGCATACGAAACTTTATCGGCAGCATCTGGGTCTTCCTTTATTATTACCAATTCAGGTGCAATGACAACTAAGGGTATGGAAGCTTTTGTAAATGCCCGTATAATAAATAAAGTGTTTAAATGGGACCTGGGATTTAATATAGCTAAATCAACTGCTACAATTGACAAACTTCCTGTTGATAAAGTGCTCACTTCTTTTGCCGG
>JANMLJ010000398.1:0-11672 GCA_031372465.1 Chitinophagaceae bacterium | reverse complement strand
ATGATTGTAAAATTGATACTTGTCTGACCGGAGAAATTGCAGCAATTTATTATCGCGTATAGCTTCATAACAATACGTGAGGTCAGGGGTGGTCCTGTTTTTACCTTTCAGATCCAGGTAATCCATATTTAAAATAGATGCAACAGAAAAAGGGGTATAATTATAATTACTGCTGCTTTCAGCAACTGTATGAAAATTCAGGGTATCCAATTGTTGTAAGAAAATACTGTCGTTAAACTGAAACAGGTTTTTCAGTGCTGTATTGCCGGCATATTCATCAGCCAGGATAAAATAGATATCAGGCTTTGTGCAGCTATCGCAGGATACAAATCCATTGGGTAATGAATACAATGCTTTTTTCTTCGTGATCACTTTACCAGTCAATAGTACAATATCAGCAACTAACAACAAGGCCAACACTACATTCAGGTAATAGCTGAGTCGTTGTAATGGTTTTTTTCTTTTTTTTATTACAATAAACAGTATTATAAAAAGTATCAACGCAGCAGGCAACAGGAAAATATATTTGACCAGGAAAGAATCGGGCACCCATTTTTTCAGCATATCATGTACGCTGCCAAAAAAGAAATGAAATGCCATGATGCAAAAGGAAGCGAGGTTTGCTTTTATAAAATTCCTGTATAGCAGCCAGAACAAGCAAGAGAACAGCAATGAAAACCCGAGGTAGACAAGGGTAAGTTGAAGCGCGTCTTTTACTGGTACAAAATCATAATTCTCCGTAAACCCATGTACTACAAAAAAGACGGGTAGCACATACAGAAATAGCGGCCACTTTTTTAAGAATGCAGTTAATCGGGAAAACATGAATTAAAATTATTCTATTGTTCGCAAGAAATAATATTATACCAATTGATTTTATAAATAGTGACTACCGGCTTAAATCAAACTTAAAAGGGAACCACATAGTAACAAAGAAACATAGATTCCCACATAGAATCCTGCCTGCCGGCAGGCAGGTCTATGTGTTTATTACTATTGTGGGCTATGTTGCTATGTGGTTCAAAAAATCCATAGGTTTACTTATACAGATAGTCACGTAATAAATTATTCCAACCGTACCCGGTAAAAAGCCGTTTTAATCCTACAAATTTCCGGCATTACGGCTCAATAAAAAAGGTGGAATCTTTTAATAGCTTGAATTTTTGATGAAATTGTGTATTAAAAACTGTTCTGAATATGTTTACGTTTGACATGCTGTCATAAAAAGAAGTATAGTTGCGATCGGGGAGGTAAACGGCAGACAGGTTCATAAAATAATATTTATTCTCCACTGGTTCACTGAACTCCCGATAACCATGATCGCTTAACAAAATGATAATCGGTGGCTTACTGGAATGGGCAAAGATTGTATCAATCAAAGAAAGTAGTTGTTGGTTGGTGTATTGAAGGTATTCAACATAGGCAGGGGGATTAAGTTCTTTACCGTCCTGCAATTCACTTTCCACAGTTGATTGGCCGGCTTTATTAAAATAATAAGGATAATGCGGCATCATCAGGTGCGTATACACAAAACGGGGCTTATCATTTTTTTCAGGTTTTAGTAAAATGGTTTTGTTATACAGCTTATCATTATTCTCTTTTATTAAGTACAACCTTTTTCTTTTTTGCGCCGGACCAAGAAATCGTGCAAGGTTAAACCGAACATCATTTTTCAACCGGTGAATCAGGGTTTGTGCTGTGATGAATTGTGTTTTATCCGGTAAAATGGTTCTTTTGATTGGGGAAGGTTGATTGTAAATATCAAAAAGGGAAAAATTTTCTAATTGATAACCATGTTCAAGCAGGAACCTGGTAGCCCGGTTTTCTTTCATGATATTATAACAGATGGAAAGATCATGTTGACTTGTATTACTTCCCTGAAGATTGGACAGGTATTCCATTTGCAGTGTCGATGCAGCGGAGAAAGGAGTATAATTATAATTGCTTGTACTGTTCGGTAAATACCGGAAACCTCTTTTTTTCAACTCTTCGCCAAAAGGTGAATTATCAAAATTGAGTTTTTCCTTCAATTCCTGCTCGCCTGCATAAAGATCTGTAAGAATAAAATAGATATCTGGTTTAGAACAGGTGTCGCAAACGGTAAACTGGTTGTTGAATCCGGGGTCATTAAATTTTTTGTGGGTCACTGCTTTGCTTATCAGCAAGCCGGCATCTACCAATAGCATCAGTGATAAAAAAATATTAAGCACCGTGCTGACAGTCATTAATGTTCTTTTCCAGAAAAAAAGCGCGATAAATACAAACAGAATTATCAAAAACCCTGCAGCAACCAGTGTGCTGTAACGGGAAATAAAATGGTGAGGAGCCAGGTTAAACATGACGTCATAGATGTACCCGAAAAAGAAATAGAATGCCATTAATAAAAAGGCGACCAGGTTGGATTTATAAAAATTTCTGTAAAAGATCCAGAACAACCCGGTTATTACCAATGATGCAATCAGATAAATGAGCAAGAGATTGAAAGCATCTTTTACAGGTATATAATTATAGTTTTCAGTATAGCCATGAAAGACAAAAAAAAGGGACAATAAAAAAAGATACACCGGTTTGGTGTAAAGAATTTTCTTCATAACCTTTTCATTAAATATAATGTGCGGGAAGTGCCGCTGATTGCTTGTTTTTCCACCACCGAAAAATAGTTGGCAAATACACTGACAAATGCTGGTTCATTATAGCCAGGGAAAATATCCTCTCTTTGTTGCAGCATGAATTGAACCTTTTCATCTTCTTTAGGAACAAACTCGATAATAAGATACTGACACATCTGGTGGAAAAAGCGGGCAATTTTATCCATTGGAATGTTTTTGCCAATAGCCAGGTGATGAATTAGGGCCAATGCAAGAATTAAGTCTACGCTGGTACGGTTAATAAAAGAATCTCTTTCTTCATTATTTACACCGATAGCCGGCGAGGGTTTTGAAAGATCGAGTATAAGCGGTAAAATATTTTTCTCACCACTTTTCTTTATTTTATTATATAATGCATTTATGCAAAGTGCATCAAAATCGGCAGCAATAGTTTTAATATTATTGGCGGCGGCTAATGTTGAAAATTCTCCGGTATTGGCTCCCAGGTCAGCAGCAGTACGGATCGGTTTTATTTTTTCAAGCCATTGCTGAATGATTTGCTGTTTGTTTGGCAGGTAATCCGGTCGCTGAGAAGCTTCCTCATAATAATCAGACCAGGTGCTTTTACTTTCCGGCAATTTTAATTGATTAATCAGTTTTTCAAGACTGGCCAACAGGTTTAGCAGTTTTTGTTTGGAGAAATTGCTTTTCTTTTCTGTTTGTTGCAGGGGTTGTTTCGCACTATATTTTGCATGTAAATGAATATGCAGGTAAGTGTGAATGGAGAATTTTGTTCGCCAGGGCAGTAATGATTGTGTTATTGGTAAGGGAATCCCATCGCTGTAAGCCAGCATCATTTCCTGCAGCGGTCTTCCTGCATGATGTGCCAGTAATAGCGGGGATAAAAAGCTTTCACAAAACTGCCGGTAGGCGATCCATGGTTTTGTTTCATCATATTTTTCAAAGGAGAGCGAATCGATAAATATAAGCTGGCCATTATGCCATTGAATATTGTAAGGGGTGGCGTCTTTTACAATCATACCGGATGCCAGCGCTTCCTTCACCAGGTTAAGTGTTAACAGGGCGGCATCTTTCAGCATGTTAAAACTCCACTCGTAAGGATATGAGATAAAATCGACCCGTTCAGGTTTTAATGTAGTGTACCATTCTTTATCGCCGGTCATGTTTTCATCCACTGTTTCATGATGGATAAGCAAACCTTTTTGTACTAATTTTTCGTAACAGCCGCTACTGATAAAAAAATCAAAATTTTCACGAAATACATTATTGACCTGTCTGTACAGTGTATTGTTTTGTATAAAAATATATCCTGATGGATCCCGATAGGAGGAAGGATGATGATAAAAGCTATCTGGCATCAGGTTGGTGGATTATCAGTAGGTTTTTTAGGTGACCGGGTAAAAAAAGATTTGATGTACATTTTTATGTTGCGGAAGAAAAACGCAACACCCAATACAGCTGCGGCAATTACCTGAACAAGATAGCTGCCACTTCCCGGGTCGATATACAATAAGTAGTGCAGCATTATAAATAGTTTAGATTCGTTTTCGGGGATAAAGTTAATAAAGTTTCATACATCAGCTTAATGGTATTTTCAATATCATCCCTGTGCAGCATCTCTACGGTAGTATGCATATAGCGCAAAGGAATGGAGATCAGCACGGACGGGCATCCATCATTGGAATAAGCAAATGAATCAGTATCTGTTCCGGTACTCCTGCTTAAAGCTCTCCATTGCACGGCTATTTTTTTATCTGTTGCTACTTTTTCTACCAGGGCCAGTAGTTTATTATGCACTGCAGGGGCATATGACAGGGAAGGACCACCTCCGGTTTTTACATCTCCTTCAATATTTTTATTGATCATCGGTGTGGTCGAATCATGTGTTACATCTGTTATTATTGCAATATCAGGTTTTATTCTGCGGGCAATCATTTCAGCGCCACGAAGACCGATTTCTTCCTGTACTGCATTGACAATATATAATCCAAAAGGCAGTTTATCTTGTTTTCTTTCAGCATCCTGGCTACTTCGGCAATCATAAAACCACCAATGCGGTTATCAAAAGCGCGGCCGATATAATTTCCATTGGCCAGTTCATCAAAACCATCCTGGTAAGTAACCACGGCACCAATATGAATTCCTAATGCTTCCACTTCTTTCTTATTGCGGGCGCCACAATCCAGCCATAAATTATCAGTTCTTGGCTGAGGTTCTTTTTGGTCTGGATTACCTATCCGGGTATGAATTGCCGGCCAACCAAAAACCGCTTTTACACGGCCTTTTTTTCCATGAATAAAAACCCTTGATGCCGGTGCTGTTTGATGGTCTACTCCGCCATTTCTTTTTAAATAGATCAGGCCTTCGGCAGTAATATAGTTAACAAACCAGCTGATTTCGTCAGCATGGGCTTCTATGACTACTTTGAATTTATTGTCGGGATTGATAACACCAACAGCTGTTCCGTAGGAATCTACATAATGGGTATCAACATATGGTTTCAGGTATTCGAGCCAGAGTTTCTGTCCCCAGGTTTCAAAACCAACGGGAGAAGCATTGTTGATATAAGATTTTAAAAATTCAAAAGCGTTGTCTGAAATGATCGATTTTTTTGCTTTTATTGATTTTGCCATAAAGGATTATTTAATTTAACCGGTTAGTACTGCAAAGATAAGTAGCAAGGCTTTAACTATCATCAGGCCATCATAACGGATAACAAAAAGGGCTTCATCTTTTAAAGCCAAAAACCGGTAAAATAATAAAAAAAGTAGTACCACCGGAAGCAGCAATGCTGCAAAATATATTGGATGGAGTAATTCAAAGTAATACCATAATAAAAATGCAGCTGCCACATTTAAAACTGTCATAACCCATTTACCATACCGGAGACTTTTTACCGGACCGATCAGGACGGCGATTGTTTTTATACCATCTTTTTTATCTTCGGCATAGTCGTTAATATTGAATAATAAGCTTAGAGCAGCAATAAAGAAAAAACGATGGATGAACAGTATGACAACATAATTATTGCCGGCGGAACCAGAGTTTGCCGTTGGAAGCATCAGTACCGGCAACACCACCGTTGTAAAACTCCAGATAAAACTCAGTGAAGCCATTTTAAGCCAGCCAATCTGCCGCAGGCTTTTTTTATTCCAGGGGTTTAACGGATAGGAATAACCCAATGCCAGTAAAGGGATGATAATAAACCAGGCAAGATTGAAATAATTAAACCGACCATTTTTTTCAAAAATTGACGGGTAATGGTAAATAACCGTGCCGGCAATCAGCATAAAACTCACCAAAATAACGATAGGTAGTATTTGCCGGTTTTTCCTGCACCATTCGAGCCGGCTTCCTGTTTTATCTTTTTTGCTTTTTACAAAATAATGGAGGCTGTATACAAAAGCAGTACAAAGAAAAATCAGGAACAAATACCAATAAAGAAAAGAAGATAAATGAAGCAGGTAAAAGGTTTCAATGGTTAGGGCTAATGCACAAGCAGCAATAAAAAGATTGCTGTAAACAATAAAATGAAGAAGCCTTTTGCCCATTTTTTAAACCCGTTTTCCAGCGGTACGGGTTTACTGCCGGAATACATATATCGTTGGTGAAAGTATGGTATCGCTGGTATTACCTGCTTTATCACGTACCGCCATTCTTAAAACCAGTGTATCCACTTCTCTTTTTGGAGGGGTAGAACCTGAGATAAAAGGAGGATTTAAGGCGGATAAAATAGTTTGATAATCTAAAGAAGCTTGTATCTGTGTTTTTGTATTTACAGGAAAGGCGGGAAATTTATATCGGATGGTATCTCTGATAGTGGCTACAACCCTTTTGTTAAGCCTTTTCTTGATAATGATAACGGAGTCCTGCACATCGCCTTCTTTATCGGTACATTCGAGTGTAATGACCAATGTTCCGTTTAGCGGAATAAAATTCTGGTTAACGGATTTTAAGGTGATGGTCGGTTTTGTCAGGAACTTATCTTTGCTACAGGCAATTGCTATTACTACTAAGGTCACTAACACAAACAGGCTGAGTTTCATTGGTGCGATTTGAGTGAAAACAAATTTACAATTTTTGACAACACAAAGTGTTTATGCCTGATCAATGGAATCATAAAGTTTTTGGGGTAAATAAGGATCATTTTGAGGCTTTAGCCCTTGAAGTCTTTCAGTTTCAATGCCAACACTGCCCGGTTTATGCTGACTATTTGCAGGCGTTGAAGGTAAATCCAGCGGTTGTTAGTTCTTTAGCACAGATCCCTTTTTTACCGGTCAGGTTTTTTAAATCGCATGCTGTTCAAACAACTGTATTTGAACCGGAAGCCATATTTGAAAGTAGTGGTACAACGGGTAGGATAAATAGCAGGCACCTGATAAAAGACCTTTCACTATATAAAGAAAGTTTTATCAAAGGGTTTGAGCTATTCTATGGCCCGGTTAAAGAGTGGTGTATCATCGGTTTATTGCCTTCTTACCTGGAAAGAAAAAAAGTTCAGCTGGCAGCTAATGATTCTTCCCTGGTGTATATGGTGGATAAACTGATTCAGTTAAGTGAGCATCCGCAAAGCGGTTTTTATTTAAATGAATTCGACAAACTTTATTTGCTGCTTAATGAACTTGAAAAAAAACAGCAGAAAACATTGTTGATTGGGGTTACATTCGCCTTACTCGATTTTGCGGAAAAATATTCCCTGCCTTTACATTTTACAACTATAATGGAAACCGGAGGAATGAAGGGGAGAAGGGAAGAAATGATACGGCCTGAAGTACATACTAAATTGAAACAAGCGTTTTTGATTGATACTATTCATTCGGAGTATGGAATGACAGAGTTGTTATCGCAGTCTTATTCTGAAAAAGAAGGAATTTTTAAATGCCCGCCCTGGATGAAAGCAATGGTAAGAGATGAAGAAGATCCATTGCTGGTAAAGGAGCAGGGAACTGGTGTGCTCAATGTTATAGATCTTGCTAATATTTATTCCTGTAGTTTTATTGCCACAGATGATGCAGGAAAAATAAATGCGGATGGAAGTTTTGAAGTGTTGGGCAGGGTAGACGGAAGTGATTTAAGGGGATGCAGTTTAATGGTAGTTGGTTAAAATATCCGGAGAAAAGAAAATCCAGATCCCGTAACAATATTTATTTTATTCCATCAATTAATTGGTGTAAAATTATTAATGGATGATATGTTGTTATCATTTTATTGCATCAGTAAACTTCCCTATTTTCACTTTTAAAATTGGCGTATGAAACTTTCTGCAAGAAGAAGATTTTTTTTCAGTGTATTTCTTACAGGTATTTGTTTGTCCTATTTACAAACTTCGGCACAACCAATAAGTAGCCTTTATCTTCAAACCAGTGAAATGGCTGATGCCATGATACAGTATGATGCGGATAAAGCAAGTGTCATGCGATTTTATTCCACCGGCGCACAAGGAGAATTTCCCCGGCAACAGGGCAGTGGGTATAATTCTCCGGAACGAAGAAAACGTTTGTTGCAGTTAATAGATGAGTACCTCGACATATTAAAAAAATCGCCTTTTGAAAAATGGAATATTAACGGTAAAGTAGATTATATACTTTTTAAACGTAACCTGGAGAGTGAACAATATCAATTGCTGGAAGAACAAAAGACCTATGACCAGGTAGTGAAGTACCTGACTTTCTCTGACCGGTTGTACGCTTTGCAAATGCCACGTCGCCGGGGTATCTCTGTTAGCGGAGAAGAAGTGGCGAAAGAACTGAACGGTATCAATAAAAATATACTAACTGCCATCAGCAGTCTGAAGAAAGCAGATAGTATTGAATTAACACAGGCCAATTTAGCAGCTGATGCAGCCAGGGGATTGCAGGGAACATTAAAAGATTATTTTAATTTTTATACTGGCTATGATCCTTTGTTTACCTGGTGGGTGCCCAAAACATATACCGAAACGGATAGCCTGCTGGGAGTTTTTGCCAATGCGATAAAAAGAAAAGGGAAGGTAAATAACCTGCAGAAAGATGATGGCAGTGGTATCATTGGTAACCCGATTGGTAGTACAGAGCTGGTGCGGCTGTTAAAATATGAATGGATTGCTTATGGCCCCGAAGACCTGGTAGAGATTGCCAATAAAGAGTTAGCCTGGTGTGATGCCGAATTATTAAAAGCATCCCGTGAAATGGGCTTTGGCGATAATTGGAAGGGGGCATTGGAAAAAGTAAAACAAACCTATGTACCACCCGGCAAGCAACCGGAAGCGATGTATGACCTATACAAACAGTCGGTTGATTTTTTAAAAAAGAATGATCTCTTAACATTGCCCCCTTTATCAGAAGAGGATTGGGGAATGTATATGATGTCGGCGGAACGGCAGCGGGTAAGTCCTTTTTTCCTTGGCGGACAATCATTAATAATTTCTTACCCAACTAATACTATGACCTATGAAGAGAAAATGATGAGTATGCGGGGTAATAACCCGAATTTTTCCCGTGCTACGGTGCATCATGAATTATTAGCCGGTCATCACCTGCAAGGTTACATGACAGCACGCCATAAAGCCTATCGTAATTTCGATACGCCCGATACACCATTTTGGGTAGAAGGGAATGCATTGTATTGGGAGCTGTTATTATGGGATATGAAATTTCCCCGCACACCGGAAGAAAGAATCGGTATGTTGTTCTGGAGAATGCACCGATGTGCAAGGATCATTTTCTCACTTAATTATCATTTGGGAAAATGGACACCGCAGCAATGTATTGACTTTTTGGTTGACCGCGTTGGTCATGAAAGAGCCAATGCAGAAGGAGAAGTGCGACGTTCATTTACCGGCGCTTACGGCCCATTGTACCAGATAGCTTATATGATTGGTGGTTTGGAATTTATGGCATTGAAAAGAGAATTGGTAGATACAAAAAAAATGACGCCTAAGCAATATCATGATGCTATTTTAAAGGAGAACAGTATGCCGATTGAAATGTTGCGGGCAATTCTTACTAATCAGGCAGTGGGCAGGGAATATACACCGTCGTGGAAGTTTTATAATAAATAATTTTTTCCCATACAGGCTTTTTAAGAAGATGTGTCAAATGGGAAAAGAGAATACATTGCCACGAAGACACTAAGCCACAAAGATTAGAATTTCAGCTTTTCTTTACTTCGTGACTTAGTGCCGGGGATAACCTCACCCATCAAAACTTTTTTGCCGGGGGATTCTCGTCCACCTCTCCTAAAGGAGAGGAGAAATAACTTTCGATTAAAACGGTAGGATGAAGGGTGAGGTAACAATGATCCTTCAAACAAGTATCGAAGGAACAAATAATTCATTTTTTATTTTTTGGCAAAAAAATTATTGAAAATATTGATAAGCGAAGAAAGCTCCTTCCTTGTACTTAAACAGGCAAGGGGCTATTTAATAATATTGAGCTTCTGGTAAATATAATTAACGGAGAATATATCTTCAACAGCAAGTCCAAGGGATTTAAAAACAGTGATATCGTCATCATTTGTCCTCCCTTCTTTTTTCCCCAATAATAATTCACCGATCTCTCCTTTTACATGGCTGTCATCAATAGCTCCTTCGTTTTTTGGAATGATAAAATCTCCGGCTTCTTTAAAAATCGATTCGTAACAATCAGTAAATAGTTTGCATTTAAGAATGGTAGCTGTATCTAATTCGCGGGCAACGGGCGTACTGGAACCTACTGCATTGATATGTGTACCTTTTGAAACCCATTCTCCTTTTACAAGGGGATCAGCAGAACTGGTAACTGTACAAATGATATCCATATCTCTAACGGCTTCTTCCGGATTTTTTGCAATATTGATATCTATTTTATAGTTGGCTGAAACTTCCTCCGCAAGAACTTTTGAATTTGTTTCATTCCTGCTCCAAATCGTTATCTTTTTTATTTTTCGGATCAGCATCATGGCTTCAATATGCCGTTCTGCCTGCAGGCCTGATCCAATAATTGAAAGCGTCTCCGCATCTTTTCTGGCCAATAAGTTGGTTGCCACCGCACTCGCTGCCGGTGTACGGATAGCCGTTATTTCATCTGCATCTGCCATGCAAAGCAATTTTCCATTCTTTGTTTCAAATAAAAGCACCATTCCCTGGTGAGAGGAGAATCCAAATTCTTTATTTTGTGGAAATACACTGATCGCTTTAATGCCCATTACATCTATATCTCCTGCATAAGCTGGCATTATCGCCAATAAGCCCGTTTTATCGGGGAGCGGCATATTAGGACGCAATGGTTGAATGCAGTTACCACTTGCCAGCGAACGGAATGTTTGTTCCATCACGGAGATACATTCATGCATGGGCAAAAGAGAAGCAATCGTTTCTTTATTGATAAATAAGGGATCCATTATTTTCTCTAAGTTAAAATAAAAAATTCTGCATATCATAACTACTTCGGCCTTGCCTGGAGAAATTGTTTTGGTGACTGATTATATTAAACTGCGTTATTTGTAAAATACTGTATAAGTAAAAAGTACGCGAAAGGGTTGTCCGAAGTCCGTGACTATTGGCTGAAATGTTTTAATAAAATTACTATTTCAGTAAAGAGTTATAAACTCATTTCATCATTTCTATCAACCTGGTTTGCTGAAGGAAGAAATACTAAGGTGAACATGGATTCCGCCAATGATCAAACGTGGCACACTAGTTGCCTATATTACTGTATATACTAAAAATTAAGTAGTTGTGTTTACCATTTACGCTGCTCTTAATAATGAGCAAACCTCCTAAAAGGATGTAATTTCTTTTCTACAGCCTCATCATAATTTAAATATTTCTATTATGTTTAACAGCAATCTTAGAAAAGCTGCACTCTATTTTGTATTTACCCTTATTGGTTCCAATATACTTGTTGCTCAAAAGGGCGATAGCCTTCTTCAAAAAAGAATACAATTCCGGCAATATGTTTTTGGGGCACAGGCCATTTCAACGCAACAGGGTAATATTCAATTACAGGGTAGTGTTTTTAAAGTAAGGGTAACTTACGACAGTATAATAGCGATTCTGCCATTTTATGGTAATTCCTATTCACCTCAGTTTGGGCGGTCAGAGGA
>JANMLJ010000396.1:0-22092 GCA_031372465.1 Chitinophagaceae bacterium | reverse complement strand
CTTTATTCTGTACAAAATCACAATATGTTGCAGCCATACTGGTAATATGAGTTTAAAATTGATAAAATATATTTTGTCTGAAAAGCAGTTCACCCCTATCTTTGCCGACCCAAAACTAACTGCTTAAATTCATTTATTAGGGAGTTTAGCTCAGCTGGTTCAGAGCATCTGCCTTACAAGCAGAGGGTCGGCGGTTCGAACCCGTCAACTCCCACTTAATACAGGAAAGGGTTTCAAGCAATTGAAGCCTTTTTTTATACCCCAATTTGCCTACTTTTTGAAATACCTGAAATTAATTGAATTAATACAAAATAGCCTTATTAGAATTGAGAATACGGCGAAAAATATTTATCCCTGGATTACTTATTTTCCATAATAATTATTTCATATAGTACAAACCTTTGTTTATAGCAGCGGTTATCACACAAATAATTCAGGCAGGCATTTTTAGTAGTAGTATACAAAAAAGAATGAAAGACATTAACATTGATTAAGTCATTAATCCTTTGCCAAAGTTTCAAAAAAGCTTCCATAGTAAGGTCTTCTGCAGCCTGCTGTTCTATTATAATGCGGCGGGAAAAATAAAATACCATAACAAATTGTTGATTTTATAAAGCCTCGAAGCCTTTCCCCACATACTCTATCAGTAATTGTGAAAGACCGTCATAACTCTTTGTAGAAACTGACAGGTCACTATTTATCAACTTAACCAAAATTTTATGCGTATTTCGAGGGGATACATACCAAATTTCCGGCAAAAGAATTATGGTTTAAAAATAAACCCGGTCACTCATCAGCCGTATTTTTCATTTTCATTAAAAGATTGTAGGCTCCCTTCAGCACAAAGGTTTCATTGAAATGTTTTTGACTAATAGAAATTGCTGTAAACCCATTTTCAGTACTGCCAGCTTCAACTTCCACCATTTCAAATTGATTTTTGTCCCGGGTAACGAAAGCATACTGTTTATTTTCAAAACGAACAATGGCATCATCCGGCAAAGTGTTTACATTACTGCTTTTTACTTCAATATCCGCATTCATAAACATGCCTGGCAATAATGTTTTGTCGTATTGTTCAAAGTGACAATGCACTTCGGCACTGCTTTCATCTGAAAAATTTTTGCTGATTAAAATTACTTCGCAATTATATTTTTTCAGCGGCTGGCTGTTAGTATAAGCCAGTAATTTTTGCCCGATAAAAAGTTTGTCTAAGTCCTTTTCAAAAATAGTTAAGGCTAAATGAATATCTGTTGGATTGATCAGTTCAAACAGCACATCGGAAGGATTTACATACTTGCCGATATTTACATTGACGGCTGATACAAAGCCATTGATAGGGGAATAAATATTGATGCTTCTTGAAATGCTGTTTATTCCAATCCTGCCTGGATTTACACCAATCAGTTTTAATTTTTCTTCCAGTGACCTGATTAAAATACTTTGTGTCTGGTAAATGGCTTTAGCTTGCTCATACACCTTATCGCTGGTTGCTTTGCTTTGGTTTAATTCTTTTTGTCTATTGTATTCACTTTCATTATAACTAAACTGTGCTTTGGCTGTCAGGTAATCCTGCTGCAACTGAATGTACTGCTGGTCTTCCATTACTGCTATTACCTGACCCCTGCTGACATACATACCAGGTAATAGTTTGGTAGATTTTAAATAGCCGCCTAATGGCACACTTATAGAAACCATGTTTTGAGGCGGTACATCTATTTTACCATTGACTTTGAGTACAGATGAAATAGACTGCTGCTCCAACTTTCCCGTTTGTATGCCTGCATTTTTTAATTGTGCGTCAGTAAGGGTAACAATATTTTCATTTGTTTGTGACAACGGTTTCTGTTCCTCCGTTTTACTGCCGCCACATGAGGTAAGCAATACTATAGTAGTTGAAAGAATGATTAAATATTTCATTTTTATAAAATTACTTTGTGATAAAAGAATTAATTTCCAATGCACTTGCATTCCTGTTTTTTACGGCTTCGATATAGTCGCTTTGTATGCTGACAGCCTGGTTAATCAGCAGAACCCATTCCAGATAATTTATATCACCGCCTAAAAATTGTTTGTTGGCTGTGCTGATAATGAGGTCTGCATTCTTTAAAGCAATTATTTCAAAATAGTATATTGCTTCTGTATGTTTTTGATATTGCGCCAGTGCTGTTTTATAGCTTGTTTCAAAGTATTTTAAGTTCACTTCATACTCATTGGCAATAACTGCTTCATTTACTTTGGCGGCATTAATTTTTTCTTTTTGTCCACTGGTAAATATGGGTATGTTTAGCCCTACCTGCACCGTTTGAAACTGCGGTACACTATTATATGTTTTGTTATTTGCACCCATACCTTTTATACTCATAATGTTGTAACCAAAATTTAAGTCAGGCAGCAGTTTTGATTTTTCTACCTGGGTTGCTGCTACTGCTATTTGCTGTTGCTGCTTTAAATATTGCATCGCAGGGTGTGCCTGCAACAAAGAAGTATCAGTATTAGCAATAACATTTATTTTAAATTCCTTTTCATCAGGAATAAAGCGGGCGCTTGTGTTGAGCAATAATTGAAACTGGATTTGCAACAAGTCCATATCCTGTTGCAATTGCGAAAGCTGCA
The DNA here is from genome assembly GCA_031372465.1 of Chitinophagaceae bacterium. Lineage (GTDB taxonomy): Bacteria > Bacteroidota > Bacteroidia > Chitinophagales > Chitinophagaceae > JJ008. The sequence continues at coordinate 19,479 of JANMLJ010000396.1, read as the reverse complement.
GGCCAATTTGCCCCCGTTGATTTTCGGCAGTAGCTTTTTCTAAAACATTACTTTCGCCCTTATTGAAACGGAGTGTTGCTTTTCTTAAAAATTCTGCAAAGAGGCTGTCAATTTTCTGTAATAGTTTTTCCTTTTCCTTCGAATACAAAAGGCTGTAATAAACCTGGGCTACCTGCTTTTTTAATATTGCTTCCTTAACCCCTGTATTTAATATGCCGCTCTTCCATTCTTCGGTTAGCAATGATTTTTGGCTGGCATATACTTTAGGAAAACTCATAGTTTGAGCAATACCAACCTTTGTATCAACATAAAAGCTATTAATTTGCCCAAACTCACCAAACACATTTGCAGGTGGTAGAATCTTTGCTGTTTTTATTAATCTCTGCTGATACTCCGTCCTTAACTTTTCGCTTTTTACCGATAAATTATTTTTTAATGCTGTATCGGTTGCAGCTTGCAACGTAATTGGTGTTTCCCGATAATTCAGGACAGGTTGCGCCTTTGTATTTTGAAATGAGAATAGCATTGCTAATAATACTGCTGTTGTTGCAATAGGTGGTTTTCGTTTCAATGAAATTCCTTTTTCAAACATGATGTATAAAATTGGTAAAACAAATAAGGTTAGGAAAGTGGCAATTAACAACCCACCAATAACAACAGTCGCTAACGGCCTTTGTACTTCTGCTCCTTCGCCATGGCTTAGTGCCATTGGCAAAAAGCCAAGTGATGCAACGAATGCGGTCATCAATACCGGGCGCAAACGAATTTTTGTTCCTTGTGTAACGATGCGTTTTAAGTCCTTTGTTCCCTCACTTTTTAAACGGTTAAATTCGGCAACTAATACAATGCCGTTTAAAACTGCCACTCCAAACAATGCTATAAAACCCACACCTGCCGAAATGCTGAAGGGTATGCCGCGGGATGCCAATGCTAATATACCTCCGATTGCAGAAAGTGGGATAGCGGAATAAATAAGCAATCCTTGTTTTACAGAACCAAAAGCGAAATACAGCATGAGGAAAATGAGCAATAAAGAAACAGGTACAGCAATGCTCAGCCTCTTTTTAGCGGCTACCAGGTTTTCAAAAGCACCGCCGTAAGTAATGTAATAGCCAGGCGGTAATTTCATTTTTTGCTCTGCCTTCTGCTGTAATTCTTTTACCATACTTTGTATATCCCTTCCCCTCACGTTGAATCCAACAATAATTCTTCGCTGTGCGTTTTCTCTCTGAATCTGGTTGGGGCCTTCAACAATCTCAACTTTAGCTACTGCAGATAATGGAATCTGCGTGCCTTTGGGTGTGGCGATTAAAAGATTTTGAACATCTGTCAAATCTTTTCTTTTTTCTCCACTTAATCTTACTACCAACTCAAAACTTCTTTCCCCTTCATACACCATACCGCTGCTTTGGCCAGCAAAAGCAGTATTTACCACTTTATTAATGTCGCTGATATTCAGGCCATACTGTGCTATAGCAGGTCGGTTGTATTGAATAACAATTTGCGGCATACCTGTTACAGCTTCCACATATAAACCACTGCTGCCTTTTACTGTATTACAGATGTCGCCCAATTTATTTGCATATAATGCCAGCGTATCTAAATCTTCGCCAAATATTTTACATACAACATCCTGTCTTGCCCCTGATATTAATTCATTGAACCGCATCGCTACCGGATATTGAAACCCAAATGTCACTCCAGGCACCGCTTCTAATTCCTTACTCATTTTTGCTTCCAGTTCTTCATACGTTTTTGCTGAAGTCCATTTGCTACGATCTTTCAGAATAATCATCATATCCGTTGCATCAATTGGCATTGGGTCGGTGGGCACTTCGCTGCTTCCGGTTTTGCCTACTATCTTTTCCACTTCAGGAAATTTTTCCAAAATAATTCTTGAACCTTTTGAAACTGCTTCAATGGAAGTATTCAAACTACTACCGGGTAATACTCTTGTTTCTACGGCATAATCACCTTCCGGTAAAGCCGGGATAAATTCCCCTCCCAATTGAAATAATATAAAAACGGCAAAACCAAAGAGGGCCATAACAGCGCCTAATAGTATTTTAGGAATCTTCAATACCTTTTCCAATGTATGCTGATAAATACGTTCCAATCGCCCCATCATTTTATCTGAGAAAGTTCTTTTGTGTGAAATCTTTTTACTGAGAAATAATGCACTCATCATCGGGATATAGGTGAGTGAAAGAATAAATGCACCTAATAATGCAAAGGCAACTGTTTGCGCCATCGGCTTAAACATTTTTCCTTCTATCCCCTGCAGGGTGAAGATTGGCAGGTACACAATCAAAATAATTATCTGTCCGAAAACAGCACTGTTCATCATACGGCTCGCAGAACCTTTTACTTCGTTATCCATTTCAGCCTGGGACAATTTATTGATGCTGTTGAATTTTTTGCTATGTGTTAGCTGGTGCATCACCGCTTCCACAATAATTACAGCCCCATCTACAATTAAGCCAAAATCCAATGCGCCTAAACTCATCAGGTTGCCGCTTACGCCAAACAAATTCATCATAATGATGGCAAACAGCATTGATAATGGAATTACGGAAGCAACCAGGAAACCTGCACGGAAATTTCCTAAAAATAGTACCAATACAAATATTACTATCAATGCGCCTTCTAATAAATTTTTACTGACAGTGCTTATAGAATTGTTCACCATTTTTGTCCGGTCAAGGAATGGGTCAATCAACACTCCTTCCGGCAATGTTTTTTGGATCAGTGTTATGCGTTCTTTAATATTCTTTATTACTTCATTACTGTTAGCACCTTTCAGCATCATTACTACTGCACCCGATACTTCCTCCAGGCCATTATATGTCAAAGCACCGTATCTTGTTGCGCTGCCCAATCTCACATCAGCCACATCACGGATTAAAAGAGGTGTTCCGTTGGAAAGATTTTTAACCACAATATTTTTAATATCATCGAATGAACCTACCAAACCTTCGCTTCGGATAAATAAAACTGTCGGGCCTTTCTCTATGTAAGCGCCCCCTGTATTTTGATTGTTATTTTCTAATGCGGCAAAAACATCGTTGATTGTAATATTACTGGCCATTAATTTGGCAGGATCAACAGCAATTTCATATTGCTTCAGGTAGCCGCCAAAGCTGCTTACTTCTGCCACGCCTTTCACTCCCAATAACTGTCTTCGCACAATCCAATCCTGGATAGTACGAAGCTCCATGGCATTGTATTGACTTTCATATCCCTTCTTTGGCCGAACGGTGTATTGGTAAATTTCACCCAACCCTGTAGTAACAGGAGCCAGTTCCGGTGTGCCAAACCCTTTTGGTATTTGCTCCTGTGCCCGTTGCAATCTTTCTGTTACCTGTTGCCTAGCCCAATACACATCTGTCGCATCTTCAAAAACAATAGTAACCACTGATAACCCAAACCTCGAGAAACTTCTTATTTCCTTCAACCCGGGTATGTTATTATTTACCTGTTCAATAGGAAAAGTAATCAGCCGCTCTATTTCCGGCGCAGCCAATGCCGGAGCAGCAGTAATTACCTGCACCTGGTTATCCGTAATATCCGGTACGGCGTCAATTGGCAGTTTGGTTATATGGTAGCTGCCATAACCAATAAGGCCTATGATAAAAAGGCCGATAATGAGTTTGTTCTTTATAGAGAACTCAATGATTTTGTTAAGCATTTTTCCTGGAATAATAATGTGTGTAGAAAACAAGAGCCTTGCAGAAAGCACAAAAAAGCGGACAGGAAATTATAATCTGTCGATAACAGAAAATAAAATGCCTTTCAGCTAAATAGCATTAAACAGTTGGCGGGCCCCGATGTAAAGAAGAAGGATAATACTTGTCTGGTGGTAGAAACACTTTGTAACTGCCAAAAACTGTTTTAGTATTGACTGGCAAATGAAGAGACAAATAAATGCCTACTAAGTAAGGAAGAGATAAAATGGGTAGCTCAAAACTATTGATTTGACCGGTTACGGGAACAAAGTTTTCATCTAACTGAGCAAAAGAAAATAAATGGTGTTGATTGTCTTGGGTATTGTCATCATCATGAGGTGGATGTCCGGCTGGTTGTTCATCGTGGTGATGATCTTGTATGGCGACCGGAATATCGTCATGATGAATGTGTGGCAAAAGAGTATGCCCTACCATTGTTAGTACGGCAATCAGCAATAATATTTTTTGCAACCCTTTTTTCATGAGAGACGAAAATAAGGCAAATAAACGAAAAAGTTATTTTACGGCAACAGTTCCTGGATTTACTATCAGAAGTGTTTTTCAAAAACCACACATTTTCTCTTTCAATTTCCAACAGCCTGTTGTAAGTAAATTAAAGGAACTTTACAGCCACCATTTCCGGATAAGCCAACGTAACAGACAAATTTTGTTTGCTTATATTTTTCCTGAACATACGGCTGAATTGGTAAAACTGGTCAGACAATAAATCAACTCATTATCTTCCAGTAATTCTAAATGGGTGGAACTGATCTTTATTTTGACTTGAAAGTAATATTCTTCCGGAGTAGGTATTGAATTTCTTTGTACCATCTCATCATAAGTGAATTATTAAATAAAAAAGACAGCGTACTCAAGCTTACAAGCAGAGGGTCGGCGGTTCGAACCCGTCAACTCCCACTTCAACCCGTATCGTTTTAAATGAGACGGGTTTTTTTATTTCCTAAACCGGTGGCTCCCACAACTCAATTTTATTCCCTTCGGAATCTATAATCCACCCGAATTTACCATACTCTTCATCTATCGGTTCGCCGGCCATGGTTACTCCCTCCTCTTTTAATACGGCTAACAATGCAAACAAATCTTTCACGATAAAATTTATCATCACCTGTTTTTCGCTGGGGGCAAAATAATCAGCATCCTTTTTAAAAAAGGATAGCACATTATAACCACTTTTTTTAGAACCATCACTGTTTGTAAATTGCCAGTCGGTGTAAGTAGCCCCGTTGAATGAAATTCCTAAATGTTTTTCATACCAGGCTGCCAGTGTTTTGGGGTCATCTGCTTTGATAAAGGGGCCTCCAAGGCCAACTACTCTTTCCATAATTTTTGTTTAAAAGTACAAAAACAAAAATGTATTTTTGTTTTCTACATGATGCCCGTAAAAAATCATATACAAACAGATACTGCTGAAGAAACAGATGTAATGACTCTTACTGAAACTCCCTGCAATCTTATTGTATGGAACGACGAGGTGAATACATTTGAATGGGTAATAGAAACACTGATGGAAATTTGCGGTCATTCGCATGAACAGGCAGAACAATGTGCTTATATCATCCATTTCCAGGGAAAATATGCCGTTAAAAATGGCCACTATGACGAACTGAAACCTCCCTGCGATGCTATCACAGACAGGGGTATCAATGCAACTGTCGAAATGATTGTTTCATAAATACTCCACCGCTTTTCTTTTCAATCAAGACATCAATTCGTTTTTTTACGTAGTGATTTTACCGGTAATTCTACTTATAGAAAATAGTAAGTAGATACTATTTTGTGTAAGATTATTTTACCCGACACTCCAACTACCCTATGATGAAAAAACTATTACTGTCCGCATTTTTAATTACTTTAACTACCTGTATACAAGCACAGGAAGCTGAAGAAGAAGAAGGTGATGATATTGCGGCGCGATATGAGCTTGAAGTTAATACTACAAAAGATCCTGCCCTTGGCTTTGTACCTAAAGACAGGTTAGTAAATGCATATACAATTAGAAAACATCTGTTGGAAAGCAGAGCATATCGTGCACCATTACTCAACTGGACAGAAAGAGGCCCTGACAGAGATGCTGTTGGTGCAAGTAATGGAAATGGAAGAGCAGGAAATGCCATCACATCAGGAAGATTAAGGGCTATCTGGGAAGATCTATCCGATGCTACCGGTAAAACAGTTTGGGCAGGCGGTGTTGATGGTGGATTATGGAAAACAACCAATATTACGGCTACACCAGCAGGTTGGACCGTGATCAATGATAACTTTGGAAATTTGTCTGTTTCAAGTATCTGCCAGGACCCTTCCAATTTTAATATCATGTATTTCGGTACCGGTGAAAAAACAGATAATGCTGATGCAGTAAGAGGTGGCGGTGTTTGGAGGAGTACAGATCAGGGTGTTACCTGGTCTTTGATGAATGGCACAGAAGGTTTTTGGAAAATAACAAAAATTATCTGTGATGCCAATGGTAACCTATACGTTGCATGTTCTTCCAGTTCAACCAACGCAGGTCTGCAGCGATATAATAAATCAACCCAGACCTGGGATAATATTACGCCAACCGGATTAAGTACAAGAATTGCTGACATTGAATTAAGTTCTACCGGTAGACTTCACGTGGCATGTGGTTATCGCAGTGCTGCTGCTGCTTCAGGATACAGGTATACCGATAGCCCTTCTACAGTTACTGCTTCGGGTTGGATATCTCCCGTAACATCTTATGCCCCGGTTGAATTTAATGTAGATCTGGCAAGTGTAGGAAATACTTTGTATGCAGTTCCAATTAACTCAAGTTATCAGTGTGCAGCCATTTACAAATCAACCAATGGTGGTGTTAACTGGTCTATGACCGGATCAACACCCGCATTTACTAACGGACAGGGATGGTATTGTATAGCTTTAGCAATTGATCCTCTTAATGTAAATAATGTAATAGTTGGCAGCCTTGATTGTTATAAAACAACCAATGGAGGTACATCCTGGACACAAATATCCAACTGGGTAGGTTCTACGGGACAATATGTACATGCTGATCAGCATATCATTAGCTGGAGAAGTAATAACCAGGTATTGATAGGTTCTGATGGTGGTATACATTATTCGCCAAACGGTGGAACTAATTTTTATGATAAGAATACCGGATTAAGGATCAAACAATTTTATTCCTTAGCCGTACACCCCACATTGCCCAATTATTTTTTAGCTGGCGCACAGGACAATGGCACCCATCAATTAAACAGTGCGGGAATGGCCAGTTCTGTGGAAGTAACAGGAGGAGATGGTGCCTATGTTCATATTGATCAGAATCAGCCGCAATACCAATGGGGCGCTTATGTTTATAACCAATACAGAAGAAGTATTGATGGTGGTAGTACCTGGTCATCCATCAATTTTTCAGGAACAGCCGGCCGTTTTATTAATCCGACTGATTATGATGATGTAAGTAATATTATGTATTGCAGCAATACGGCCAATACATTTTTAAAATGGAGTGATCCTCAAACTGGAAGCACGTTTACTTCAGTTACCATGGGTTTGAATAATGGAACTGTTTCTGCTATTAAAGTATCTCCCTTTACAAGTAATAGAGTATTTTTTGGAGGTGGGGGCAGTGGAGTTTTACCAAGTTTGATAAAAGCCACCAATGCTAATACCACTCCAACATATGTTAATATTATTGGCGCTTCTATGCAAATATCCAGCGCTAATATTAATAGTATCGAATTTGGCACCGACGAAAATAATATAATCGTTGCTTTCTCCAACTATGGAGTAAATAACGTGTGGGTTACTAATGATGGTGGAATAAACTGGGCCGCTATCGATGGCAACTTACCTGATATGCCGGTAAGATGGGCCATGTTTTATCCGGGAAATAATACAAAAGCTATTATTGCAACGGAAACAGGTGTTTGGCAAACAGAACTGTTTAATGGAAATGCTACAGTTTGGGATCCTGAAACGGGCTTTCCCAATGTAAGAACAAATATGTTACAATATCGCTCCAGCGACCGATTACTTGTAGCGTCTACCCATGGAAGGGGGATTTTTTCAACGAATGCAAACCCTATTACCTGCGGAACAGTTGATGGATTAACTACTTCAGCTATTACCATTTCTTCTTCGACTATCAGTTGGGCTTCTTTAAATGGAGCAGCAAATTATGATGTAGATTATAAACTAACATCAGCATCAACCTGGATAAACCTGGCTACAGCTACAACTGCCACATCAATTAACTTAAGCGGATTATTAGAAACGACCCAATATGATTGGAGAGTAAGGGCCAATTGTACGAATGGAGTTACCGGCAATTATTCAATAATAAATTTCACAACGGCAACTACACCAACCTGCGGAACAATAACGGGATTAAATTCTTCAGCTATTACATCTGTTTCAGCTACTATTAGCTGGACAGCATTAACAGGTGCAGGTACTTATGATGTTGATTACAAAGAGGCTTCAGACAATTTCTGGATTAATGCAGCAACTGCCACCACTTCTACATCAGTAAACCTGACAGGGTTATCTGAAACTACTTTGTACGATTGGAGAGTAAGAGCCAATTGCAGCAATGGTCTTACCGGCAACTATTCGCAACAACAGTTTACCACACCAATACCAACCTGCGGCCAGGTTAGCGGGTTAGCTACTTCAGCTATCACTGCCGTCTCTGCAACCCTCAACTGGTCTGCAATGATTGGTTCTGGCAATTATGATGTGGAATATAAAGAAGCCAACTCTATTATTTGGATCAATCTTGCAACCGCGACTACTTCCACTTCGTTTAACCTCACTGGTTTATTAGCCAATACTGTATATGATTGGAAAGTAAGAGCCAATTGCCTGAATGGCCTGACTGGTGATTATACACAAACACAGTTTACTACCTTACCACCACCAAGCTGCGGCAATGTAACCGGGCTGGTTAGTTCACCGATCTTATCAACTTCTGTAACTACTAACTGGACTGCATTAAGTGGTGCCGGTACGTATGATGTGGAATATAAAATAGCGAGTTCCCAATCATGGACCAACGCAGCTTCAGGGATCAATTCAACTTCGTTCAACCTGACAGGATTAACTGCCATCACTTTGTATGACTGGAGAGTAAGAGCCAACTGTACCAATGGTCTTACCGGCAACTTTACTCAGGCACAGTTTACTACGACTGCAGATATATGCCCTGATATTTTTGAACCTAATAATTCATTAGCCACAGCAGTACCTATTGCAGCAGGTGTAAATTACAATGCCCAGATCAGCTCTGCAACAGATAAAGACTATTATTCATTTACCAATACGCTTTTCCAGTTGAGGATTAAAGCCACACTCACCAACCTTCCGGCTAACTATGATATGATACTGTATAACTCCAGAGGTTCAGCAATTGGTACATCTGCACTAACAGGAACCACATCAGAAAAAATAATATATAATGCCACAAAATCAACCCAGGTTGGTACTTATAAGGTTTATGTATTTGGCAAGAGTGGAGTATTCAGTACCACTAAATGTTATACACTATTGATCCAACTCAGTGCTACCAACTTTTTGTCCGGCAATATTTTAGAAGATGAAATGCCACAAACCATAAAACAAGGTGGAATAAAGTTATTTCCTGTTCCGGCTTCTAAATCTGTTACAGTTTCTTTTGATGCTGCAAGCAGGGGAAGTGCCGAAATACAAATTATCAATCAGTTTGGAGCGATTGTTTTCAGGAAATCGGTATCTGTTGATAATGGCATTAATTTTAATACGATTAATACCAGTAATTTATCCAGTGGAATATATACGGTAAAAGTAATTAAAGATAAAGAAGTGGAAGTTGAAAAACTTCTTATCCTACAATAAGATTCAAACAGGAGAAACCGGTCCGAAAAAGACCGGTTTTTTTATTTAACGCTAAGCCAACTATCTTTAATTTTTACAGGGCTTATGAGTTTATTTGTACTTGATCCCACCATTTATTTTCCACCGGTTCATTTATCAGAGCCCGATGGGTTGCTTGCAATGGGTGGAGATCTTTCTACTGAAAGGCTTTTGCTGGCTTACCGCCACGGTATTTTTCCCTGGTATGATGGCGACATAATTTTATGGTGGAGTCCGGATCCACGTTTTGTTTTATTTCCTGCTGAACTAAAAATAAGTAAGAGTATAAAACCCCTTCTTAATAAAAATAAATTTGAATTTACTATTAATAAAGATTTTGCCGGGGTGATTCATCATTGTAAAAAAACACTCCGGCCCGGTCAGGAAGGAACCTGGATAACCAATGAAGTAGAGAAAGCTTATTGCCGATTGCATGAGCTTGGATATGCCCACAGTGCAGAAGTATGGGAAAATGGAGAACTGGCAGGTGGCTTATATGGTATTAAACTTGGGAAAGTTTTTTTTGGTGAAAGTATGTTTAGTAAAAAAAGTAATGCTTCAAGATTTGCATTTACTAAATATGTTCAGCAATTAAAAGAAGAAGGTATTGAATTGATCGATTGCCAGGTATATACTCCATACCTTGAAAGTATGGGCGCTACAATGATTAAAAGAAAAGAATTCATCCATCAATTAGGCGTACTGATTCCAACCTGATTTTCATTTTTTCTCCTGAAAAAATTACTCCTATTAAAATCTTGTTGCAATATAATGTGGCAGCATAGCTCTCCAGGTGTTCCAGTCGTGTGGCCATTCTTCACCCCAAATATCCAATTCGTAATTAATTCCTTTATCATAAAGAATTTTTGCAAATTTTCCACTGCTTTGCGGGTCCTCGTAAGAGCCGCTACCGGTAACAATATGTATATTTCTGCTTCTGCGAATCTGTTCCAGGGTTCCATGATCTGTCAGGTTGGACATAAAATGTACCGGGCTGTTAAAATACACATCATCATCAAAATGCCCTTTTGTATATTCGGTAAGATCATATACTCCACTCATGGCAATAACACCATTGATCAGGTCAGGTCTCTTTAAAAATAAATTCATACTATGTAAAGCTCCAAATGATGCCCCACAGGTAATAATGGGCGTTTCCTGGCTGGAATTTGTTTTTAAAAAAGGTACCACTTCATTGAAAACATAATTATTCCATTGCTGATGCCGGATCGATTTATCACGGGGATTCATATTATTATTCAACCAGCTTTCATTGTTGATACTATCAATGGAAAACACACTTACTTTTCCTTCATTTACTAAGGAAGTAAGATGATCCATTAATTGAAAACGTTCGTACTCCAAATAATCAGCTGCAGCGGTGGGCACCAGTAAGAGTGAAAAACCAGTTTCACCATATCGTGCAATAGGCATTTCTTTATTCAGCGAAGGGCTATACCAGGAGGCTAATTGTCTTTTCATCTGTTTATTTTTTATTATTAAATGATTGTCACCCCGCTTTCTACGGGACAGGCTATGGAATTCGCCCTAAAAATTATCATCGCCTGTTGGTATATCCCGATCCTTCGATGCCTCAGGACTATCGGGATGCTCGATAATTTTTTGGCTCATTTCATGTTATTTAAATTAAGTTTTTGCCGGATGCCAATTGAGGCAATTTTTTACGAATATAATTTTAAAAAGCATAATCAGCGTAAGCTGTTTAAAATTCCGGGTTATATCCCAAAAAAAGGTCTTTTGAGGGAATATTATCCCAATAAGGTTAGCACTCCTTTTCGTCTTCTACCCAAAACCCGGTAATTTTGCCAACTTAGATTTTCAATAGCAGCCAGCTGTAACAGGCTATAAAAAAACAATAAGCAGGAAGTATGGAATTGCCTAAAAATTTTGACCACAGCAATGCTGAACAGAGATGGTACCAGCATTGGTTAGATAAAAAATATTTTCATAGTGAGCCCGATGACCGTGAACCTTACACAGTAGTCATTCCCCCACCTAACGTTACCGGAGTGCTGCACATGGGGCATTGCCTTAACAATACTATACAGGACATATTGGTACGCCGCGCCAGGATGCAGGGAAAAAATGCCTGCTGGGTACCGGGCACCGACCATGCTTCCATTGCAACGGAAGCCAAAGTGGTTCATATGCTTCGTGAAAAAGGAATTGCCAAATCATCATTAAGCCGGGAAGCATTTTTGGAATATGCCTGGGAGTGGAAAGAAAAATATGGAGGCATTATTCTGCAACAATTAAAAAAAATGGGTTGCAGTCTTGATTGGGAACGCACCAGTTTCACCATGGATCCGGATTACTACCAATCTGTAATTAATGTTTTTATTGATCTGTATAATAAAGGTCATATCTACAGAGGCAAACGGATGATAAACTGGGATGTAAAAGCAAAAACTGCGCTTAGTGATGAAGAAGTAATTCGGAAGGAGACGCAGCAAAAGCTTTATTTTTTGAAATACTACCTGAGCCTGGAGCCGGGAGACAGGAGTCAGGAGCCTGGAAACTCTTCTCCCGACCCGATAGCTATCGGGTCACTACACACGACTCACGACTATATTTCTATCGCTACCGTTCGTCCTGAAACAATCATGGGTGACACTGCAATATGTGTACATCCGGACGATGAACGTTATAAACACCTGCATGGAAAATTCGCCTTTGTCCCTTTGATCAACCGACGGATCCCAATCATAACTGATGAGTATGTAACGATGGATTTTGGAACAGGTGCATTAAAAGTGACTCCGGCACATGATATGAATGATAACCAACTGGGACAAAAACATAACCTGGAGGTTGTTGATATTTTTAACGAGGATGGAACTTTGAATGAAGCCGCACAGATCTATATTGGCGAAGATCGTTTTGAAGCAAGAAAAAAGATTGCTAAAGAACTCGAAGAAAAAGGCTACCTGCTAAAAACAGAGGATTATACCAGCGAAGTTGGTTATTCAGAAAGAACGGATGTAGTAGTAGAGCCAAGACTATCCCTGCAATGGTGGGTGGACATGAAAAAAATTACCGGGCCTGCTTTATCTGCAGTGATGGACGAAGAAATAAAATTCTATCCTTCCAAATTCAAAAATCTTTACCGGCACTGGATGGAGAATATCAAAGATTGGTGCATCAGCCGCCAACTTTGGTGGGGGCATCGGATACCAGCCTGGTATACGCCTGATGGTTTATTTGCAGTAGCTGCAACAAAGGAGGAAGCATTTGAAAAATTAACTGGTCAATGGTCAATAGTCAATAGTCAATCCCAAACTGAAAAGCCTTTTCTTCATTCACCATTCACCATTGACGATATTAAACAGGATGAGGACTGCCTCGACACCTGGTTCTCCAGCTGGCTATGGCCTTTTGAAGTATTTAATGGATATAGCAATCCCAACAATAAAGAAGTAAACTACTACTACCCTACCAATACATTGGTGACAGCCCCGGAGATTATTTTTTTCTGGGTGGCCAGGATGATTATGGCTGGTTATGAATATAAAGGTCAGAAACCTTTTAATGAAGTTTATTTTACCGGAATCGTTCGTGATAAACAGGGAAGAAAAATGAGTAAGAGTCTTGGGAACTCTCCTGACCTTTTACAGATGATTGAAGACGAAGGTGCAGATGCAGTTCGTTTTGGTATTATGATCTCATCTCCGGCGGGCAATGATCTTATGTGGGACCAGGCAAGTAATGAACAGGGAAAATTTTTCGTCAACAAAATGTGGAATGCGTTGAAATTAGTCAGGAGTTGGGAAAGTAGAACGACGGAAAGACCGAAAGACGGAAAGACCGAATGCATTTTTGCGATTGATTGGTTTGAAAACCGGTTGAGTGAAGTACGGATTGAATTGGATGCTCAATTCAATGATTTTCGTTTGAGTGAATCATTGAAAACAATTTACTCCCTGATCTGGGATGATTTTTGCAGTTGGTACCTGGAGTGGGTAAAACCGGGTTTTGAACAACCTATTGATAAAACAGTATATGAAAAAACGGTTGGCTTTTTTGAAGAATTGATTCAATTACTTCACCCATTTATGCCCTTTATTACCGAAGAAATATATCATTTACTGAAGGATAGAAATGATGACCTTACTGTTAAACAATATCCTGCCATAACACCCGCGGATAATACTATTTTATCAACCGCAATATTATTAAAAGAAGTAATAACTACTATCCGGGATGCCAGGAATAAGAATCAACTGAAACCAAAAGATACTATCAAATTGCACATAATGACAGAGAATAAAACAACTTATTCATCCATTGAAAGTATATTATTGAAACAGGTAAATGCCCTATCAGTTTCCTACACATCAATGGCTGTGGCAAACAGTATAACGGTCGTTGTTCAAAAAGATAAATTCTTTATGGAAACTACAACTGTGCTGGATATAACATCGCAAAAAGAGCAACTTCAAAAAGACCTTGTCTACCTGGAAGGATTTTTAATTTCTGTAGAAAAGAAGTTAAATAATGAACGTTTTGTTCAAAATGCAAAACCCGAAGTAATAGAGAGTGAAAGAAAGAAAAAAACAGATGCAGAAATAAAAATCATCGTAATTAAGGAAAGTTTGCTTAATCTTTAATTGGGTTAATCTAAATTATTAATTAACCAAGTTATTTTTTTATTGATATATATATTGAGCCTTTAAAAAAATAAACCCTTTTTTTTTATGAAGAAGATTATATATATTATATCGATAGTTGCATGTACTATCTCAAGTACTTCCGGTTTTGGACAAAATACCAGCTTCCTGCACAAACTCGAGGATAAAAGGACAGATGCTAAGACATCGTTTTATACATTCATCACAGGAACTGCTAAACCCATTAGTTTAGCTACACCGCTAACTTTTTGGATAACAGGCATGATTAATAAAAAAACTACATTGAAAAAATATGCCCTTTTTACGTTGGAGAGTTTTGCTTTTTCCCAAGGCTTCTCTTTTGCCATTAAAACCATTGGAAACAAGCCCAGACCAGTCGAACATGACCCAACTCTTCATCCATTGAAAACCAGCACAAATGCCTCTTTCCCTTCAGGTCATACTTCAGTAGCGTTTGCTACTGCCACTTCGCTTTCAATAATAAGTCATAAATGGTACGTAATTGTGCCGGCATTTACCTGGGCAAGTTTAATTGGCTTTTCAAGGCTTTATCTTGGAGTCCATTATCCGGCTGACGTAATAGGTGGTGCTTTTATCGGCAGCGCCAGCGCTTTGTTATCCTATAAACTGAATAAATGGATGCATGCACCAAAAAAACAAAAAATTAAAAAAATACCCAATAGCTGATTATCTTGGGATAATACTCACCGGTAAAACAAATTCAAATATTGTTCCTTTAAAGCCGTTAAACTGATCCTTGTCTAAAAGGCGACTTACTCTAAAACCAAAAGTCAACGGGTATTGGTTCCACCATTTGGTATCGATAAATAATTCTCCACCAACACTTCGTTGATCTCTTGTCGTTTTTTTATCCCTTGAATAAACTTTGGTGTAATCATAAAAAATATTTCCTCTTACTCTTTGCAGGTATAAAATATTGCCAAAGCCCCAGTCAGGATAAATAATAGGGAAATGATAATTGGCAGAGACACGCCACATTCTCGAAAAATAACGCCCTGTATATCCTCTTGAATAAGCAAAACGATTACCAAAAGAAACCTGTGAGAGTGTATCTCTTTCCTGGAAAGAACCCGTTAACAACAGGTTGTGTATGGACATTAAGCCTGGCAAATACAAGGAGCCATTTGTAATAAACTGTTTGCCTTTATAGTTGGTAATAGCATGCCGGTAAGTAGCCGATAAAGAATAAGCAAAGCGTGGGTAGATATGCTGTGCAGCTTGTTGTACCTGCTGGCTCCAGGAAATAAAATGCTGGAGATAGCTAAATGAGGTACTCCCCAACGAGTCTTTATAGAATCCCTTGTTAAATTCGTTACGCAATACATACGAACTTCCCATATTGAAGTTCTTATATGTTTGTCCGCTGGTAAAACGCAAAGGAATGCTTAATCCGATTCTTGTATCTAGTTGATTCCACTGGCGGGTTTTATTCCCGATTGGCGTTTCCCTGTTAAATGTCATTTCAGTTCCAAAGCTTAAGTAAGGAAACATAGCACCATAGACTCCGCTAAAACCCACGGCATTTGTTTTTTCGTTCTCGTTGTATAAATAATATAATTCTGTTTGCAGGGTATTCAATACATTTTCTCCATAAAGAGAGAACGTAAAAATTGGATCTTCATAATAAGGACGCCAGCTATGAAAGTTCAATAACTTTGTTCCTTTTTTATACTTGCTGACCGGAAAATTTCTTTGCCTTATTTTATTCAGCAGCACATCCCCAAAATCATTTGCGAGGCTTACCGGGAATTTATCCGTTAATTTTTCGGCAACAGCCATTCCGATCTCCTTCCACACAATATCTTTTTCATTCAGTTGTTTTAACTGGTATCCCTCTGCAGTAAAAGCAGACCAGGTAATTTTTTCATTACCCGCATTCACATAATAATTTCCCAGGGGGCCATCAGAAATTTTAAAAATCTTTTTATCTTTCATTCTCAGCGCAAACACATCATCATTTCCTGCATAGGAAGCCGTAAAATAAATGATGCTGTTATTAACACCTGGATAACCTACCACATTAAAGGATGGAGGTGTTAACCTTACTGTATTTCCTGTTGAAATATCCGCCGTGGCGAGTGCCATTTTACCGTCGGTTAATCGTACCGCTGTTACCAGTGAATTTTCATCAATAAATTTGGGATCAGTAAATAAATTTATTTCCGAAGAATGAATTGCTTTTATCAGCTCCCCGTTTGTTGCATTGATAATATGTAATTCGCTTTTACCTTTTATATTCACCTGCACGGCGGCCACTTTTGATCCATCTGCTGAAATATCCGGCGTAAAATATTTTGTCTTTGTGGTTAGCTTTTTCTGTTGACCTGTTTGTACGTCTATAATTTTCAACACGCTATAATCTTTCCAACCCCAGCGTGGGTCATTTTCAAAAGCTGCATATACTATTTTACCATTGCGATAAGAGAATTGCTCGTCAATAGAAATATCTCTTATTTTCAGTTGATGTTCTCCGTTAGCATCCTTAATATAAAACGCAGGCCGCTTACGAAAACTGGATTTCAGGTAAACTAATGAATCATTGCCGATCGCATAGGGGAAGTAATAACTGGTAACAAAATTTTTCTTAACCGGCAAAACATATTCATCTCTTTTGGCAGTTATTCTTACTACATCTTTTTTATAAGAGGCAAAAGCCTGTTCACAGAAAGTTTTGTAATCAATGCCTGCATTTCTTTTTATTGCCGACTGAAAAGGATAAAATAATCCTTTATAAGCACTGGCTTCCTCCGTTACTTTTGTCCAGAAGTCGGCTCCGTATTTTTGCCTGCCATAATTCACCAATAAATAACCCAGGTTATAATGATTGGGGATATAATCCTTAAAAGAACCGTTCCTTAATTTCATCCAGGCATATTTTTTACCGGCCTGCCAGAGTGATGGATAGGCATTTAAAAAAAGCGGTAATCTTCCCCTACCCTGTTTAGAAAGTAGTGTTTCATTATACACAGCATCGCCTTCATAAAACCAATCAGGAATAGCCGCATTGGTGGCAAGGGCATAACCTTCTTCTCCGAACAGTGTTTTCATTAACTTACTCAATCCGTTATTGAAATTGTTGAACTGCTGTACATGCCGGTATTCATGTAAGGCCAGCTGGTCATTCCAGGGTATACTTCCCTGTCCGAAATTATTCAGATCGGGAGTAAGAAAAAATTCGCTTCGGTAAGGGCCCAGTTGTACATATCCATTTGGTATTGTCGTCTCATTTTGCAGAACAATATTTATTTTTTTTAATTGTGAACCCAGTGAAACAGGTCTTTCTGCAGCCAGGTAATGAACGATAGAAGCCACTCTGTTTGCCTGGCTATCCAGTCCTTTTGGAAATATTATTCTTGCTGAATCAGTATTGATTTGATTCCATTGATGTGAAGGTGGGTTACCTCCGAATTGTTGTGCCTTTGAAAGACATGCAACAAACAACAATACTCCTGTCGTTAACAATTTTCTCATACTGATAAATATGTTTTACGAAAGTTAAATAATAGTTTACTAACATTCAGGAAGGCTTAACGGAACATTTATTGCCAACCCTCCATCAGCAGTTTCCTTGTATTTAAAATTCATGTCTTTTGCTGTATCCCACATCGTTTTAATAACGGCATCCAGCGATACTTTGGCAAAATCGGGTGTACTTTGCAAAGCTAATTGAGAAGCGGTAATTGCTTTGATGGCTCCCATGGTGTTTCTTTCTATACAAGGTATCTGCACTAATCCTCCAATAGGATCACAGGTTAAGCCCAAATGATGTTCCATCGCTATTTCTGCTGCCATCATCACTTGTTTTTGTGTACCACCCATACATTCGGTTAGGCCGGCTGCTGCCATCGCTGAAGAAACGCCTATTTCTGCCTGGCAACCACCCATCGCTGCGGAAAGTGTTGCACCTTTTTTAAAAATACTTCCTATTTCCGCAGCTGTTAATAAAAAATGTAAAATTTTTTCCTCTTTATTATCATCGTCTTTATTGCAAAAAGAAATATAGTATTGAAGTACAGCAGGAATAACACCTGCCGCTCCATTAGTTGGTGCAGTAACCACCCTTCCAAAAGAGGCATTTTCCTCATTAACGGCGAGGGCAAAACAACTTACCCAATCTAACGTGTAGTTGAAATCATTGCCCCCTTCGCGAATGGCTATCAGCCATGAATTATAATCGTTGTATTTTTTTTCGCCAAGCAGTTTATTATTCAATGCGGCAGCACGACGATTTACCTGTAAACCTCCGGGCAAAATTCCTGGTGTATGGCAACCTCTGTACATACATTCCTTCATTACACGCCAGATATTCAACATCTTTTCTTTTATTTCCGATTCCTTTAACCAGGCATGTTCATTTTCCATAACAATTTCACTGATAGACAACCCAGTTTTAATACACCAGTGTAAAAGATCATTTGCTGTATTGATGGGAAAAGGAATTTGCATGATTTGTTTTCCACCTGCCTCCTCGCCTTCTTTTATTACAAAACCACCACCGATAGAGTAAAAAGTTTCTGCAATGGATTCCCCATTTCTCATTACTGCTAAGAAAGTAACTGCATTGGGATGAAAGGGTAAGTTTTCTGTCATTAAAAAATCAATGTCTTCCTGCGGATCAAAGTCTACTTCATGCAAACCCAGTAACACAATTTTCTTCATTGCTGCAATGTCATTTATCTTGGCATTTATCTGGTCTACTGCAAAAGTGACCGGGTCATCACCACATAAGCCCAACTGAACTGCTACATCTGTTCCATGCCCTTTTCCTGTTTTTGCCAGTGACCCGTAGAGCAAAACTTTTGTTTGGGTTACGTCAAATAACTGATTTTTTTCCTGTAATGTTTCTGCAAATCGCTGAGCTGCTCTCCAGGGGCCCAATGTATGTGAGCTCGATGGACCAATTCCGATTTTTAAAATATCAAATACTGAAATTGATTCGTAGGACAATTTGACTGATTTAATCCAAAAATACTGATTCGCTGATTTATGAAAAGAAAATCTGCAGGTATACTTAAGAGGTTGTCTTAAAAGCTAAATATTGCCGGTCCACAGGACCCTGAGGGGAAGACGGTTAGTCGGGAAGAAAATAGTATTTGAATTTCAATACTTACCGTCTTATCGCCTTACCGGCATTTATTTTTGAATTGACTTTTGGGACAGCCTCTAATTTCTTCAAATACGGTAGGATAAAG
>JANMLJ010000386.1:0-3844 GCA_031372465.1 Chitinophagaceae bacterium | reverse complement strand
ATTTCCTGGTGCCTAGGATGAAAAAAATTGATTATTAAAAAAGCGATAAAGTAAATTTTCGTTTTTAACTTACCATCCTGTGCATTATTTTTAAAAAATTTTGCAGCTGATGTATTACAGCAAAAAGGTTACGGCTTACCCGGATCATTAAAGCAGAACGGAGATTAATATCAAAGTGAAATATTAATTAGTCTTATGTATTCCCTGCCTACCATGCCTACTCCGCCGCTGCGGATTCGGCAGATAAACCGGCAGGCAGGTTTGCTCAGCCTTTTCTTTGCGTGAAATGTATTGGGCTGTTTAATACCATTTGCACATTAAAAGTAAGCTATTGAGAATGTACTCATTTGCCGTGTATTTTCACACGGATGACACGGACTAAACGGATGAACACGGATTTTTCTGCTACGCAGAAATCCAGGATTTTGATTTATCAAAATAATCTGTGTTCATCTATCCAATCCGTTTTATCCGTGTGCAAAAATGTATTTTTAATCTAATTGGTATAATTTATCATATCTATATAACTTAGATCTAACAAATTGACAATTATACAATTGCAATTTCGTTTTCTTATTAGCAAAGGAGATTTTATTCGCGAATAGAAGTATATGTATTTATTAATTCAATGAAAAATATTTCCATGTTCTAATTTTAAAACTCATAGAAGAGGCACTAGAAACGAATCTTCCAGTTTACTATTTTATTTTGGTTTCATAACCGAAAGTTCAGAGTCATCATATATTCGGCTCGAGACAGAAAAAAACAGCATAGTCTTGAACATTTTACAACTTCATCGAATGTCAAAACAACAGGACGAGGATCCAATGGAAAAGGGGGCGTGGGATGGCAAAGCAGAGGCCCGCCCCGATGTAAATCGGGGAGCAATTGCGTTTGCCTTGAATTTTTCGTTGGTTACTTTTTTTGTTTCAAGACAAAAAAAGTGACAAATCTACAATTGAAACAAGCAATTGAGAGCCCCATGAAAAGTTATCTACTTGTTTTTAATTTTTTAAACTCTTAGCAATTGGTATTAGACATCATTATCCAGTTGAAAATTTTAAGACAATTTGCCACAAAGAGTCACCAAGTCACGAAGATGCACAAAGGGAATTTTATAGAATTATCTGCTGCGGAAGAGAAGACCGGTAAACTGATTGTCAATGCCGCTTATGTAGTTCATAAAACACCTGGGACTGGCCTGTTGGAAAAAGTCTATGAATTTTGTTTCTGTCATGTCTTGTCAAAAGATGGCATAAAACGATTTATTTTTATAATAGAGAATTCCTTGGTGAACATTTGTGTATTGGTGACTTGGTGGCAGTATTAGCCATACCTATTAAATAATAACTTACTTTTTATGGAGAGGTTACTTCGGTTTTTTTCGTAGCACCTCTCCAAGGGTGCCCTTTGGACAAAATATTAATTAGCCTATAATTGACTGGAAGAGTATTAAATGCTGAGTACATTTGTACGATAAATAAAAAATAAGTAGAGTAGATGAGCAAGAAAAATAAACAGGCGAGTAAGAGGGATCAAAGACTGGAAATAGCTAATCCACTTGCTGCAAAAGTAGCTAAGGGTAGTAGTACAAAACCTGGGTCAGGAGCAATGCTCAATATGCTATTAATTTTAACCGCAATTTTACCTTTTATGTTTTCCAGATCATTAATGGATAGTACCATCGCTGTCAGGTATGGTATATTAGCTGGATTTGTTTTAATCTTTACAGTATATTTTTATGGTTTCAGAAAAAGCCTGATAACTGAGGGTTGGCCAATATTGATTAAAATTATTTTTCTTATTGGTATACTATATGGCTTATGGAACCTGGTATCACTTTTCTCAGCGACAAATAAACAACAGGTATATTATGGTATTAGCCGGCATTTTCTCAACCTGCTTTTACTTTTTATTGTATCACAGATCGCTACAAACGAAGAAGGTTACCTGATCCGACTCTGTAAACTCCTTTCAGTGGCTGCCATCATTCACTGCTTTATTGGAGTCTGCCAGTTTTATGATCTGGCATTTACTGATATTCCGGGAAACTATAAGCCATATGGATTAATGGGAAACAGGAATTTATATGGTTCAGCACAGGTAATGCTAATTCCTTTTGCCTTTTTTTTATTATATAAAGGAAGTAAAAGCTGGAAATATCTGGCAACTTTGGCATTAGCAGGAATTGCCCTGTCAGCTATTCTCTCACAAACACGTTCTTGCTGGTTGGCTGGTCTTGGATCAGCACTTCTGTCACTTTTATTGGTTGCATTGTTTTCTCCTGCCAACAGAAAGAAATGGATTATAGGAACGATGGCAGGAATGGCTGGTATTGCGGCCCTGGCATTTTTACTGATAACAACAGATAAGGAAGGCGAATTATCACAATCATTAAAGGAACGTACGGGCAAAATATTTAGTACTGATACTACAGGGGGTGTTTCATCCGCTGCAAATAATGTAAATGAAAGATTGAAAATATGGGCAAAGACAACGGAAGTTATAAAAGATAATTGGGTAACAGGTGTAGGAGCAGGTAACTGGAAAGTTGATGTAACTAAATATGGCACAGAGGGCCTTTCCTGGTCAGAAGGAAAATATATACCAGACAGCCCGCATAACGATTACCTGTTGGTGATGGCAGAAGCTGGTATACCCGGCGCTTTGCTATATGTTGGTATGTGGGTAATGATTGCATTGATTGCTTTTAAAACAATAATAAAATCACCGTCAGAAGATCGTCGGGTATTAAATATTGTAATGTTGGGTGGTCTGGCAGCATTTGCCATTGATAGTATGTTCAGTTTTCCAGGCGACCGGATAGAACATTCTCTTTATGTGTATCTGATGGCCGGTATCATATTAGGTACTGCCATAAATAACAATGAAGCAGCTGCTATCAAAAGACAACTGAAAAATTGGCAACTGGCCCTCTTTGGGTTAATTGCAGCTTTTAATTTATTTTTAGGCTTTAAAAAATACAGTTTCGAAAAGCACCTGGTATTGTCTAAACTTTATGAGGCTGAAGGTTCTCAGCAAAAATCTGCCAATGCCTATCAACTTTCCATTGAAGAAGGGAATAAAGGTAAAAACGCTTTTGTAAGCCTATCCCCAAATGGTTTCCCCATTGAGAGTTTTATAGGACTTTCCTACAAGGGTTTAATGAAATATCCTGAAGCACTAAAGGAGATGGATCAATCAATCCGTTATAACCCCTATAAAAATGCATTGTTTGTGAATAAAGGAACTGTTTATACGGATATGAATAAATTTGATTCAGCCATACTATTTTATAAGCAGGCAGTAAAACTTACTCCCGAATTTGACATAGCTTATTTTAACCTGGCTACTAATTATTTTCAATTGAAAGATTATAAGAACTGTCTTGAAAATCTAAACAAGACAGACATTACATCCCGTAAAGAGTTACAGGCGCTTAAACAACAGGCTGAATACCAACTGGCATTACAAAACCAATCAAAAGACAAAACTGTTGAACAGAAATAAATCACATTGGTAAATCACGACCTGTGCCGATACTTCGGTAAGGTTTCAAACAAATAGTCAAAATATGCGTAGCTGATATTGGACTATATTGTTTGTCATATCACTGGTAACCTGCGGCTAAAATAAAATCAACCGAATACGTACATTTTGTGAAGTTTTGTGTCACTTCGTGGCCAAACTGTATTCACATTCCTGTCCACCTTCGGATTTCTTCTGTATATAAACCGCAAGTCAGTTCTGTATTAATCTGTGCGTATCTGTGTTTAAATCTGTGAACTCTGTGGTTAATCAGGCTGTTTATTTCCGTAACTTCGCCACCTTTTAGAACAGCTAC
>JANMLJ010000317.1:0-1574 GCA_031372465.1 Chitinophagaceae bacterium | reverse complement strand
GATACTTCGATTCCTCAGGACTATCAGGTGAGACACTACTAGAAAAAATATGCTTTTAAAGGGTTGCCTTATAAGCTTAATTAAACATATGTATCCCCTTATTTCACCATATTCACCCCTTCACTAGTCATTACCACCCTCTTCATTGTTCCGTCTTTATTGTAAAACAGGTAATCAATACAAACAGAACGGTGGAAGCTGCCAGCATCCGGTACCAATGCGCCGTTATGATAAATGAAATAGGATTTTCCTTTAAAATCAATAATGGCCTGGTGATTGGTATTGCAGTTGCCGGCTATTTCGTTAAGAATTCCTTTATATTCCCAGGGCCCATCAATACTACGGCTCATGCCATAAGCAATTTTTTCAGGAAACTCATACGCATAAGAAAGATAATACCAGCCATTATGTTTGTGAACCCAGGGCGCTTCTGTAAATTTCGGCACTTCCACTTTCTTAAAAGCCCCATCCATTTCTACCATATTTTCTTTGAGCTTTACATAATGCAAGGTGGTGTTGCCCCAGAATAAATAAGCCTGCCCATTATCATCAATAAAAACAGTAGGGTCAATATCATCCCAACTGATTTTGGCTTCTGTAGTCATATCATTTGTAATCAAAGCAGCACCAATAGCATCCCTGAAAGGTCCGGTTGGATAATCAGACACAGCCACCCCAATTGCTTTACCCCTGTGTGTACTATCATGTGTAATGGCAACGTACCAATAAAATTTTCCCTTTCGTTCAATAACCTGGCTGGCCCAGGCATCGCCTTTGGCCCAGGCAAATGCTTTTACATTCAGTGGAGAAACATGCTCTTTCCAGTTCACCATATCACTTGAAGAAAAACATAACCACTCGTTCATCACATAGCGGTTTTCTTTTGCAGGCGCCACATCATGACCAGTGTATAAATAAACCTTCTCCTTATAAACCAAGGCAGCAGGGTCGGCGGTGTATTTGTGCGTAAAAATTGGATTTCCGTTTGAATGAAGGATTGTATCCTTTATTAGTTTGTTGCTTTGTGCGTAACTAACACAGTTTGATAGTATCAACAAAAACAACCCGGTTCTATATTTTATATTTCTATTCATCAGCTAATTTATTTAAACTAAAATAGTAAAATCTCATTTTGTTTTCACCAGTGACACATCATCCACATAACAAAAAGCACTGGCTTCACCTTCTGCCCTAAAACCAATTTCCACCTTCCCTCCTTTAACAGTTATTCGATCTATACTGATAGTTTTCCAGGATATGTTTTCTTTATTAATAGCATAGGTCAGGGCTTTACCATTACTTAATGCATACATTTCAAGTTTGTCAAATCCCCTACTATTTTTCACCCTGGCAGTCATAGCATAATATCCATCTTCCAGCTTTACATAGGGAGAAGATGATATTGTTTGTCCCACATTTCGTTTAAAATTTACTTTATCGCTGATGTTTAAACTTTTTTCACCAATCACCACTTTTCTTTCACTTTCGGTATTGTGATGATTTAAAAAAGGTGTTTTAGCTGTATCAAGGCTGATTTCATTTCCTTCTATAACCACCGTAACCCATCCCATTAA
>JANMLJ010000292.1:0-5243 GCA_031372465.1 Chitinophagaceae bacterium | reverse complement strand
CAGGTGCGCATTCAATGCAGTTTCACCTATACAGATGTTTTGCGGATTCGAAGGAAGACCCGGTGGTACATGACAAATGGCGTACTTAATATTGTTTCCGCTTCCTGTACATACAATACTGGATAAGGGCAATACTTCGACCGTAATACTCAAACTGCGGCTACATCCTTTACTATCGGTTACGGTCAACGTATAAGTTGTTGTATTGGCCGGACTGGCAACGGGGTTGGCAATACCGGCATTATTCAATCCCGAAGCAGGTGACCAGCTATATGTATATCCAGGTGTTCCGCCTGTAACTGTTGCATTCAGGTTAACAGTCTGCGGACCATAAGGACCTCCGGCTAAACCTGTGCCTTTGTAAATTCTAAGTGTTGGCCCGGCGCAGATATCAAGATGTATTTCCGGATTTCGGGTAACCATTTGCGTTGCAGTACTTGCATTTCCATGAATATCCGTTGCATTCCAGATGACTGTAGTGGTTCCAACAGGGAAACAAGTAGGAGCATTATTTGTTAATGATTGTACGGCACAATTATCCGTTGCGGTTGCTCCCAGGTTGATATTGCAGCCAGAATTATCGTCTTCGAAACAACGGTTAATGTTTTGAACATGGATCACAGGTTTTTCATTATCAGTAACAGTGACCGTAAATGTACAAACGGATGTACCAACTGCATTTATTGCAGTTGCTGTCACAATAGTGGTTCCAATCGGGAAGAGGGTTCCAGGGTTTTGAGAATAGGTGATTACGGATGCCGGAATACCTGTTGTTTCAGTAGCTGCAAAATTTACAATGGCACCACAATTTTCTGGTGTATTGTTCGCCGTTATATTTTGAGGGCAAACAATTTGTGGCACTAAACCGGTAGCCGTTACAGTAAAAGAACACTCAGCTGTCAAACCAGCTGCATCGGTTACTTTATGCGTAACTGATGTTGTACCGATCGGGAATGTTGCACCGCTGGCTAATCCTGCAGTTAGGATAGTGGTTGATGAACAATTATCTGTTCCTACTGGTGTAACATAATTTACGATTGTCCCTGAAGCGCTGGTTGCATTAACTGAAATATTGGATGGGCAGTTTATTACCGGCGCCTGATTGTCTATAACAGTTACTATCTGATTACATGTTGCTAAATTGCCACTAGCATCAGTTGCTGTCCAGGTTACTGTGGTATTCCCAATCGGATAAGTTGCTGGGGCATTATTGGTAACGATAGGTGCAGATCCGGAAAGCTGTCCTGCAACCCAGTTAGAAGTTGGGCCTGTAAGTGTAAAACCAAGAAGTGTTCCATTGTTATTATTTCCAGAGCCATCTATAACTGTTGTAAGTCCGGTGTTATTGCCGCCTGCTATTCCCTGGTTAAAATGAAAAAGTGCTATAAGGCCAGGTTGTGCACCAAGCTCAATATTCATACCTGCTTGTATTTGTGCCTCTGTACGTTCAACACTCCAAACCCTTACTTCATCCATCAACCCTCCATTGCTTAACCTGGCGACAGCATCATCTCCCCTTGCTCCCAATTTAAGAGATGCATTATTTGGTATTATAGGCAAACCGACCATGCCAATCACCTGTGCATCCAATACACCATTTACATAAAGCTTCATCACGCCGGTATTTCTGTTAACGGTTGTAGCAAGGTGATACCAGACGTTGGGCAGGATAGTAGTTGTACCGGAAATGAAATAGCCGCCGCAGCATCCAAAGACAAATCCTGCCATGGCCTTATCCGTGTCAAGAACTCGTAGCAAATAACCATAGTTACTCCCAGGATTATTATATTTTTCAATCAAACCTTCTTGTACACCCGGATTTGTTCTTTTCACCCAAGTTTCCAAAGTCCATTCGTTGAAAGGATTCAATATTGGTGCATCAGGTACATCAACATACCCGCCATCAAAACTTAAGGCATTTCCGAGTGAACCGCAATTATCGCTAACCGTTGGAAGAGTTAAGGTGGTGGTGCCGGAGCATAAACCGGGAGAAGTATTGATGGTAACAGGTCCGGCACAGCTAATCGATGGAGGATTCTTGTTGATTGTAATGCTGATGGTACCACAACTACCAGATCCGGTACAACCTCCTTCGCCCCTCACATAATAAGTTGTGTTTTGTAACGGACTCACGGAGATTGATGGCCCGCTGCCTATTAGTGTACCGCCGCAACTACCGGTGTACCATTTCCAGTCTGTTGCGCCATTCAGGTTACCAACACTGACACTTAATGTAGTACTTGATCCATTACATACAGGATTAGATGATGCTGTAACGGTTGGTATTTCAGGTCCATTACTGGTGGTGCCAAGTTTAGCAATCGCCAGACTATTAAAGCTTGTAGCATTTAAAATCGTACAGTCAAAAGTTTCATTTTGAGCAAAAACTTCCAGGAAATCTATTTTCCCATTACTTTCTATGTCAATGGAAGTTGCATGGCCATAGTAGGATCCTGGAATATGCTTTACCCACTGAAAAACTCCATTAGTGTTCCAACTGGCTACATAACTATTATCATAACCAGTACTGGTAAGAGTTTGAGTGCCTACCGTCGTCGTTCCATCAAATGTTCCAGCCATGTAAAAATTACCATTGGCGTCTACTTTTGAAGAGTTTCCACCAGACCCACCTACACCCCCTGAAGGCCGGATCCATGATAAATTTCCCTGACTGGTATATTTGGCAACAAAATATCCGCTTATTCCGGGTTCTGTTATCGTAGTAGAACCAAAGACGGATGTTTGGGAATTTAAAACTCCATTTACATAGGGATTGCCATAATTATCTAAAGAAACTTTAGATCCAAAGTCTGTATTATAAGGCGACGAATTTGTGCCTCCGCCATTAACTGCCCATTCCCATGAACTTGTGGAAGGATTATATTTTGCTAAGAAGTAGTCGGTTTCATAAAAACCACCACCACCATTTGAAACCAGGGGTATAGATCCGAACATGGTTGGCTCTGCAGTAGAACCATTCATTCTTCCGGTTACAAAAACCTTTCCAGATTGATCTACCGCAATTCCATTTCCACTTTCCAGGTAATAGCCTGCAGCCGTACTTCCTACTGCTGTTTGCCATTGAGGAATCCCGGAACCATTATATTTTACTACAAAGATATCCCACCACCTGTTTGATACATTCAAGGGCGGAAGAGGGGCAAATGTTGTAGTTGATCCTGCAATTGATCCGGTAATATAAGCGTCACCTGCATTATCTACTGCAATGTCATAGGCTCTCCTATCATTACCATCAGCTCCCTGTCCCTGCTTTGCCCAAAGTAAATCACCGGTTGTGGCATTAAATTTTGCAATAAATATATTAGCAGAATTGGCGGAGCTTACCAGGCTTGTTGTTTCAAAATTTGTACTTTCAATAAAAAACCCTGCCAAATAAAAATTTCCAAAACCATCATATTTAATAGCATATGCAATATCAACATGAATGCTCCCTGCTCGTTTTGCCCAAAGAACATTTCCGGATGCATCATATTTTGCAATAAAAATATCCGATTCACCGGCACTTATTAAAGTAGTTGGTGCAGGTAAGGTTGCAAATGTGGCTGTACCAACAAATCCTCCGGTTACATAAATGTTCCCGTTTCCATCTGAGCTGAGAGCCGGAATTGTATAGGCAGTAATTTCAATATTGGGACGCTTTGCCCATTGCCACGAAGGGGCTACTGATTGTGCTTGTATAGTTATACTACATAGCGAAAGAATAAACAGGCAAATAAAATCTATTAGATATTTTTTCATAATAAGTGGTTTTTGTTTCTTTATAATTCATAGCATTTTTTTTGAAACTGCTTTATAAATTATCAGCCTGTAGCAGGTAACAATTAATATTCATGGCCTTTATTTTCTCTTTTAATAAAGCGACTAAACTATTTTACTAATCAATAATCAAAATGATTTTTTAAGGGACGGATTGGTGTAAAGAACACGTTATTAGCTGGTGTAATCTTTACCTGGTAAATAACTACATTCTAATCAAAGGCCGGAGGGGCTTTCTGGAGGAATACGGGAAATGATGAATCTGAACAGGTGTTTAAATGTATGACCACTCTAAAACTCAGTCAACCGGCATTTAACAACTGTACCATCCTGCCGGGTAACTATAACATTCTGTCGGATAACTGTAAATCCCAAAAATTATTATTATCATATAATTATTCACAATTGAATTGTATTTCACTTAACTGCTACCTAAAACAAAACAAAATCTACTACTTTCCCAGAGGGTGTAAAGACGGGAATTCAAAGGTGGAAAACACGGTCTCTAAATTCATTCAATAAAAGCATATTAAAGCTCCGGGAATATATAATTTAAAACAATACCAGATATCTGTGATTTTTCAATTAATTAAGCATTAAAAAGGAGTATCAATGAAACCGTGCCGCTATTTCGGCTCTTGAGTGAATGTTGAGCTTATTGTAGATATTTCTGGTATGTGTAAACAGGGTTTGTAAACTGATAGAACAGATATCGGCTATATGCTTGTAAGATTTTCCATCTATCAGCAATTGTAAAATCTCTTTTTCTCTTTTGGTAAGTTTATATTGTTCCAGTTCTTCCTGGCGGTCGCTTTCTTTACGGCTGAAAAATTCCAGCATCTTCCGGGCAATCTTTCCATTCATGATGCTTTCACCATGGTGTATCGCTTTAATGGCTTCAATTATTTTTTCCGGGGAATCTTTTTTAAGTAAATAGCCTAGAGCACCAGCTTTGATGGAGTTGAATATTTTATCCTCATCTTCAAAAACAGTGAGCATGAAGACACCTGTTTCTGGTAAATGCTCTTTAATCAATTTTACACCTTCTATGCCGTTACGCACCGGAAGATCTATGTCAAGAATGATTACGTCTGGCTCCGCTTCATACAGGGCATCCATCATCGAAAGGTTTTCTGCTGTATAAACCAATAACAAATCTGGCTGACTGCTGATGAGCACCTGCATAGCTTTTAAGTAGGAAAGATTGTCTTCCACTATGGCCACTCTAATCATAATACTAAAAGTAAATCTAAAAATAACAAATTAACCTACCAGTTTTCTGGTATTAAACCGGAATGCTGATAGTGATCCTGGTTCCGTTCTCATTATCTGAATGAATATTTCCTTTCATGGCGGTCACTCTTTGTTTTATATTACCAAGTCCATGACGTTCTTTAGGGATACTGGTTTCGTCAAATCCAATACCATCATCTTCCACGATAAGTAATAGTTTTTTTTGTTGCCGG
>JANMLJ010000262.1:0-2253 GCA_031372465.1 Chitinophagaceae bacterium | reverse complement strand
GCCGGGTTTTGGCAGGAAGGATATATTACCCTGCAGGAAAAAGGGAAAGATTTTCTCCAAAATATATTTACCGCACAGGAACTTTTAATAAGGTACAGGGCACACACAGAGATATTTGATAGAAAAGAAACAGATAGTTTGATTTATACAATTAATACGGAACACCTGAATGAATATCTAAATTTCATTAGCAACCAGAAAAGTACTACTCTCCAGAATAAGAGAGGTTATGAGGCTATAGCACAAAGTGCTGAAAGATTGATTGCTTTAATTAAAAACGAATATCACCTGAAATAAATTACTTATGGAAGTACATGCCCACACCCACACCGCCCGTAAAAAATGGACCCATTATTTCTGGGAGTTTTTAATGCTGTTTCTCGCTGTGTTCTGCGGATTTCTGGCAGAAAATTTCAGGGAGCATTATGTAGAAGATCAGCGGGCCGTAAAACATGCCAAAAATCTTTATAAGGAACTCTATAATGATTCTATCTTTTTACAAAAATGCCTGGCAAGCCGGCTGAACAAGGAAAAAGAATGCCTGTACTTTATTAATTATGTGAAAGACAGCAGCCTTACCAATCTTTCACACCGGTTTATGCCCGCCTTTACTACGGCTATTATACAAAATCAGAATATCATATTTGAGCCCAATGATGGAATACTGAATCAGCTGAGAAATTCCGGCGAGCTGCGCTATTTTAAAAACAGTGATTTGCAGGCGGAGATTGGCAAGCTGAGTGTAAAAATCGGATATATAAAAACCCGTAACGATAAAGAATACAGCTATGTTGAGTTTTACACCCGGCCGCTTGCCCTCAAGTATTTTGATTTTGACTGGTACCAGGCTTTAACAGAGAAAGGGAACCTTACGTTAATTGAGTCATTAAAAAAACCAAATAATAATAATGCAGGACTGGGAAGTGTAGCCAATGCCGGCAGCTTTAACCGGCGGGAGGCAGAAAGTGTGGCGGCCTACTACCTTTTGATGATGCGGTCTACCCGGCAAATAGCTTATAAAGAATATGGAGAAACCAATCATACTGTTTTGCAGCTACTCAGAAATAAATATCACCTGAAATAAATAATTTATGGAAGTACATGCACACACCCACACCCCTCGTAAGAACTGGATCCATTATTTTTGGGAATTTTTAATGTTATTTCTTGCTGTGTTCTGTGGTTTTTTAGCAGAGAATATTAGAGAACATAAAATTGAAAAAATACGGGCCGGGGAATATGCGAGGTTATTAATTCAAGATCTTGAAAACGATACAGTTCAAATTTTAGAAAATTATAAACAATTCGAGAAGATATTAGTGAGCATTGACAGCATCAATTCTGTTGTATATAGTGGCATTTCAGGAAACAAAGTGCGGGGCTCGTTCTATTTTCATTCTCAAATTGGTAATACATCGCCGATTACTCTTTGGAATGATGCCACTCTTATCCAGCTAACGCAATCGGGCAATTTGCGGTATTTTAGAAATCATAAGCTGGTGAATAAAATCAGTTCCTATTATTCCAGGCAGAGTTATGTACGGAGTTTGAATAATGCTGATAGGGAACGGCGTGATATAACGGTTGCAATCAGAAGCAGGATCCTGAACAATTACTATTACAAATACTATTCAAAAGTGTTTCCTACTGATTCTTTGCCATTTCCAGATTCATTAATGAAGAATATGGTTCCGGTTCAAAATAGCGACCCTCAGTTGTTGAATGAGTATGCCAATAGCTTTGAAAATAGAAAAGGAGTCTTGAACATGATTTTAACCAACACCTTTCCCAGAGCTATATCAGATGCCCGGGAATTAATTTTGCTTTTAAAAAAAGAATACCACCTGAAATAAAGAAGCTGTGTCCGAAGGACTCCTTCGGAGAGCCCTGAGCAACGAGCTATTAGCAAAACAACTATAAACTATAAACTACAAACTATAAACTAACTCATGGAAGTACATGCACACACCCACACCCCTCGTAAGAACTGGACCCATTATTTTTGGGAATTTATCATGTTGTTCCTCGCTGTGTTCTGTGGATTTTTAGCAGAGTACCAGCTGGAGCATAAGATAGAAAAAGATAAGGAAAAGCAATTTATTCATACCCTGCTTGATGACCTTAAGGAGGACACATCTGTTCTCCGGAAAAATATCTCCTTGTTTACAGATCACCGGGTATTGAATGATACTTTAATGAGATTGTTGTATAGTCCTGACATTAAAGTACACGGTGCTGATCTTTATTATTTAG
>JANMLJ010000261.1:0-7705 GCA_031372465.1 Chitinophagaceae bacterium | reverse complement strand
TTTATAAAGCAGCTTTTGTTTCTTTCATACCCTTGCTTTGAAAATATTCCAGCAATTCTTTTGCATCCTCACCACCCTTCTGTGCATGGTGCAATAAAGTAAGACCATGCGGACCTCTGGCACTAAGGTATTGAGGAAACGCCTCAAGGTAAGATTTTACAATTGTTGTTTTACCCAGCATACTTAAAACAAACAAGTTCGTTCTTGCTCCCATACTAATCAGGTGGTTAGCAATTTCCTTATTACCAACATGACCTGCGCCTTCTAACGCTGTTTCAAAATCTCCACCGCCCCAATCCCAGGTGGCATATAATAAGGTGGGGCTTTCCAATAACATTTCTTTTACCCTTACCAGGTTATTATGGCCTGCCCCTACAAATTCTTTCACCTTTTCGGCGGGTAATGGATCAGCTTTTGTTGGTATTTTAGTAGTTGTTTGACCAGATAACAAATAAGGAGCAGCAATGAAACTGCCAGTGCCAATGGCTACTTGTTGGAGAAAATTTTTACGGTTCATATACCTGATTTGACTTAAAGTTCAGGAAATAAAACCGGGAATGGCTTTCCGTTCATCATTTCTTCCGGCGATACTCCAGGTCGTATTCAGTTGACCAGCTTACCCCGTTATCTTTAGAAATTTCGCCGTGTTGCCTGAGTTTGACCGGATTTAGATTGGTAAATGTCATTTTCCGGATAGCCATTGTATCCTTGCTGAATGGAAATGGCGAAGAAGTATAAATGATCATATTGTCCTCAAATTTTCCTTTTAAATATTCATTGCTTCCGCCAGCATTATCCACCCAGGTTTGTTGCCATTGCCTGGTAGCAGCATTGTAAGTATTAAAACTTTTGCCTGCATATCGAAGACCCTGGTTGACAGATGCGCTTGTCCATTCTTCGAGAATTATACAACTATCTAAAATTAAACTGATTTTACTGTCGCCGGCTTTTTGCTCATTTTTTCCAAAAGCTTCCCATTCACCCAACCAGAAATCAAACTGGCGGTAAACCGGGGCGCTACAGGGTAGTTTTGAGGCTGATTGGCCAAAAGAAAATAGAGTTATCAGGCACAAAAAAACGGTGAAATTGAATTGGCGCATGGTATTTATTTGGTTTAAGACATGTATTCTAATCTATTAGCTGTTCCATTTATCCCCTCCATTTACCAATTAGCATTAAAATTAAAAAACCGCTTCACTGTCCTTTGCAAGCTTAGGACGATGAAACGGTATTTTGAATAGCCTTAAAAAGTAAAATCTATTAATTTCCGCCGCCGCCTGGACGTTGCGGACGCATACCAGGCTCTATTTGTTTTTTCCAGATCTCATACTGAGCTTCAGGCAGTGCTGCTTTTAATTTTTTCTCTCTTGCTTCTGTCAACGGCGCCATTTTTTCGGCCATGGCCTCACGACTTGGTCTTTCGCCAGTTGACATCATTTCTTCCCTTGCCTTATCAGAATCTTTGTAGAAAGTAGTAAAAATAGCGTCAACCTCAGCTAATTTAGAAGCTTCTAATTTAAAAGCACTATCCATTTTAGCATGGATGGTGGCCACTCTTTCTTCGACGGTACGACGTTGAAAACCACCGCCCCCGCCCTGGGCAGAAACAGTAACTGCTACAGCAAATGAAGCCAGCAGTAATAAAGACATTTTTTTCATGTTTGTATGATTTTTAATTATATGTAATAAACTGGTAAATATGACGTTCGTTTTCGGAAAACCGTTCGCTACCCGGAAAATTATTTTGAAATTAACCTTTTTGCCCGAACTCAAGTATCTTGCAGCTCCTTAATTATAAAATACTTATGGAATATAGTAAACTTGTTGCCGTGACCGGATTACCCGGATTATTTGAGTTAGTTAACAGCAAAACTGACGGGGCTATTGTCCGTTCCCTGGATGATAAAACAACCCGTTTTGTATCCAGCCGTATCCACAATTTTTCTCACCTGGAAAGTATTGAAGTGTATACTGTTCGGGATAATGTAAACCTGGTGGATGTATTGAATGCTATGGATAAAGCCGGCGGAGACCTACCGGATGATAAAGATTCCGATGCGGTTAAAAAATACTTTGAAAAAGTTTATCCTGATATGGACTTTGAAAGAGTATATGCCAGCGATATGAAGAAGATGGTAAAATGGTTTGATATCTTAAAAAAGAACGATGTGGAGATCGTTTTATCTGAACAGCCGGAAGAAGAAACGGAGTCAGAAGATTCTTCTTCAAAAGATGAAGCGTCATAAAAACTGCCATAAAAAGAAATCAAAATAATTTTTTATTTAGATCACTTCCCGATAGTCCTGAGGCATCGAAGGATCGGGAGCGATCAGATGTGAAAATGAACAAACACATTTTCATATTTCCACATTTCCATATTTCCACACTTCCACATTTTCTTCATTATGAACTACAGTGCAGACATACAAAAATTGCCGCGGCATTTTTTACCAACCAACTTTACTATTACTGATTGGGAAACACTTGAGCCCTATTTAAAGCAGCTTGATGAAAAAGAAATAAATTCTTTGGCAGATCTGCAACAATGGTTGAAAGATGCCAGCGAACTGGAGGCAGTGATCAGTGAAGATGCCTGCTGGCGGCAGATAAAAATGACCTGTGATACGGAGAGTAAAGAGCTGGAAGAATCTTTTACTTTTTTTATGATGGAAATTCAGCCGAAGATCCAACCCTATTCTGACAAACTAAATAAAAAACTGGTTGACTGTCCCTTTACCAAAGAACTTGATCAGCAACAATATTTTACTTACCTGCGAAATGTAAAAAAGAATATAGAACTTTTTCGGGAAGCAAATATTCCTATTCAGGCAGAACTAAGTGTATTGCAACAACAATATGGTGTTATCTCCGGGAAAATGACCGTTGAAGTTAACGGACAGGAATATACGCTGCAACAGGCTGCTAAATTTCTGGAAGACCCCGATCGGACTATCCGGGAAGAAGTGTATCATAAAATAAACAGAAGAAGATTACAGGATAAAAAAGAATTGAACGATTTATTTTCTTTGCTGTTACAAAAACGTCAGCGGATAGCCGTGAATACTGATTTTGAAAATTTCCGGGACTACCGCTTTGCAGAATTGGGAAGATTTGATTACAGTAAAGAAGATTGTTTCCAGTTTCATGAAGCAGTGAAACTGCATGTGATGCCGTTGGTCAACCAGATCTATGAAACAAAGAAGAAAAAACTTGGCCTTGATACGCTTCGTCCCTGGGATGTGGAAGCTGAACCAGCCGGTATTCTGCCGCTTCGTCCTTTTAAAAATGGAGAAGATCTAACAGAGAAAACAATTGCCTGTTTTGATGAGTTGAAATCTTTTTTTGGTGATTGCCTGCGCAAGATGAAAGCAATGGGTCATCTTGATTTGGAAAGCAGGAAAGGAAAAGCCCCGGGCGGATATAATTGCCCGTTGGCAGAAAGCGGTGCACCTTTTATTTTTATGAATGCAGCCGGACAGTTTGATGATGTTACAACCATGGTACATGAGGGCGGTCATGCTATTCATTCTTTTCTTTCACATGAACTGGCATTGACAGGGTTTAAAGAATATCCAACGGAGATAGCTGAAGTTGCGAGCATGGCCATGGAATTATTCAGTATGAATCACTGGCAGGTATTTTTTGATACCAAAGAAGAGCTGACCCGTGCTAAAGAACAGCAACTGGAAAGAGTAATTACCATCTTTCCATGGATTGCAACCATTGATAAGTTTCAGCATTGGATATATGAAAATCCCCAACATACTGAAGAAGAAAGGGCTGATCAATGGCTGTGTATCGTTGAGGAATTTTCTTCCCCGGTCATTGATTTTTCGGGATTAGATGAATACCGCAGATTTGCCTGGCAGCGTCAGCTGCATTTATATGAAGTACCTTTTTATTATATCGAATATGGCATTGCACAATTAGGAGCAATTGGTTTGTGGCAGCAATACAAACAAAACCCTGAAGTTGCTATTACTAATTATATTACGGCACTGAAGCTTGGTGGTACTAAAACATTGCCTGAATTATTCAATGCAGCTGGTTTGTTATTCGATCTTTCTCCTGCTTATATCAGTGGGTTGATGCAGTTTGTAAAAAATGAAGCGGATAATCTTTATCAGTAAAAAATAAGCTAATTAATTATCTTTTTGGTGTGAAGTTGAATGGCAGTTTTTGCAAATGCCTTCAACCACTACTTCTACCTGCGTTGGTGTATAGCCTCTGGGTAATTTTATTTCGGGCGTTACTACATCATCCAGACAATATGTTTTGTTGCAATTATTACATACAAAGTGAATGTGATGGTCATGATGATGTCCTGCTGAACATTCATCTTTACAAAGCGCATACAGTATAGAATTATCAGCTGTAGGAATAGTGTGAATGATCCCTTTATCAACAAAAGTTTGAAGGGTGCGGTAGACAGTTACGCGGTCAAACTTTTTTCCCGCTCTTTTTTCAATATCACCATGTGTTAATGCACCCGCCTGTTCTAAAAAATAGTGTAAAATTTTTTTACGGCTTTCCGTGATGCTGAGATTGTTTCTCCGCAGCAAATTCTCCACCTGGTTCTCAAGCTTTATCACTGTTTGATCTGACATATATATTTACAAATATATTTTATACCTTTTATACTTCATAGGTGGTTCAATAAAATGAAGTAATCATTTGCTTTTACCACAAAGTAAGACCTGCCTGTCCGGTTTACCTGCCGAAGCCACAGCGTAGGCATGGCAGGCAGGTAGGAAACAATAGGTTGACATATAGGTTCTTCTATGTGTTTTTCTTATGTGTTTTATGTGCCTATTGTGGTTCAATAATTGGGTCTATTTATGAACTATAATTGGCATTAGATAATATAATAGCCTTACCCAGTTCAATGTATTTCCTTCAATAGTTTCCCTGCATCTTTTATCAGTTGTTTTACTTCGCTTTCTTTCAGTCCGTCATAGATTTTTTTTACATCACCATTTTTATCAACCAGAGCCCAAAACTGTGTATGTAAAAAATCATCGTCAATACTTTTCAGGTTATTAACCGGATCATCAATGGTATAGCAGACCCTTGCCATATTGTACAAGCTGTCTTTTCTTCCGGTTAAAAAAATCCACCGCCTGGTATTGACACCAAGGGAATCAGCATATTTTTTTAATTGAGCCACTGAATCTGTTTCAGGATCACAGGTATGAGATAGAATTAGAAAATTGCTGTCATTTTTATACTGTTCATACACCAGCTTCAAATTATTATTCATCTTGGGGCAAATTCCTTTGCAGGTGGTAAAAAAATATTCTGCTACATACACTTTACCGGCAACCTCTTTTTCAGTAAAAGCTACCCCATCCTGGGTGGTAAATGAAAATGGTTTTACAAAGCTTATCGGGTTGGTTTTCTTTTTGGTGAATCCGGGTATAACTTGTCCAAGAATAAAATAAAAAATAACTGCCAGCACGGTAAAAAAACCAATATAAAATACCTTCTTTTTTGACATATTAATTATTTGCGCTGCAAAGGTATGATGCCAATACCGTTAAACTTATGGCCATCTCTAAAAACCATACAATTACTGCTCTCTTTTAGGATAGGTGGATGAGATTCACTGTGAAAATATTGTTGAAAGCTGAAGTCATTTTTACCTCACCTTTCATCAGCTTGTTTCAATCTTCAGCAATTTCGCCTCTCCTGAAGGAGAGGCTGACGAAATTTTCCAAAGAAAGTATTGTTGATGGGCGAGGTCATAAAAAATAGAAGTTACCAGAAATGCCCTTAAGCAACTGCAATATCCATTCATTGAAATATATTTTTTGCAACTATGTTGCTTTTTTAGTACCTTTGCGGTCCTTTATGAAGTTCAAAATCAATTGGGATGCTTTAGGAATCGGGGCCTCTTTGGCCTGTGCCATTCATTGTGCGTTACTCCCTTTATTTTTAAGCAGTCTCCCCCTTTTTGGCGTCAATGTGATTCACAACATTGGCTTTGAGATAGGCATGATCGTTCTGGCGCTTTGTATCGGCTCTTACTCCTTATATCATGGGTATAAAAAACACCATCATAGTTTATTGCCGATTTCCCTTTTCTTTTCGGGTTTTATTTTTTTAGTGCTTAAACAATTTTTCATTCAATTTGAAACCTGGTTATTGATACCCGCAGTAGTTTTGATCATTACTGCCCATCTCCTGAATTACCGTTTTTGCCGGGTACATAAACATGCACATTCGTATGATTGCAACCATTAATAGTTATTTATTGTTTTTGGTATAACTTGAATAAAATTTCACTGATGAAAAGTCTGTTTTTTGCTTTTTTTCTTTTGCTAACAACCCATTTAACTGCTCAATCCAAATCTGCAGGCCCTACCAATGCTGATGAATCAGCCATCAGAAATATATTAGCTACCCAAACTGCTGCCTGGAATAGCGGCAATATTGATAAGTTTATGAAAGGCTATTGGGAAAACGATTCTTTAATGTTTATTGGCAAGAGTGGTGTAACGTATGGCTGGACCAACACGTTAAATAATTATAAAAAGGGATACCCGGACACCGCAGCAATGGGTAAGCTGACGTTCAACCTGATACAGGTTAAAAAATTATCCAACCAATATTATCATGTTACCGGAAAATGGTTCCTGAAACGTTCTATCGGAGATATTGGTGGTCACTATACTTTATTGTTCCAAAAAATTAACGGTCGTTGGGTTATTATTTCTGATCACAGCAGTTAAACAAATAAAAAAATTATATGGTACTTATTATTATTGGCATTCTCGTTTTAATTGGCGGCTTTGCCCTGCAAAAAAGTAATGAATTTGGCCGGTATGCAAAAACGGTACGAAGTATAGCGGTGATGATTATGGTAGCGGGCTTATTAATAAAATGCACGGTACAGATCAATGCAGGCCAAATAGGTGTAAAATCGCTTTTTGGTAAAGTTCAAAACGATGTGTTAGGCAGTGGTTTGCATTTTATAAACCCGTTGGTAGAAGTACAACGTTTGGATATTAAGACACAGAATTACACCATGAGCGGTGTTCATGATGAAGGAAACCAAACAGGCGATGATGCTATCCGGGTTTTAACTTCTGATGGATTAGAAGTAACTATTGATCTTACTGTATTATATAAATTGCTCCCATCTGAAGCTCCAAAACTGGTGAGGGAAACGGGTACTGATTATACCGATAAAATTGTTCGCCCATTAACAAGAACCAAGATCCGTGACAACTCCGTTTATTATGAGGCAGTATCACTTTACTCTAATAAAAGAGATGAGTTTCAGCAACGTATTTTCAAAAGCATAGAAGAAGATTTTAAAAAAAGAGGATTGGTTCTCGAACAGTTATTGGTCAGAAACATTACGTTGCCTGCATCTGTAAGAGCCACTATCGAACAAAAGATTAATGCAGAACAGGATGCACAGAAAATGCAGTTTGTATTATTGAAAGAAAAGCAGGAGGCGGAGCGCAAAAGAGTAGAGGCACAGGGTATTGCGGATTATCAGCGTATCATCAATATTGGATTAACGGATCAGCAATTACAATACGAACAAATAAAGGCGTACCTGGAATTAGCCAAATCGCCTAACTCAAAAGTGATTATTATGGGTAAAGGAAATGCTCCGGTAATATTGGATACAAAAAACTAATTGGAATGTACCTGGTATGCACGCCTGTTACGGGTCTGTAATTTTCTAAAAACA
>JANMLJ010000252.1:0-2024 GCA_031372465.1 Chitinophagaceae bacterium | reverse complement strand
GTTCGTTTATTGGCATTACCCCGTCAGCCACATGGACCGCAGGAGCCAAGAATGGTATTGAAAACTATGCAGACAAATATCGAATGGTTTGAAAAATATATCGGGGATAAGAAGGGGTTTTAATTTTAAAGAAGATAATTTCTATAAAATACAACTACCATGAAACAGTTATTATACTCGATATTATTTTATGACTAACTGAAAAAACTGCGATTTCCAACGATTTTTCGTAACGATAAAATGATTTGCAGATTAGGAATTAGATTCCTAATTTGCAGAATATGATAAAAAGGCAGGCCATACCGGTTTTCAAAGAACTGGCTTCTCAGTTCAAAGCGGTGGCTTTAACGGGGCCACGGCAAAGCGGTAAAACCACCCTTGCTAAAATGGTTTTCCCTAAAAAGCCTTATGTGACACTTGAAAATCCAGATGAAAAAAACCTGGCGCTAAGTGATCCCCGCAGGTTCCTATCCCGTTTTCCAAAGGGAGCCATATTGGATGAAGTACAGCGGGCCCCTGAATTATTTTCTTACCTGCAGCAGATACTTGATGAAAAAAAAGAAAAAGGGTTATTTATACTTAGTGGCTCTAATAATTTTTCACTGCTTGAAAATATTTCACAATCACTTGCCGGAAGGGTTGGATACCTGGAGTTGCTTCCATTCTCTATTGCCGAAACAGAAAGCACTCCGGATTATTCAGGTAATCTGTATGACCAGATATTCTTTGGCGGATTTCCATCCATAGTCTTTGAAAAAACAAAACCCAGGCTTTGGTTTCCTTCTTATATACGCACCTATGTAGAAAGAGATGTACGCCAGATAAAAAACATCACCTCCCTTCATTTGTTTCAACGGTTACTTTATCTCTGTGCTGGAAGAATCGGCCAGCAGGTAAACCTGAGCAATTTGTCTATTGAAGTGGGGATGGATTATAAAACCGTTCAATCCTGGTTGGGTGTAATGGAAGCCAGTTACCTGATTTATTTTCTGCCTCCCTATTATAAAAATTTTAATAAGCGAATTGTAAAAACTCCCAAACTTTATTTTTATGATACCGGACTGGCTTGTTATCTGTTGGGAATAAAACAGCCGGATGAGTTGATGCATCATGCTCATCGCGGTGCCTTGTTTGAAAACCTGCTGATAACCGAATTGCTGAAGAACAGGTTTAATAATGGGGACAGAAGTAACCTGTTTTATTTCCGTGACAGTACCGGTAATGAAATAGATGTGGTGATTGATGAAGGCAAATATCTTACAGCAGTGGAGTTAAAAGCAGGTCAAACTATCAGTGGTGATTATTTTAAAAATCTGCATTACTGGAAAAAGCTGACTGGTCAGAAAAAAGGATTTGTATTGTATGCCGGTGAACAAAAAAAT
Organism: Chitinophagaceae bacterium; assembly: GCA_031372465.1. GTDB lineage: Bacteria > Bacteroidota > Bacteroidia > Chitinophagales > Chitinophagaceae > JJ008. The sequence continues at coordinate 642 of JANMLJ010000252.1, read as the reverse complement.
GCAGGCATAAATGATTTTCTGGTTGAAAACTGGAAAATGGTTAAAAATATGTAATCCATATTTCACTTAAGAAATTATATTCATTAATATAAAATGTATGACAAAAATTATTTTAGGAGTATTGATTGCTTTTTCATTTTTTTCCTGCAATCAAAAAAAACGTAATGAAAGGGCATCAGCAGTAGAATATGACAGTTCATATCACCAGGCTCTATTTATAGATGCAGAAAGAAGCGAAAAAATTAAACGGGCATTTCCTGTTATTGATAAACTGTTTAAAGATTATGCTGATTCCAATCATTTACCCGGCGTAGCTTATGGATTGGTGGTGGATGGCAAACTGGTTTATAAGGGAAATATTGGTTATACGGATATTGAAAAGAAAATTCCGGTTACATCCTCATCACTTTTCCGCATTGCCAGTATGAGTAAGAGTTTTGCCACGATGGCCATCATGAAATTGCGGGATGAAGGAAAACTGAATTTGGATGACCCCGCCTATTTATATATTCCCGAATTAGAAAAATTAAAATACCCCACTGCCGATGCACCGCATATCACTGTTCGTCATCTGATGTCGCATAGCGCAGGTTTTCCGGAAGACAATCCCTGGGGAGATCGCCAGCTGGCAGATAATGATAA
>JANMLJ010000236.1:0-32931 GCA_031372465.1 Chitinophagaceae bacterium | reverse complement strand
TTGCCTTGAATTTTTCGTTGGTTACTTTTTTTGTTTCAAGACAAAAAAAGTGACAAATCTACAATTGAAACAAGCAATTGAGAGCCCCATGAAAAGTTATCTACTTGTTTTTAATTTTTAAACTCTTGGCAATTGGTATTACATAAGTTGCGTAAACATAGAGATTTTATGTACTACACTTCTCAAAAAAATAATTCTAACTTCGAAATAAAATAATGTGACGGTTATTAATAAACTCTGTGATGCATGGAAATAACTGAAAAATATGACGTAATAATAGCAGGAGGTGGCCTGGCAGGTTTGACACTAGCTTTACAACTGAAGCTGACTAAATCAGCCATTTCAATATTGGTTCTGGAAAAAAGAAATGAAACTGCTCCGGTTGCTACACATAAAGTAGGTGAATCCGTAAGTGAACTGGGGGCTTCCTATTTACGGGAAGTACTTAACCTCAAAGAGTATTTAACAGAAGAACAGTTACCCAAATTCGGATTTCGTTTTTTCTTTAGTCCTGAACACAACGAAAATATAGACCGGCGGGTAGAAGTAGGATCAAGAATCTCTAATCCTTATCCATCGCATCAGATTGACCGCGGCCTTTTGGAAAATGAACTGGTGCGCAGGTTAACTGATTACGGAGTTAAAGTTGTTTTGGGTGCCAAAGTAACAGGGGTGGAATTATCAAAAGCCGGACATAAAATTCTTTTCGAAAAAGAAAATAATGAACAGCAACTCGCTGAAGCAAAATGGTTGGTTGATTCAACTGGAAGAAACGGTTTATTGAAAAGAAAGTTGGGTCTTACCAAAGAAATTGGCCATGATATTAATTCAGCATGGTTCAGGTTAGATGTTGCCATAGATATTGATGACTGGTCAGATAACCTTGACTGGCGCAATTTCGTTGATCCAGGACGCCGGCGATTGGCTACCAATCATTTGATGGGTGAAGGCTATTGGGTTTGGATAATTCCATTGGTTGCAGGAAAGACCAGTATCGGAATTGTTGCAGATCCGCAATATCATGCGTTTGATGGATTCAACACTTTTGAGAAAGCGATGAAATGGCTGGAAAAACACGAGCCATTGGCCGCAACTATTTTTGGCAGGCATAAAGAAAAACTGATGGACTTTAAAGTCATGAAACATTTTGCCTATGACTCCAAACAGTTTTACGCTGCCAATAAATGGGCATTGACGGGAGAAGCAGGTGCCTTTATGGATCCTTTTTATTCGCCGGGTACAGATTTTATAGCCCTCAGTAATAGCTGGATTACTGATTTAATTGTCCGTGATATCAGCGGAGAAAACATAGCGATGCGCACGTTAATTTATGATCTTGCTCATAAAGAGCTACTCAAAGGATGGATAACACTTTATAAAAATATGTATGGCATCTTTGGCAAAACCCAGATCATGCTCCTGAAAATAGTCTGGGATTGGGCTTCCTACTGGGCAATCCCCAATGTACTTTTTATGAATAAGGGTTACACGGATATTGATATTTTAAAACGCTATTCATCTTCAAGTGATAGTATTGGCCGCAGATTTGCAATATTAAACGAACGCATGCAGGCAATGTTTAAAAGCTGGGGGCAATATGCTATTACTCCATGCGCCGATCATCAATTGAATGTATTTGATTTAAATTGTCTTCGTACTTTTCAAAGAGAGTTGGGAAATCAATTCAATTCCGGTGAGTTGATGCAAAAAGTTGCAGCTAATTTGATGATACTTGAACAAATTTCTGCAGAGATTTTCCGCTTGGTAAGTAATCAGATAAATGATACCCCTGACGACATGAATGTAGATCCTTATACTGTACTGCTAAGTGACGGTAGCGTTGAATTGCTCAAAAAGTCCAGCAGTCCACTTGCTCTACCGGTGGTGGAAACTATCAGAATAGATATTGCAAAAATGTGGTTGAACGACATCAAAACTTCCAAAAATGAATTTGTATCATAACGTTTCAGGTAAAATGGAATACATTCAAAAAGTATTCCTGGGAGTGCAGGATTTTATGCAGAAAAATCATGAATTGGAGGAGCTGATTGCTTTTCTTGATACTGAACCAGCTGAGTTCCGTTCTGTTTCTTATGAAAGTGCATCCATGGAAATAGGATGGCAGGAAATATCCGCTGGAAAGGAATTGAATAACTGGAAGACATTTTATCAACGGTCCGCAAAGGCGCATACTTTTCATATGGACATTGGTCTTGGTTGGGCTTTTGCAAAAACCGGCATCTCTCCTACTCCTTATCTAAAATCGCTTTTACCGGTAATGACTGAAATGGTTTTTGATGGAATGGGTTATTACAACGGCCTTTTTAGAGGGAGAAAAACCGTCAAAAACCAATTGATTCCGGATGGAATTAACGAACAGGAAATATTTGGGTTTGACCAGGGACTTGGCAGGCGATTATGGTATATTGCTAAAGGTGAAGTGAATGAACTCATGCTGCTCTTACAACCTTTTCCCCTCTACAGGCGGGCAAACTTATGGCGGGGATTGGGAATCGCTTGTGGCTATGTTGGGGGTTGCGATAAATCGAAACTTGAACAACTGCTAAACGCTTCATCTGAATATTCTGATCAATTTAGGAAAGGAATTGCTTTAGCTGCCTTAAGCCGGAGTGCTTCGCATAGCATTACGGCAGATATAGAGCTGGCCTGTGAAATTGTTTGCGGAAAGCCTTTGATTGAGGTTCTACAAATTGAAATAACGCAAATAAGCCAATTTAAATAAACCCGGCAAATCATATTTAAATAAATTTTCATACCTTGAATCAGCAGATTTCTGCAAAATAACTAATTAATAAAAAACGTAATTATTCACTGATTTGTAAAAAATCTTTTTACCATGAAAAAGAAAACTATACTCACAGTAATGATCGGACTTACCATTATAGCCTGTACACTATTTATCAGTGACGGGCTTACTTATTTGGTGGCTTCATTGATGGCGCTTGCCATTATGGGAATCATACAGCGCAACAGGTTATTGGTGATGAAAATGACCAGGTGGGGAAAAGCAAATCCTCATAAAGCACAGGTGCTGATTACTGTTCTGCAAATAGCAATTATGGCAATCGGAATTTTAGCAGGGTATAATTTTAAACAGTTAGGGTATGAATTATCTAACACTACCGCTTTTGTATTTAGCAGTATTATCGTTCTGTGTTTTTTATATGTTCCCTTTCTGCCTAAACGCAGAACAATAGCGATTCCAAAAGAAGTGAACAGGCAAAGAGTTGCTTTTATGGGTATTGCTGTATCCTCCTTTGTTATGATGGTATTGTTTGGCAATAGAATAGAAGAAAAATACCCAAACTCACCGATTACTAAAGTTGTAAGAGCAATTGATCAGTCGATTTTTCCGGATAATAGCAATCAATACCAGGAATTCAATACGGAAACATCACCATCTATTGGTAGTAATAATTATGAGCAGCCTATAAATAATGAATCATCCAGTGCCTTTTTATTTGCCTCCTATAACCCTAACGAAGCGGTAACTATCATACCGCTAAATGATTTAAAGAAAGAACCAAAAGCAAATCTAAAAGCGGAAAAAAAGGCTAAAAAATTTGAAAAGAAAAAAACGAGATTGACTAATCTTCTTAAGAAACACAGACTTGCTCTTGCTGCCGGATTAGGTGCCGGAGCAATTTTATTAATTATTCTGCTTCTTATTCCTCTATGTGCGGGGATTTGTCTTATCATATCTGCATTTTCTGGTGGCGGGGTAGGATCTGCTCTTTTAGGAGCTGCTCTTGCTGGTGGATCAATCTGGGGTATGATAAAGATTGGTAAAGGTAAAAAACAAAAAAATGAAGAAAACCCGTGAATTGTGCACTAATTACGGGAGCGTCTAAAGGTATAGGTCGGGCTATTGCCCTGCAACTTGCCAAAGATCATAGTCTGCATATTTTAATTAATTATTCTTCAGATACAATTGCAGCACAGGATACATTGGATACAATTTGCCGTGAAGGTGGAAGTGGCGAATTGTTGAAATTCAATGTTCAGGATAAATCAGCCGTTGATAAGGCCATTGCCGGCTGGCAGCAATACAATCCGGAAAAATTCATTAAAGTACTCGTTAATAATGCCGGTATTGCAAAAGATGGATTGTTTATGTGGATGCCCGAAAATAATTGGGATGATGTTATCGCTGTTTCTTTAAAAGGTTTATTTAATGTTACACAAAATGTAATCCGGCAAATGATGAAAAATAAAAAAGGCCGTATCATCAATATATCTTCCATCTCAGGACTAAGGGGTGTGCCCGGACAAACAAATTACTCAACTGCAAAAGCAGGTATTATTGGTGCCACTAAAGCGCTGGCACAGGAAGTTGCCAAAATGAATATCACTGTGAATGCAGTTGCACCCGGTTTTATTAATACCACCATGATTAAGAATATTGATATGGAAAAATATATAAAAGTAATTCCTGTTGGAAGAATTGGAGAACCTGAAGAAGTTGCTCATGTAGTGAGTTTTCTGGCTGATGAAAAATCTTCTTACATTACCGGAGAAGTTATCAATGTAAACGGAGGACTTTATTCATAATGATAATCAGTAAGGCAGCCATAGAATTGTATATTCCACAACGGACACCTTTTATCATGATCGATAACCTGGTAGAAGCCGCGCCGGAAAAATTTGTATCGGATTTCCGTGTTTTGCCTGATAATATATTTGTTGAAAATGGAGTACTCAGGGAATTTGCACTTGTAGAAAATATTGCACAAACCAGTTCGGCAGGATTGGCAATAATAAAAATGTTCCCTGGTAAAAAAAATATTGATGGGTTTATCGGCGGTATTACAAAGTTAAAATTGTATGATTTACCCATGGTCAACGATACAATTCAAACTATTGTTCGATTAATAGCTCAATTTGAAAACATGTTTTTAGTAAAAGGAGAGAATTTTTTAAACGGCAGGAAGCTGCTTGAATGTGAATTAAAATTGGTGGGTATTTAATTTCGGGAATGTTTGGGTATCTTTTTTTAAGACAGATTACGCGGATTAGGACTCAGATAACATAGCGTAATCTGTGAAATTTAATCAGTGTTATCTGTGGTTAAACGCTATATTTTTCAAAACCAGATACTACCTTCATTCAGGCTAAACTGAATCATTGTATCTAACTAACCTTATTTTGATTATGCAGGACTTAAAATATGAACTCAAAAAACAAATCATTGAAGAGCTGAATCTTACTGACATAACACCAGCAGATATAGTAGACGATGCTCCGTTGTTTGGAGATGGATTGGGCCTTGATTCCATTGATGCATTAGAATTGGTTGTCTTACTGGAAAAATATCATGGCGTAAAAATCACCGATGAAGCTGTCGGGAAAAAAGTGCTTGCTTCAATAAATACAATGGCAGAATATATCCAGGAAGAAAATGCAAAAAACAACTAATAGCGGAAACAATTGGCTAATTATTAAATTCAATTAGCATGAAAATATTTGTAACGGGAATTGGAGTTATAAGTGCCATTGGTTTAAATGCTGAAGAAAATATTCGTTCCTTACAAACCGGTGTTACCGGAATCAGCCAATCAGCTGAACATAGCCTGATGATTGGAGCAGTGAAACTAAGCAATGAACAAATAATGCAATTGCTTGGTCTGCCCGATGAAGATTTTTCACGAACTACACTTCTCTCACTTCTTGCTGCAAAGGAAGCCTGGGGGAATAATATGCACCATGATAATATTCGGACTGGTCTGATATCGTCTACATCGATTGGCGGATTAGACCGGACAGAGAAATACTATTTCGAATCGCAAAAGAATAAATCATCGGATACGTATAAACTGATGACCCATGATAATGGCAGAACTACTGAAAGACTTGCTGTTGAACTAGGGATATCAGGATATATTGGCACCATCTCAACCGCTTGTTCTTCGGGTGCCAATGCGATTATGCAGGGCGCCCGCCTGCTGGAAGGCAATAAACTTGACAGGGTAATTGTTGGTGGGTGCGACCCACTTGCACTATTTGATATAAAAGGTTTTAGCTCCTTACATATTTATGATCAGGATATTTGTAAGCCTTTTGATAATGAAAGAAAGGGGCTAAACCTGGGAGAAGGTGCCGGATTTCTGTTACTTGAAAATGAACAAAGTATTGCAATAACCGGCAATACTCCCTTGTGCATTTTAGCAGGATGGGATAACTCAACAGATGCCTTTCATCAAACAGCCAGTTCAGAAGATGGAAAAGGTGCCAGCCTGGCAATGATCAATGCATTAGCCAAAGCAAATCTGACTGCTGACAAAATAAACTATATCAATGCACATGGAACGGGAACGGGTAATAACGATTTATCCGAATCAGCAGCCATAAAAAATGTTTTTGGCAATAATATCCCGCCATTCAGTTCTACCAAAGGATTCACCGGACATACATTGGCAGCAGCAGGTGCTATAGAAGCAGTGTATTGTGTGCAGTCTATCCAAACCCAGGCGATATTTCCCAATTTAAATTTCCGCACACCAATGAAAGAAACAGGCATGATGCCTGAAATAAACTACCGGTCTGGTATACCTGTAGAACATGTACTCTCCAATTCATTTGGTTTCGGTGGAAATTGCACCTGTTTAATATTCAGTAAAGCCCTTTAAATGTACATTACAGCTTCATCAACAATATCGCATCAACCCACCTTCCGAAACTTAGGATTTTCCCGGGAGCTTTCGGAATTGAAGTCCGTTTCCAGCCTCTTGACACCCGACTACAATGCTTTTATTCCGGCCATGGAAAGGAGAAGAATGAGTGATGTGCTAAAGATGGCCATTGCCTGTTCAATTGATTGCCTTGAGCAGGCTGGTATAAGTCAGCCAGGCGCTATTATTGTCGGCACCAGCATGGGTTGTTGTGTGCATACGAAGAATTTTTTAGACAAAATTCTCACTGCCAATGAAGGCCCTTTATCTCCCACCTCTTTTATCGTATCTACACACAATACTATTGCCGGACAAATATCCTTATTATTAAAAAATCATAACTACAACATAACACATACCCAAAATAGTTTGTCATTTGAACAAGCATTAATAGACGGGATGCTATGTTTAAATAATGGAGTAAACAACGTACTGGTGGGGGGAGCTGACGAAGAAGAAAATTCAATATATAACATGAAAGAAAGATTAAATGATGAAACCATTCATCTTTCCGCTGGTGTTTCTTTTTTTATTTTGTCAACTGAAAAAAATAATCCATCGTCAATAAAACTTGTGGATATGGGAAGTTTTGGCTTAATTAAAAATCCTTCCGGAGTAATCAGGAAATTTCTGCATTCAAATAATTTATTAATAGAAGAGATAGACCTGGTACTGTATGCTAATAGTGATCAAAAGGAAACGGAAGAACTTAAAAGAATGTTCGGGCATGAAAAGTTAATCGATTATCAAAAAATAGCAGGCACCTACTTCACCAACTCAGCCTTCGCCATGCATTATGGGATAGATTTATTATCCAATAGTAAACATCCTGTTTTGGGTAATGAAATAAACAAAGTTTTGGTGTGCAATAATTTAATTCCGGAAAATCTAGGGCTACTATTACTCGACAATAAAAAAGAGTAAAATGAAACTCATCAATAACTTTTTTAGGGTACTTGAAACCTCCATTGGAGAGTCGGGTTTTAGCAGCATCATAAAATTAAATCCAGATCATATCGTATATACCGGCCACTTTCCCGGGCATCCGGTAACACCGGGTGTAATTCAACTGCAAATAGTGCACGAGTTATTAGAAAATCATTTTGACAAAAATTTACGACTTATCACATTGCCCAATTGTAAGTTTCTTAAAATACTAAACCCAAAAGAAATATTGCAGCTGGTTGTTTATATCGAATTTAGCAGGACAGTTGATGAATTAACTATTAAAGCCCGGGGCGAAAATGGTAGAGATATTTTTTTTAAATTATCAGCAACCTATCAGTTTATTTGATTGAGTATATGCCTTATGTAAAATTCAATTACAACCATGCTGCAAGCGAAATAAGTCAACACACTTATTTCAACTTTATAATCAAACTAATTCAGTATGATTTATCTTAGTCAACTAATTACAGGGTTTAATCTTTTTAAGAGTCAGCTATTTTCGGGTCGGTTCAATCATCAATTTACTATTGTTACCGGCAGAAATTTTTCAACAACCCTGCCAAACGTAAACCCTTAACGATGCAAACAAACACAAGTTCTATGAGAAAAGTATTTATTAAAATCTTTTTAGTCTTTTTACTTCAAACTATTTGCCATCATCTTTACAGTCAGGCCCCTTATTATCCGGATTCAGTTTGGCAAGCAAAGAAACCAGCAGAACTTAAAATAAATGCAGCGTTGCTGGATAGTGCAGTAATTTTTGCGATAAAAAATGACAGTAAGACTGATTATAATTTAAGTATAGCCAATATAAAAGCCTATGCTAAAGAACCTGATTATAGAATAATGGGCCCCATGAAGGACAGAGGAAAACCAGCTGGTATTATTATCCGAAAAGGCTATATCGTAGCGCAATGGGGAGATCTAAAACGGGTGGACATGACATACAGTGTTGCCAAGAGTTTTCTGTCTACTATCGCCGGCTTAGCAGTTGACAACCGGCTTATTAAAAGTACAGATGACCAGGTAAATGAATATATTACCGATGATACGTATGAAGGGGTACACAATTCAAAAATAACCTGGCGGCATCTTTTGACGCAATCTTCTGACTGGTCGGGTTGTATGTTTGGTTTGTGTGATTGGGCAGACAGGCCTCCAAAAGAAGGTGGCATTGATGATTGGAAGAATAGAAAGTTGCTTGAACCCGGAACCAATTATGAATACAATGATGTACGGGTTAATTTATTAGCTTATTCGTTATTACATGTCTGGAGAAAACCCTTGCCCGTTGTTTTAAAAGAAAAACTTATGGATCGAATTGGTGCTTCTACTACCTGGCGTTGGTATGGTTATGACAATTCTTTTGTAAATATTGATGGACTAATGATGCAATCGGTAAGTGGTGGCGGGCATTTTGGAGGTGGACTATTTATTAACACCACTGATATGGCAAGATTTGGATTGTTGTTTCAACGAAAAGGTAAATGGAAAAATGAACAGATCCTATCAGAAAGTTGGATTAACGCAGCCCAGCAACCTTCCACTGCGAATAAAGAGTATGGTTTTTTGTGGTGGCTAAATGAAGATGTTCGGTTGAAAGGACTTTCTAAAAACATTTATTCTGCCCAGGGATTCGGGGGTAATTTTATTGTAATTGACAATGACCATGACTTAGTAATGGTAACCCGTTGGCTGGAACCTTCAAAATTGGGTGATTTTGTTAAGCTGGTAGTTGGAGCAGTAGAAGATAAATAAAAGGAGTTTAGCTTTATTTACGACTAAACATTAGCGTTATTTTTTATCGTACTACATTACCATTCCTCCCTAAAACGACAGGATCAGGATCATATCATTTATTTCAGGTGGTCGATACCCTGCTGGTTCAGGTTAATAGTCAAATTCCCTCCTACCCACATTCCATCGTACGCCAAAAGAAATAACGGATGTATTGGTGGAAGTGATTGGCGGTGTTTTTGTATCCTGTTTACGATACACTGCATTTAATTCTATAAATAAATTTTCCTTCCACTCAAAGGATAGCAGGAAAGAAGCATAAAAAACATTTGTTTTCCATCCGCTGCCAATGGAATACCCATAGTCGCCAACCCGGTTGGGTGAAATATTTGGTAAAAATATATTGTTGCCAAAGACACGGGCGCTACTATCTCTTCCCTGCTGGTAGTAGATAAGCTTTAATACTGACAGCCATTTTGGAGCCGGTTGGTACCGGGCAATACCGATATACTCTTTGAAATTGGCTCCTAATGGATGTGCCAGTGGCTGATTATAATGAGTATAGTTAGCCACGGAATCACGGTGAGAATAAGTAAACGGACGAACCCGGTTATGTTCTACTTGCAGATCAAGATTGCTGATACCAAACGCATCAAGGTATTTAGCCCCTATTTGAATGCCTATTTTATTACCCCAATAGCCCCGATTTTTTGTTATTTCTCCCAATAAAAATTCATCCAGTGAAAGTTGGCCATAGACCTGCAGTTTTCTGTCAAAATTGGCTTTTGCATCCAGCCCTACAATGGAGTTGTCAAAACTTCCGTTTTGCTGTTCAATAGAACGATAAAAAATGATGGGGTTCAGGTAGCCCAGATCAAAATGATCTTTCCGGCCAAAAATTACGCCTTCAAACAAACCGATATTCAACCATTTTGTCACCGACACATCGAGGTGATGCATAGCCGCATATTTTTTAGGCAATAACTTATCGCCTCCGGGAATTTCGGCAGAATGTAATTCCATAAAAAGATTCTGGTAATTGAATTTCCAGATTCGGGTATTCAGTTTCAGAAAAAGATTATTACTATTGCCATCACCAAGAAACAGACTACGGTATCCATTACCGATAAAATTTCTGTCGTAACCAAATGTTACGTCGATATAACGGGTAGCATTAAAAGTAAAATATCCCCTGGCATCAAAATAGTCGTAGCCCGTATTTTTAAAAGGTTTATAAAAACCCTGCCCCGGAACTGCTTTCCTTCTGTTTACCCAATCCCTTACATAAAGGGGATCTTTTTCCTGGTTATCAGTAACATAAGCATGGAAGCCGATTTTATTAGCAATTCTTCCCCGCAGCGTCACTCCTCTTGTATTAAGATATAATGCCTGATCATTGTTACTTTCTTTTGATATGATTGCCTGTATCACCGGGTTTATCACAAGGTCAAAATCCTTAATATGTACCTCATAGAGGTTGGACGGTGTTTGATAAAATTTCTTACCAACCGTTTTCTTACTTCTAAATATACTTTTGTCTGCTACAAACTCGATATTGTTCATCAATAAGCTATGGAGATTGTACTGATCAACTTTGGATAATTTCAGATCATTTACTCCCTGTTTATTCAATTGATTTATACTGTTGACAATACTTTGCCGGCTAAAGGGCCTGGTCTTTGAATAGTTAAGGGAAGAGTCGTTCTTGCTTTTAATTTCCAGTCTTTCTATCAATATATTGGCTTTATCCCCCAAAGGCAGGTAGGTAGTTTGGGCAATAGCAGCAAAAGGAAAAAGAAATGACAGTAGTCTTACAAAGGATTTTTTAAATTGCATGGGTCCTGGAATTAAATTCAGGCGACAAAATATGAAAAAATATCTGATTAAGAATATACAGGTTGTCAACGAAAACCAGATTATAACGGCAGATGTGTTAATATCAGGCGGCAGGATAGAGAAGATTCAGCCACAATTCACTCCAGGTAATACAGATTATGTTGAAATAAATGGGGAAGGGAAATATCTTTTCCCCGGTTGTATTGACGATCAGGTACATTTCAGGGAGCCGGGACTTACACATAAAGCGACTATTTATACAGAGGCTAAGGCGGCAGTAGCAGGTGGAGTTACCAGTTTTATGGAAATGCCCAATACTATTCCCAATGCACTTACCCAGGAGTTACTGGAAGAAAAATATAAAATTGCGGCCCATTCATCAGTAGCCAATTACTCTTTTTTTATGGGTACGGGTAATAACAATGCGGACGAAGTTTTAAAAACAAATGACAGAAGAAATGATGTGTGCGGTATAAAAATATTTATGGGGGCCAGTACGGGTAATATGCTGGTGGATAATCCTAATACACTTGATAAAATATTCCGGGAAAGTGAAGTTTTAATTGCTACACATTGTGAGGATGAAAAAGTTATACGCCAAAACCTGGAGAAATTTAAAGCAACCGGTAAAGTATTGACTGCCGCAGACCACCCCATCATCAGGGATGAAGAAGCCTGTTATGAATCATCGTTGTATGCCATTCAGATTGCCAAAAAATATAATACTAGGCTTCACATACTGCATATCAGCACCGAAAAAGAATTGCAGCTCTTTACTAACATGTTTCCGTTAAAACAAAAACGTATAACCGCTGAAGTGTGTGTACATCATTTACATTTTACGAGTGATGATTATGAAAAATCAGGCTACCTGATAAAATGCAATCCGGCCATCAAAGCACCGCACAATAAAGAAGCATTATGGAAAGCATTGCTGGATGACCGTCTTGATGTAATTGCTACGGATCATGCCCCACACACTTTAGAAGAAAAAGGATTTATCCGAACTATAGACGGCGTGGTTAAGCCTCCCCCCGGCGGGAGAGGTTTGGAGGGGGCCGCCCATGCCGGTTTACCGTTGGTACAACATCCTTTATTATTAATGTTGCATTATAATAAAATGGGCAAAATAAGTTTAGAGAAAATAGCGGAGAAAATGAGCCATGCCGTTGCAGAATGTTTTCAAATTAAAGAACGTGGTTATATCCGCGAAGGATATCATGCCGACCTGGTAATTGTAGATCTGAATCAAACTACATTGGTTACTAAAGAGAATATTTTATATAAATGTGGCTGGAGTCCATTAGAAGGTATGGAATTTCCTGCTTTGGTTACTCATACATTTGTAAATGGTCACCTGGTGTATAATAATGGCGAGTGGGACGAATCGCAGAAAGGTGAACGGCTTAAATTTGAGAGATAAATTAAAGATGACAAATGAAAACTGATAGATGATAGTTCTTTTAAATCAAAAAATATTTAGCAATTGAATACTCCAATTATCATCTATCCACTATCATCTATCCTCTACTAACTATGCAAATTGACAATACATCATTCAGCGACATTTCCATCTTCCACCACGAAGAAGAATATTCTATTTTTCATAAATTGAATTTTACCCGCACTACCGGTGGTAAAGAATGGCTGCGGAAATTCTTCTCCGAACCGCACAGCGATGTAAAGAAAATAATCGGCACCCAGAAGATCATCCGCACTTTTATAGAACATGTGAAAGACTGGCCTGACGCTATTACCAATGGCACGGTGTTGATGATGGATAAATTTATGGATTATGCACTTGATCCAATCAGTGAAAGTGCCAACTCATTTAATAACATTTTTTACAGATGGTTGCATAGCGAAGATTATGCAATGGTAAAATATTCGATAATTCATTTCGCCGACTTTTACCGGGGAATAAAACAGGTGGCTGAACTGCTGGAAGACCTCGAGCTACCATCAAGTATTCAGTTCTATGCAGACCGTATAAGTAAGATACTGAAAGAATCGCCTTTGAAAAAATTAGCGGAGACCTTACCGGCTCAAAATTTTTCAACCCGGGAAAATCTTTATTTCGGATATCATCTACATGGACGTTACAAAACAGATACCCTTGAACTGATTGATATATACAGCCGGCTGGATGCCTGGTATTCGATGGCTGTTGCTGTAAAAACATATAAGCTGAGCTTCCCTGAATTTATAGAACAGGAAACTCCGTTAGTAGATGCAAGCGGTTTATACCATGTATTATTGCCAAATCCCGTTGCGTATGACTTACATATGAATCCGGAGAATAATTTTGTTTTTTTAACCGGGGCCAATATGGCAGGCAAAAGTACCTTAATAAAAGCTGTTGGTTCAGCTGTATTCCTGGCACATATAGGCATGGGTGTGCCGGCAGCAAAAATGAAACTTACCTTATTTGATGGTCTGCTAAGCAATATTAATGTGGTAGATAATATTGCCAGGGGCGAAAGCTTTTTCTTTAACGAAGTACAGCGGATAAAAAATACTATTGAAAAAATAAATAATGGAAAAAAATGGCTGGTATTGATTGATGAACTATTTAAAGGCACGAATGTGCAGGATGCCATGAAATGTTCGCTGACAGTTATCAAAGGATTGATTAAAATTAAAAACTCCCTATTCATTCTCTCCACGCACCTGTATGAAATAGGTGATGAATTGAAAAATTATCCAACTATTTCTTTTCGCTATTTTGAAACCACCGTAAAAGATGAAGAACTGGAATTTAGCTACCAGTTAAAAGAAGGTATCAGCAATGACAGAATCGGTTATGTAATACTTAAAAGGGAAAAAGTAGTGGAGATGTTGGAGAAATTGTAAAACTTCATCAGCCTGTTTTACAACAGGATTAATTTCCTATTTTCATTGTACAATTGAAGTATGAAAAAAATTTATCTTTCTCTCCTTTTCTCATCGGTTGTTTTGTATGGTTTTTGTCAGAACAAAATTGATGTCCTGCATTATAAATATGCTATTGAACTGAATGATAATAATGACACCATCACGGGAACTGCTGCTATTACTTTTTTAGTAAATACAAACACCTTACAAGTTAGTTTTGATTTAGCGGATAATAAAATCAGGGGGAAAGGAATGGTCGTTAACGCTGCTTCTTTTCCTTCCAGCAATGGATTATCTCCACTTATTGAACAAAATAATGATAAGCTAACCCTGACACCAATGCGGGGTTTTATTAAAGGTGATACAGCAGAAGTAATCATTAATTATAAAGGTATTCCAGCCGACGGCCTTATTATTTCAAAAAATAAATATGGCAACCGCACTTTCTTTGCCGACAACTGGCCTAACCGGGCACATTACTGGATTCCCTGTGTAGATGACCCCGCAGATAAGGCAACCGTTGAATTTATTGTGACAGCACCTTTGCATTACCAGATTATTTCAAACGGGATTCAGATAGAAGAAACAAATTTACCGGGAAATAAAAAACTGACTCACTACAAGGAAGATGTTCCTTTACCTACTAAAGTTATGGTGATAGGCGCAGCCGATTTTGCAGTAAGCAGTGTAGGTGAAATAAACTGCATTCCGATATCAAGCTGGGTTTACCCGGAAAATAAAACAGAAGGGTTTTATGATTATGCAATGGCCAAAGAAATTCTTTCTTATCATATAAACTACATAGGGCCCTATGCCTATAAAAAATTGGCCAATGTACAATCCAAAACAAAGTTTGGAGGAATGGAAAATGCCGGTGCCATTTTTTATGCAGAATTTTCTGTAAGTGGTCAACGGTTAGAAGAAGAATTATTAAGTCATGAAATAGTTCATCAATGGTTTGGCAATATGGCTACCGAAAAAAGTTTTGCGCATTTCTGGCTGAGTGAAGGTTTTGCCACCTACCTGACGCATGTTTATATAGAATCAAAATATGGCACGGATAGCTTAGCAAAAGAAATGAGCTATGATCGGGAAAAAGTACTTGAATTTGTAAAAAGAACGAGGCGGCCCGTAGTTGATTCTACACCAGACTATATGCAGTTATTGAATGCCAACAGTTACCAGAAAGGCAGTTGGGTGCTTCATATGCTGCGACGACAGCTGGGTGATTCCATCTTTCATCAAAGCATCCGTCAGTATTATGCAACATATGCTGGTAAAAATGCAGAAACAAAAGATCTGCAAAAGATTTTTGAAATCGTTTCCGGAAAAGAATTAGGCCAGTTTTTTAAGCAATGGCTATTTACACCTGAAAACCTTTCGCTGGACATCACCTGGAAATATGATTCAGCTAAAAAAGAAGTTCGTTTACATATTAAACAACTACAGGCAGCTAACTTCCATTTTCCATTAACGATTGGCCTGGTTTCCCAGCCAGGTACCGGCAAAAACAATACTATCTTTATAAACAAAAAGGAAAGCGACTTTGTTTTTTCGTATCCGGAAAAACCAAAATTACTTATTGCCGATCCATTTACTTCCCTGCTGTTTGAGAGAAAAGTGACAGAAATAAAATAATACATTGAATTTTTTATCCAATAAAGTCCAACAAAGAAGCTGGTGATTTATCAATTGCAAAATAATACCACTTTTAGGTAATACCCCATCACATTATTTTCTTCTACCTTCAAACCATGCTTGTAAAAACATTTGGTAGCGCAGTTTATGGAGTGGAAGCTATTACAATTACCATTGAAGTAAACTGGATGAGTACCGGTAAAGACCCAATGATCGTTGGACTGCCGGATAATGCTGTAAAGGAAAGTTTACAACGCATAGAAAGTACTTTTAAAACAAATGGCTTTCATATGCCAAGAACAAAAGTGGTAGTTAATCTTGCCCCGGCTGATATTAAAAAAAGCGGGACACCTTTTGATCTTCCGATTGCATTAGGTATACTGGGCGCCTCCGAACAAATGGATAACCGCGATGCACTGGCCAATTATGTCATTATGGGTGAACTGGCACTTGATGGTGAAATCCGTTCTATCAAAGGTGCACTGCCAATAGCTATACAAGCCAGGAAAGAAGGTTTTAAAGGATTGATAGTGCCAATGATGAATGCCAAAGAAGCTGGTATGGTCAATACACTAAAAGTATATGGTGTAACTCATATAAAAGAAGTGATTGCTTTTTTTGAAAACGAAGAAACCGGCCTGGAACCAACGGTTGTAAATACAAGAGAAGAATTTTTTGATTCACAATATGATTTTGAAATAGATTTTACTGATGTAAAAGGACAGGAGAATATCAAAAGAGCTTTAGAGATTACTGCTGCAGGTGGTCATAATGCAATACTGATCGGCCCACCAGGTGCGGGCAAAACAATGCTGGCAAAAAGACTACCAACTATTCTTCCGCCGCTTTCATTACAGGAAGCATTGGAAACAACTAAAATTCATTCTGTTGCAGGTAAATTACCAGAGAACGCTACATTGGTTGCTAAAAGGCCGTTCCGTTCTCCTCATCATACTATTTCTGATGTGGCTTTGGTTGGTGGCGGTGGCATTCCGCAGCCGGGCGAAATTTCATTGGCGCATAATGGTGTTTTATTTTTGGATGAATTACCTGAGTTTAAAAGAACTGTACTGGAAGTAATGCGCCAACCAATGGAAGAACGACGGGTTACTATTTCAAGAGCAAAAGTAGCTGTAGACTTTCCAGCCTCTTTTATGCTGATCGCCTCGATGAACCCCTGCCCCTGCGGTTATTATAATCATCCCGAAAGAGAATGCACCTGTCCGCCGGGAACGGTACAAAAATATTTGAATAAGATTTCAGGACCACTACTTGACAGGATTGATTTGCATGTGGAAGTAACACCAGTTGCTTTCAGTGAATTATCAGGAAACAAACAACAGGAAAACTCTGCCAGCATCCGAGACAGGGTAATTATTGCAAGAGAAAGACAAGCTGAACGTTATAAAGACAATCCGGGTATTTATTGCAACGCACAAATAAGCAGTAAGATGCTGAAAGAAATCTGTGTGATCAGCCAGGTTGGCGCCAGCTTATTAAAAGCAGCGATGGAGAAATTGAATCTGTCTGCCAGGGCCTATGACCGGATTTTGAAAGTTGCAAGAACAATTGCAGATCTGTCACAAAGTGATGATATAAAACCTGAACACCTTGCTGAAGCCATTCAATACAGAAGCCTGGACCGGGAAGGGTGGGCAGGCTGATTATTATTAAAATAAAATTAGTTGCTTTGTAGTATAAACAAGATCTGTAGTGAAAGATGTAATTTTTATACAGGAAATGTTGCTAAAAGGAAATGAGGCAAAGCAAAAAGTAAAAGCTGAGTTCAGTCAGTTGACTACAACTCAATTAAACTGGAAACCAGGAGAAGAAAGTTGGAGTATTGGCCAATGCCTGGATCACCTGATAGTGGCTGATTGTTTATACTTCCCGGTACTTAAAAAAATTACAGCAGGAACACATGAAATGAATTTTTGGGAAACCTGGAGCCCGCTCAGCGGTTTATTGGGGAAAGTGCTCACTACACAGGTACAAGAAAAGCCACGGAAAAAAATGATAGCTCCCGGAGTATTTCTCCCGTCACAAAGCAATATTAATCTGGAAATACTGGAAAGATTTCATAAACATCTGGATAGTTTGCTGGAGTATATTGCTGGTTGCAGCAAACTTAATATTGACAAAATACATATTACTTCCCCGGCATCAAAACTAATAACCTATAGTTTAAGAAATACTTTCAAGCTAGTAATCCAGCATGAACACCGTCATATCAACCAGGCCATTAAAGTAAAAACAACAAAAAATTTCCCTCTCCCCTTGTAACCAATTAAAAGTTTAAGGTTCTTTATCTTTACCAGAATTCTGATAATATGGAAGAATATTTTCAATTACTCAACCAGTATTATGATAAAATATATGTACTTAGTATTGCCTTGGCAATAACAAGAAGAGAATTATTTATTGAACGGTTTAAAGGTTTAGATTTTACTTTTTTCTATGGAGCCGATAAAAATAATTTTACAATGGAAGAAGTAAAAGAGAATGGTATTTTTAATGAAGAACTGACCAGGCAAAATCATCGTTTCAATAAAACAATGAAATTGGGAGAAATTGCCTGCTCCTGGAGCCATAAAATGATAATGGAAGAAATGCTGGCTAAAAATTATCAACGAATTCTGATCTTTGAAGATGATGCAGTACCGGATGAAAAAATGGTAAGTCAAATACCAGAAATTCTGAAAGAGATTCCGCCGGACTGCGAACTGCTCATGTGGGGATGGAATAGAAACGGAATCAATAATTTTGGTGCCCGATTCAAAAAATTTATTTATCATCTTGACCATAGTATACTTAGAGCGAAATGGAATCATCAGATAGTCCATAACCTCATTGCAAAACCCTTTTCAAAAAACCTTAAAAAAGCAGGTTTTCATGATTATACGTTAGCTTATGCCATCAACCGGGTTGGAGCAGAAAAACTGATCAATATGCAAACCCCTATTCAATATATTGCTGATAACCTGCTGGCCTATGCAAATACAAAAAAAGTGGTGAACAGCTATATCACCTTTCCCCAGATATTTTTTCCTGACAGTTTGCCTGACGGAACTCAGAGAGATTCGTATATTCGGTAGGTGCTGTCAAAAAAGTGATGCCGTTTTAACCGATTTTACGCTTGTCACAATTTTTGTACTCCCCTTACCTTTACTATTTAAATATAAACATGAAGATCCTTTTAAAATACCTGAAACCCTATAAATGGCTGGTCGGATTGGTGCTTTTACTGGCTGCTGTCAATATCGGGTTTTCATTAATAGACCCTATTATTTTTGGTAAACTGGTGAATCTTGGTACTTATCATGAAAAAGTTCATCCATTCGGTTGGAACGAATTCCTTTTTACCAAACAAACTGTTGTCGATACAAGCATTAAAGCAGACGCATCCGGTGTCATAACCAAAATTGAAAAGCCTAAAGTAATATATGGAGTTGTATGGCTTTTGCTTGCCTCCATCAGCGTTGCTATGATAAGCCGGATTGCCAAAGCTTTCCAGGATTATTTTCTAAGCCTGATTACGCAAAAATTTGGTGCCACTATTTTTACAGAGGGTTTACAACATGCCATGAAGCTCCCCTACCAGGAGTTTGAAGATGCCAGAAGTGGTGAAACGCTAAGTGTACTACAAAAAGTAAGAATTGATACCGAAAAATTTGTAGCTGCATTTATTAATATTCTTTTCCCGGTTATTATAGGTATCTTTTTTGTGGCTGTATACGCCACCACTATTCACTGGAGTCTGCCACTTATTTATTTTGGAGGAATATTTTTACTTACCATAATTTCAAACCTATTAAGTAAAAAAGTAAAAACTATTCAAAAGAAAATTGTTGGACAAACTACCGCATTGGCCGGTGCCACCACCGAATCTCTCCGGAATATTGAACTGGTAAAAAGTTTAGGTCTGACCAAGCAGGAAGTAAGCAGGCTGAATAAAAATACGTTCAAAATACTGGGTCTTGAATTAACCAAAGTAAAACGTATACGCAGTATCAGTTTTGTACAGGGAACTTTCGTTAATACGCTGAGGCAGGTTATCTTATTTCTATTGCTATTATTTATTTTTCAGGGAAAGATGGATTCAGGTCAATTAGTAACCATGCAGATTTTTTCCTTCTTTGTATTCGGGCCATTACAGGAAATCGGTAATATTATTCTTACCTATCGGGAAGCACAGGCATCATTAGAAAATTTTGGTAATCTCATGAAAAAGTCGCCGGAAGCTCAACCTGATAATCCAAAACACCTTGGACAAATTCAAAAACTGGAATTTGACCATGTGGCATTTAAACATCACACTGCAACCCATAAAGCAATCAATGATATCAGTTTTACAGTAAAAACAGGAGAAACAATAGCATTTGTTGGTCCTTCGGGTTCTGGTAAAACCACGCTGATGAAACTGCTTGTCGGACTTTACCGGCCGCAGGAAGGAAGTATTCTTTATAATGGAATTGATGAGACAAGTATAGACTTTGAAGACCTGAGAAATCAAATTGGTTTTGTAACACAGGATACACAGCTTTTTTCAGGAACGATTAAGGAAAACCTTTTGTTTGTAAATCCTCAGGCAAGCGAAGAAGATCTTAAAGATGTATTAAATAAAGCTGCCTGCCAAAATATGCTGGCAAGAGCTGAAAAAGGATTGGAGACAATGATTGGTGAAGGTGGATTGAAATTAAGTGGTGGCGAAAAACAACGTTTATCCATAGCCAGGGCTTTAATCCGCAAACCTAAATTGTTACTTTTTGATGAGGCGACTTCGGCATTGGATTCACTAACAGAAGAAGAAATCACCGACACTATAAAAGATATTTCCCGGCTGGGAGATCAGATCAGTATCCTTATTGCTCATCGCTTATCTACTATCATGCATGCCGATAGAATTTATGTATTGGAAAAAGGAGATGTAGTGGAAACCGGCAATCATGAGTCACTGCTGGCAGAGAAAGGCTTATACTATGCCATGTGGCGTCAGCAGATTGGTGAAAGAAAAAACAAACCGAGTGTGGTATAACGTACCATATTAAATATTTCGGTGAAATAAAATTTATCAGGACTAACGTTAAAGGGAACGAAAATGGGACTATTATCATTTTTAAATTTTGGTTCAGGCAGTTTAAAAAGTGCTTTACGAAAAGGAGCCATTATTATTGATGTACGCACAGGAACTGAATTTGACAGAGGGCATGTGCCTGATGCATTTAATATTCCTGTAGACAGGATAAGAGCCAGTGCCCTCCGGCTAAAAGAAGCAAACAAGCCTGTTGTTCTTTGTTGCAACTCTGGCGAACGCAGCAGTACTGCATTGCAAATTCTAAAAGCAAAAGGTTTAAAAAAAGTGTATAATGGAGGAAGCTGGGAGACTGTGGTTAAATTGATGCAACGGCTTTAAATCAGGGGTTTACTTTCACTTTTACCGATTTGGTAGTTGCATTATATCCATGATCTTCAAATGATACCGTGATAGTGTAATCTGATGCAGTTAGGGCAGCAACCGTATGATTAATACTGAAATTATAAAGCAGAAGACCATGAATTTCATAAGCCTGGTTCATTAAAATAGTACCAGTTGCGTTGTTAACAACACGGATAGTACCGCGGTATAAGCCAAAATCGTCAGTAATTTTTCCTGTAATACTGATGACACCGCCATTGGCAAATACCTGGTTCAACGTTGGTGTTAAGATGGTAATCTCCGGAGCGGTAGTATCATTTGGCGTTACTACATGCGGACCACCGGTGAAGGTATTGTCGGTAGTATCATCGCCTTTGGAACAGGCCAGTAGTAAAACCATGATGGCACTATAAAAAAAAAGTTGTTGAAATCTTATTCTCATCAATGTAAATCTACGGTTCTTTTTTCTCTTTTCCTTTCCATAAATCACTGAAAAAATTGGACTTTTCCAGCTCTTCCATATCACTTAACTCCCATTCAAGGGCTTTGGTACTTTGCGAAATTTCAAGCAAAGAAATAACTAATGAAGCCAACAAACTTAACAGGCTGGCAGCAAAAAAATAACTGGTAAAATCGCCCCATTGTTTGTACACACTGTACATCGTTATTACGCAACATAAAAAACTAAAAACGCCCAGCGCCTGCATTTGACGCACCATATTGATGCGTAAGCGGAGAATTTTAATCTGATTTAAAAGGTGTGTTTTCTTCTCCCCTTTCATATACTCATCATGCAATTTCCGGATAAGACTTGCCAACGCAAGATACCTGTTCGTATAAGCCAGCAATAATAAACTGATAGCCGGAAACAATAGTGCCGGTGTATTGAAAGTGATTTCCATGCAGCAATTTACTTCAATAAAAAGAAACCAACTACTTCAAAGAATTTCTTTACACTTAAATAAGCGTTAGGAGGGTCTTAAAATTGATACTTCGTTTCTCCGCGCCCTACTTTCCTCTGCGTGCCATTGTATCATCACCAATTACCAGTACTTATTTTTTTGCAAAATTCAACGGAATATTGAGTTTCACAGAAAAATTACGCCCTGTATTAAACACACCGTTCCTGCCGGTTACCAGATTTTCAGCGGTATATTTTAATCGGCTCAGGTGGTTCTGGTAAGCGATATCGCTGATATTATTAATGGCAAAATGAATACTGAATACTATTTGTTTTTTAGTACCAACAATATCAGAACCAAATCCGGCATTTAATAACGTATAACCGGGAGTTGCCGTTTCAGTATCATAGCCGGAGAATGGGTGTTTTTGTGAAAATGTTTTATCGGCTTCTATTTTTGCATACAAGCCATGAAATGTTTTGCCTGTCTTTTTAAAATCACCTCTTAGTTCGCTTACTAATCTTGCCGCAGGTATCAGGGGCAAGTTAATGCTGCCATCAATGCTTTTATCAAACCTTCCACGAACAAATGAAATAGTATTCTCAAAATGCAACCAATCCATTGGATGCGGATGAATATCAACTGATCCTTCAATACCAGCCAGTTTCGCATTTTGCTGGTCAAATTTAAAGGCAGGTATAAAATCTCCATTTACATTCACCAATGAATCGCTACCGGAAACTGATTCCAATTTGCGGTAAAAAATAAAATCATTCATCCTGTTATAAAAAGCACTGGCCGCAATACTAAAATGTTCATAGTTTAGTTCAAGGCCTCCATCTAATTGAAGACTGGTTTCTGAACCCAGGGTTTGATTGCCATACTCATATCGGTTGGTTCCTTCATGAGCACCATTGCTGGCGAGCTCTGCTAATGCAGGCCCCCTGAATCCCCTTGCAATATTTGCTTTTACAGTAATCACATCACTTGGCTCAACACTAATACCCAGACTACCTGAAAAATTGGAGAATGACCGGTTAAAGGCTTTGAATTTTATATTGACTCCTTCTTTTAATTCTTTAGCATCCACAGAACGGTTATCAAATCGCAAACCACCACTCAATGTGGCATTTTTAAATAATCGTTGCAAATACACAAAGCCACCAATATCAAAAATGCTGTAAGCCGGAATTAATACCTCCTCCCCTTTGTTCTCATTATTTTGTCGCATTCCGCTTACACCAATAGTAGTATGCCATTCTTTGAATTCCGGCAATTGCAATTGTACATTGTAATTAATTGTTTTCAGATCAAAGAATAAACTCTTCTCCCCCGAATCTTCCGGATTACCAAACTCCTGCCGCAGGTTGTTTTGATAACCAAGATTAATTTTTAGCCTGACTTTATTAATCGCAAAATTATTATCCAGAATAAATTTATTGTGCTGAACTCTTTGTTGTGGAACAAATAAATCTCTCGAGTCTAGATCAGCTTTCGTAGCTATTCTTTCAATAGGAGTACCACTAAACAACATAAACATGCCTGTTGCATTATCCCGTTCACCTTCTATTAAGCCAATTCGCTGATCAAACCGGCTAAAAATAATATGACTATAACCCCAGCTTTTATTGATACCAATATACCCACCAAAATTTTTCTCGTTAAATCTTGAGTTCAGCACTTTACCGTCATACTTATTTTTATAATCCCCGGCCGATTTATACGTACCATATAAATTCCAGTTCAATCCATTATTATTAGCGGCAACATTTCCATTGAAAGCCATCAGTCCGTTATTACTTTGATAATTGGATAAAAGATTTCCTTTCATTGTTCCTTCAGCAACTGGAGTATTAGTGATAAAATTTATTACCCCGGCAATTGCATCACTGCCGTACATCAATGATGCCGGTCCTTTTAATACTTCCACCCGTCCAACACTTAGCTCATCTATTTCAACCCCATGTTCGTCACCCCATTGCTGGCCTTCCTGCCGAACCCCTTCATTCACCACCACTACCCTGTTATACCCCAATCCACGGATAAAAGGTTTTGATATAGCCGGTCCTGTTGAAAGCTGCGATACACCAGGAACATGACTTAATGCATCAATGATATTTGTTGATGATGCCTGCAATAATGCAGCCCTCTTTATCGATGTAACCGGCACCGGTGTTTTACGAATGCTTGTAGCTCCTGAAACACCTGTTACAATCACTCCCTGGTTTTCGACTACAACCGAAGAAAGTTTGAAATCCTTTTCCGTATCACTGTTTAGCTCAAGGTGTTCTACTAAAGTGGCATAACCAGCATATGAAATTTCAATAACATGATGACCGGAAGGAATATTACTTAAACTGTATTTTCCATTTGCATCAGCTAATGTTCCGATTTTATCATCCGCAAAATAAACGGAGGCACCAGGCAGTAATTCTCCTGTTTTCGCATCCAGTATTCTTCCGGTTAATGTAACTTTAGTGATCGGATAAGTTGAACGAAGTTCTCTGACTGTAACCAAATTATGTTGAGCAGTCACCGTAAATACTGCTGAAAGTTGTAGCGCAATATGTAAAAAAATATTTTTCATGCCTGTAGTAAAATGTTGCAAAAACAGTTGCAACCGGTTAAGTAACTTAAATAATAAAATGGATTGAATACCCTATCTGCACAACAAGACGGAGCCTGGTACAGGAATTATTATACGTTACTGGCGGGGGGGCCACGAAGAAAGGAAAATACGGGTTTGAAAAATGAGGTATTTTCTTCAATAAAAGCACCTTGTTCAGTAAATATTATCAAGGGTTTTGAAAAAATTGTTTCTGTTGTTTCTGTAAATGGCATAAGCAAATCATCCACACAGCTACAAGTATTAGTGGTCCCCTTTCCGTCTTGATGCTGTTGGTCAAAAACTCTACTGCTTACCGTGTTGTCATGAAAGAGATTATGTAATAATAAACCTACCCCGATCTTTTGAGAAAAGACAAGCAGCAAGAAAAATGCTGTAACACGTAGTATGAGCGGCTGCTTATTCAAGAAATTGCAAGATACTAAAATTGCAACATAGTTACATTTAATTTTAAAAAAATAGTTTTCAAAAGATATTACCTGTTACAATACCTGAACGCAAAAGGAAAGTAAAGGATCTGCCATTAAATTGTCTAAAATTTCAACATATTTTTCTACCTTGTAAAACAAAACGGCTTTACTTTTAAACCCGGGAAAGATTAATTATTCAAAGCAACTATGAAACTAAATCAACTCATCTACTGCTTATTGACTGGGTCAGTCCTTTTAATCGTTGCTTGTAATAAAACGGATACTCCTGTAAAACCAGACCCCTGTACCGGCGTTAAATACACATTTGTTTCTACAAAAACAGAAGCAGTGAGCACCCTCAACAACGGAACAATTACCATTTTGGAACCAAAAGGCGATACAATAACCTATAAGATTAATAGTGGAAGCTATCAGGTTTCCCCTTATTTTACTAACCTTGCTGCAGGTAATTATGTTGTTACTATTAAAAATCAAAAAGGTTGCACTGATACCGCCCAGTTTACCATTTTGAGCTATGGACCGAAATATGCAGCTGTAAAACAAATTGTAACGGGCTATTGCGGCCCTTGTCATCGCAATGGTGGCAATAGTGGTGGTAAAAACTTTGATACAGATGCCAGTATAATAAACAACTGGGACAGGATAAAAATGCGGGCAGTAGACAACCTGCCAACAAGAATGCCAGAGGCCCCTAATAGCCCTTTAACTACCGTAGATAAACAAAAAATTACAGATTGGGTTAATGCAGGGCATCGTCAATCTGATTAATTAACTTGAGAACTGATAAAACAATCCCCGTCTCGTTTGAAATGAGACGGGGATTATTATTTATAGTTAACGAAGTTCTTATCTTACTTTCAGCATTGGTCTTACTTTCTGCAATACTCCATTTTGAAAACGTGCATAGTAAATACCGGTAGGTAAACCACCTGAATCAAAAGTTACTGTATCAACAGTAGCTGTTAGATAATCTTTTTCCAGCAAATTTCTTATTACCCTGCCTAAAGTATCTATAATTTGAATCAGCGTATGGCCACCTTCAGTTCTGAATCTGATAGTAGTACTCTCTGTAAATGGATTGGGAGAGTTAGAAATAATGGCATCAAACGTCGGATCAGAAGGAGGTGTAATTGCATTGCAGGTAATGCTGCTTTTGAATAAAGGCAATGATTGCAACTGGTTATTGATATTCGGAGGATATAATCCTGCCACTACTGTTTTATCCAGGCAAAACCATTTTTCCAGAATGGTTGAATAAATACTTCTGAAATCATACTGCATCGGAACGTTATCATTTACGGAAGCTACCGTTGGTATAGTAGGATTATCACCCAATACACCCTGCTCTATCTTCGTTCCAAAAAGGAACATAGGTGCTGCAGCACCGTGGTCTGTACCAACACTGGAATTCGATTTAATACGACGTCCAAATTCGCTATAGGTCATACCTATTACCCTGTCCTGAATACCTAAAAATTGTAAATCATCCTGGAATGCCTTGATAGCATCAGATAATCTTTGCAATAATGTAGCATGGGCTCCGGTGGTAGTGTCAGCATTTGCCTGTACAGAGTGCGTGTCAAATCCTCCTGTACTTACCATATAAATCCTTGTCTTAAGGCCGCCTTTAATTAACCGCGATACTATTTTTAATTGGTCACCGAGGCTATTATTGGTTGGGTACGTTACCTGTTGTGTTACTGAACTAGCAGCAGTGCGTATAACTGTAGAATATTTTTGGGTTTGCTGTGAAACAAGCCGGACATATTTTAATTCTTTTCCGGCAGGTGTATCAGGTACCGGATCAGTAGTGCCATTTAATAAATTATAAAAAGAATTAGGATTAGTTATACTCATCGCCATATTTACAGCAGGACCCTGTGTAGTTAACGTAGTAGTAGAACCAATCTGAATGGCCAATGGATCTGGCGCACTTATACTCGGATATCCAACCGGGAAATTTGGGTTTTCATAATTCAGGTAACGCCCGGCCCATCCGGTAAATACTTCCTGGTTACTGTTAGATCCACTCATCCAGATATCAGTAGCCCGGAAGTGAGATAAATTTGGTTGCGGATAACCAACTGCCTGTAATACTTTCATGTTTCCCGCATTGAAAATACTGTGCATTCCTGTCATTGACGGGTGTATACCAGTACCACTGCTTCCCAATGCCAGAATCCTGTTTTGCGGAATAGCAATATTGGTTCTTGCATTGTAATAACTTGAATAGGTAGATATAGGAATTACCATATTCAAACCATCATTTCCGCCAGAAAGCTGAATAATTACCAATACATGATCTGTATCTGTTGTACCCCGCATTAATGCCTGTACCAACGGAGAGTCTGCTGCAAAAGCATTTACAGAATATCCATTTATCAGTGCCGGCAACAAAGTGGCTGCTGGTAAGCTTTTTTGTAAAAAATCTCTTCTTTTCATTTTGATTGTATTAAGATGCAAAAGATGATTTATGATAATTGGTATTCTGCCAGATTAAAGAAATACTGGAACAATGACTTCAACCTGGTATTAACAATATTAAAATTGGCGGTTGTAGGACTGGCAATATAAGCTGTCCATGCATTTGTCCAGTAATAATCCCACTGCTGGTTGCTTAAAAGTATTTGCGTTTTAATTGTCTTTTTTGATTCATAAGACAATTGATTGCGGAAAATAAATTTAAGTGCATCATCAATTACATCATTTGGATTGCCCGGATTACTGAATTGTTTTACATAATCCACAAAATTGAATGCAACTTTTATACCATTTACGGTATAGCCATTATTGGACATATTATCAGTAAACTGGTTACGCTTTGGTAATGAATCAGCATTTATCCATATTTCATGGTAGAGTGGTTGCTGGTAATATGCCGGCATACCGGATACATTGGGCGGGTCATGCATGTTCTGTCCTAAATTGACCATAGTGGAATAGAAAAAATTCCACAATGTATAATTGGAATTCCAATCAGTAAGTGGAGGAAAAACAGTATTCATTTCGCGAATTGAACCAATAACATGATCAGACGGATTCTTGATATTACAATTCTGATTTAATACATCAAAGAAATGTTCACTTTTAAAAAGTGCTGTTAGCACCGGGCGTATTTCATAATTATTTGACCGGAAAATATCTGCTAACGGTGTAATAACATTTGTTTCTGTTGTAGCATCAATTGTATAATAAACAAAGAAGCGGTAAAATTTACGAACTATGAATTTGGCAACTTCCTGGTTTGAAAAAATCATATTCAACAAGTCGGTCAATTCGAGCTGACCCGCAGTAGCACCGGTTCTGCCGGTAATAACCGTGTTATTAAAAAAAGAAGAAAATGTTTTATTGACGGCAGAATGCCTGCTGGAAGTAAATATCGGCATATAAGTGGTGCCATTAATCTGCCAGCCGGTTAATGCTTTGGCAGCTTCTTTTACATCACTCTCGGTATATTTTGAGTCAGGTCCTTTTCCAATTGTAAATAATTCCAATAATTCACGGCCATAGTTCTCATCAGGTGCTGATGCCACACTTAAATATCCATTCAGATAACGCAGCATGGATACATCTTTTGAAATAGCATCGACCAATTGTTTAAAGTTGCCAAAGGCATATTGACGAATAAGATCATGCTGTTTATAAGACCAGTTAGTATTACCTACATCTGAGGTCTCATTTCCAAAATGATCAACCCAGAACATCACCAGTTTTTCCCTTATACTTCTATCCTGGTTTATTAATATCCCGGTCAACCACTTTTTATAAGAAGCTCTTCGTTGAGACTGAACCGTACCATCATTATTTATGTCATTTACCCAGGTGGTTCCCTGCATAATATTAGTGTCGGGTGTTCCTGGTTGGGTAGAAGTAACATACTCCTTTATGGGAGGCATCGGTTGCGGAGCTGCAGGGTTCATTAACTCATCTACAGCCTGACTTACCGTACGGCCCTTAAAATAATCGACATCGGCTTTTTTGGCACCGAACATAGTTCGTTTCAACAAATGCACAATCTCATTTTCCGTCCATTGGCCGGAATAAGGATTGATACCAGAAGTAATACTTCTGGATGCCTGTTCTGAATCAGCTGGCTTTTTTCTGCGCTTAGCAGTGAGGAAATCTCTTCTGTCCATAGCTATAATTTTGGTTCAGCGATGAATACTGACCTGAAAGATACAAAATGGTTTAATATTATATTAACAAATATTACTCCCAATTCTTTGCAATCCAATAGTAAAACGCGAAGTAATATGACCTTGCTTAAAATAAAATGACAATTCGTTGACCAAACGGAGTTATATATTAAAAAAGAATAGTCTATAAATTTTCAATAATGCCTGCAATCCCCTGTCCACCACCAACACAGGCAGTCACCATACCATATCTTTTATTCAACCGCTTCATATCTCCCAGGTTCTGAATAGTAAGCTTACAACCAGTGCAGCCCAGCGGATGACCCAAGGCAATAGCACCACCATTAATATTTACTTTAGAAGGATCAAGTCCGGCTTCCCGGATTACAGCCAATGCCTGAGATGCAAAGGCCTCGTTTAATTCTATTAAATCAATTTGTGAAAGATTCATACCTGCCTGCTTCAACACTTTGGGTATTGCTGCTACAGGCCCAATTCCCATAATACGGGGATGCACGCCCGCTACTGCACAATTCACCAGGCGGCCAATAGGTTTTAATCCCAGTTCATTCATCATCTTCTCCCCCATTACTATTACAAAAGCTGCGCCATCAGAAGTTTGTGAAGAATTGCCTGCTGTTACTACTCCACCGGTAGCAAAGGCAGGTTTTAATTTAGCTAATGCTTCAACAGATGTATCAGCTCTTGGCCCTTCATCCGTTTCCATTAAATAATTTCTTTGTTGCTTTTTCCCTTTTGCATCTAAATAAATTTCTTCCACATTTATTGGAAGAATTCCAGGTTTGAAATGACCATCTTTTATCGCTGCAATTGCTTTCTGGTGTGACTGATAAGAAAATTCATCCTGTGCTTCCCGGCTGATAGCATAATCTTTGGCAACCGCTTCTGCCGTCAATCCCATACTTAAATAATAATCAGGATCATCTTTGGCAATTTTATAAGATGGAACAGTTTTCCATCCTGCTGTTGGAACCAGACTCATGCTTTCCGTTCCACCTGCAATGATACAATCTGCCATACCCATCCTGATTTTGGCAGTGGCCATGGCAATGGTTTCTAACCCACTGGCACAATAACGATTCACCGTTGCACCCGGCACATCAAAACCTAATGCCCTGGCAGAAATGATACGTCCAAACTGTAAGCCCTGTTCAGCTTCCGGAACAGCATTACCTACTAATACATCATCTACCCGTTTAGCTTCCAGTTGAGGAATAGTAGCCATTAATCCTTTTATAACTTCAATGGCAAGGTCATCCGGACGATAAAAACGGAATCCACCTCTTTTAGATTTACCCACTGCTGTTCTGTAACCGGCTATGATATATGCTTCTTGCATAAAAAGTTTTTTAATTTGTAGTTGGTGGTCTGTAGTTCTTTATAATTTGAAAAGGCAAACGTTAAAAACAGCAGCCATTAAAAACTATACATCGCTAACTACCCACACTATTGGTTGTTTATGCAACCTTATATCAAAGATAGATATTTTGATTTAATTATCATTCACCCGGTTCTGCTTTGGTGAGGGCTTTTGTAGCCCTATCTTCGCAGCCAATATGTACCGGTTACTACGCAGTATTCTTTTTTGGTTTTCACCCGAATGGGTGCATTATTTTTCGATGAATTGCCTGAAGCTACTTTGCACTATTGGTTTTAAGAAAATTATTACGGGACTATTTAAGCCAACAAATAATATTCCCACTTTTCTCACTTTAGGCAAGAAAACTATTCAATTCTCCAATCCTGTTGGGCTTGGAGCAGGTTTTGATAAAAATGCAAAATATTTGAGAGAACTGGAATGTCTTGGTTTTGGTTTTATAGAAATAGGAACTGTGACCCCATTGCCCCAGGCAGGAATTGATAAACCCCGTTTATTTCGCCTGCCAAAAGATAAAGCCCTTATTAACAGAATGGGATTTAATAATGATGGCGTAAATGTGATTGCAGAAAGACTACGTCAATGGTCAATAGTGAATAGTAAATCTAAAGTCCACCATTCACCATTGACTATTCACCATTCACGGCTCATCATCGGTGGCAATATTGGTAAAAACAAAATAACTCCCAACGAAGACGCCTGGAAAGATTACGAAATTTGTTTTAAAGAACTTCATCCCTTCGTAGATTATTTTGTGGTGAATGTAAGTTCTCCCAATACACCCGGGCTTCGTGAATTACAGGAAAAAGAATCACTGCGAAAAATTTTATCGCATCTCCAGCTGATTAACACAACTCAAGCTACTCTCAAACCAATATTATTAAAAATTGCCCCTGACCTTACCACAGAACAGATAGATGATGTTATTGACCTTGCTCTTGAAATAAAATTAGATGGGCTGGTTGCAACAAACACCACTATAAGCCGAACCAGACTCACGACTCCTGACTCCCGACTCAATAATATTGGAGCTGGCGGACTAAGCGGCCTTCCACTAAAACAACGGAGCACTGAAGTAGTGAAGTATATTTGCGAAAGAACAAAAGGACAATTACCTGTTATCGCATCGGGTGGTATTTTTACCGGGGAGGATGCCAAAGAAAAGATTGCAGCCGGCGCATCATTAGTGCAGGTATGGACAGGTTTTATTTATGAAGGTCCGGGTATAGTAAAACGAATTTGTAAATTTTTATAAACTGTTATGGAATATTTATTTACTTCAGAAAGTATTATCAGTTTTTTTATATTAGTCGTTCTGGAAGTGGTGTTGGGAATTGATAATGTCATATTTGTCAGCATTATCCTGAACCGGATAAAAAAGGAAAAAGACCAGCAAAAAGCACGTCGAATCTGGATGATCACTGGTATTATATCCCGAAGTTTATTGTTAATGGGATTAGGATGGCTGCTTACCCAAAAAGGCAAATCCGTTATTACACTTGCAGGAAAAGGATTTGATCTCGCCAGTATTGTTATGATACTGGGAGGTTTATTTCTTATTTATAAATCAGTAAAAGAAATTCATGAAAAACTGGAGGGTGATGACCCCAATGAACTCAATAAAAATAATAAAGGCATTTCGTTGGGCAATGCGATTGGTCAGATCATGCTGATCGATGCAGTATTTTCTTTCGATAGTATCATTACTGCCGGTGGCACTGCAAAACATGTGGAGATAATGATTGCAGCGGTTGTTATTGCCATGTCCATCATGTTTTTATTCAGTCCAAAAATTTCCGCATTCATACATAAACACCCTACATTGAAAATGCTGGCACTTTCCTTTTTAGTCATGATCGGTTTAAGTCTGATCATTGAAGGATGGGACAGCGAAGCGGCGCACCAGTTGCATCTGAAAAATTATATTTACTTCGGAATGGCTTTTTCTTTTATGGTTGAAATGCTCAATATGACCATGATGAGCCGTGCCAGAAAGAAAAGAGCACGGGTGGTAAGTTTAAACGAACCAATGATTGTAAAAGAAGAAAAGAACGAATCAGACCTGGCAAAGTAATACAGCCGCTGCAACCCCTGCTGTTTCCGTTCTTAACCTGGTCTCCCCCAGGCTTACCGGTATAAAATTATGCTGAAGGGCTTTTTCAATTTCTTGTTTTGTAAAATCCCCTTCCGGGCCAATACAAATCAGCAAATGTGAAGGTGTGGAAATGTGAGAATGAGATAACAAGCTTTTATTTCCATCCATGCAATGAGCAATATAATTAGTGCCATTTTCACTAAC
>JANMLJ010000222.1:0-9151 GCA_031372465.1 Chitinophagaceae bacterium | reverse complement strand
AGCATTGGCAGATGTGGCGCTGTACTGCAAATAATCTGATGCATCATGCCAGCCGCCTACCACATCGATATGGGTGCTGTCTTTGATCCCTTCTTTTTCTCCGTACAAAACATACCCATCATGTGTATGGCAACTATCTTTTAAATAAGGATTGAAACCGCTTCGTTGCTGCCGCATATAACGAAGGCAAAAATCTGCTGCCCCTTTATAAACGTCATTACCAATTTCAAATTCCGGTGATTTTACATCGCCTGCCTGTATAAAATATCGCCCGGGTCTTTTGAATGAAGAAAAATTCAGCCGGAATGATTGTTTAAATGGCCCATAAGCACCAAATGCATTACCAACCTTGCCATTAAACATCACTTGTTTTGTGGCAACAGCTACCAATTGCCAACTGCTGACTACTGATTGTTTTTTGCTGCACCAGACAGCTGACTTCACCCCATCAGG
This sequence comes from Chitinophagaceae bacterium, assembly GCA_031372465.1. Taxonomy (GTDB): domain Bacteria; phylum Bacteroidota; class Bacteroidia; order Chitinophagales; family Chitinophagaceae; genus JJ008. The sequence continues at coordinate 8,698 of JANMLJ010000222.1, read as the reverse complement.
TGTATAACCCAACTGATTTATTCTTATCCAGCTTTGCTGTTCTTCGTTTTTTACAAATGATAATACCGGTAATAATAATAAAATGATCCACTTTCTCATACCGTTAAGTTACAAACAACCTTCCTAACTTAGCAGCTCTATTAACACATTCATTATGAAATTAGTTTCCTATATAAAAGACGAAAGAGAGCAGCTCGGTGTATTAGTTAATGACATAATATATGATATGGAGGTGCTGCACCCGGATCTTCCGAACAGCATGGGTATGTTTTTACAGTATTGGGAAGAATCTTTCCCTTTTGCGCAGGCAGGCGAACTTATGTTACGGGAAGGAACAAGAACAAGCAATAAAGGAGTACCATTAAAAGATGTGCAACTCCTGGCACCTGTTCCTCTTCCTACCAGTTGCCGTGATGGCTATGCTTTCCGTCAACATGTGGCTGCGGCCAGAAGAAACAGGAAAGCAGATATGATACCGGAGTTTGATCAATACCCAATTTTTTATTTCACCAATCACCATAGCATCACCGGACCCGGAGAAATAATATGTATGCCCGACCATTTTGAAAACTTGGATTTTGAACTGGAAGCAGCTATTGTTATCTGTAAACATGGAAGAAATATTAAAGCCGAAAATGCGGATGATTATATTGGTGGCCTGATGATCATGAATGACCTCAGTGCCCGGCGTTTGCAAATGGAAGAAATGTTATTGAATCTTGGTCCGGCTAAAGGAAAAGATTTTTCAACTGTTATCGGCCCCTGGTTAGTTACGTTAGATGAATTACAGGCATTTGAAATTCCTGCCAAAGAAAATCATATTGGCGCAGCCTGGAACCTGCGGATGCAATGTTGGGTAAATGGCAAACAGGTTAGCGATGGAAATGTGGGTGATATGGACTGGACTTTTGCAGAAATAATTGAAAGAGCTTCTTACGGAGTGGATCTATACCCCGGTGATGTAATTGGTAGTGGTACGGTTGGTACAGGTTGCTTTTTAGAATTAAATGGAACCGGAAAACTCAACGACCCGAATTATACTGAACAATGGTTACAACCAAATGATGTGGTAGAAATGGAAATTGATGGACTGGGAAAACTGAGTAATACGATTGTGGCGGAAGAGAGTGACTGGAGTATATTAAACTTAAAGAAGAGTTGATTAAGAATTTCAACGCAGAGAACAAGAGATAAAGAGTTAACGCAAAGAAAATGGATAGAGACAGATTAAATGAAATTGGTGCTATTATTTTGGATGCTGCAATAACAGTTCATAAAGAATTAGGCCCAGGATTACTGGAATCAGCCTATCAATTAGCCTTGAAAAGAGAAATTGAATTGAGAGGTTTAGCAGTAATAGCTAAGGTACCTGTTGAATTAATGTATAAAGGTATTTCTCTTGGCAAAGCCTATGAAATAGATTTACTTGTAGAAGGAGAAGTGATTATAGAAAATAAATCAACTGATGGAATTGCCCCCATTTTCAAATTTCAGGTAATTACCTATTTGAAACTATATAATAAAAATCTTGGCTATCTAATTAATTTTAATGTCCCATTATTAAAAGATGGATTTAAAAGAATAGTTCATAATTTTTAAGTTCTCTCCGCGTAAACTCCATTTACTTATGTTCTCTGCGCTAAAATAAAAAAATGATCCTTGATCTTAAAAATTTAAACGCCTCCGAGAGGCAATATTATCTGCAGCATGTCATTGCTCCGCGGCCTATTTGCTTTGCAAGTACTATTGATAAAGCCGGGAATGTAAATCTCAGTCCTTTTAGCTTTTTCAATTTATTTTCTTCCAATCCCCCCATCGTCGTTTTCTCACCGGCAAGAAGGGTAAGAGATAATACCACCAAACATACGTTGCAGAATGTGCTGGAAGTACCTGAAGTGGTTATCAATATTGTTACCTACGATATGGTACAGCAGGTTTCGCTGGCCAGTTGTGAGTTTGCAAAAGAGGTAAATGAATTTACCAAAGCGGGTTTTACTGAGGTTGCTGCCTCAATGGTAAAACCACCCATGGTAAAAGAAAGTAAGGTAAACCTGGAATGTTCTGTAATTGAAGTAAAACCATTAGGTACTCAAGGCGGAGCAGGCAATTTAGTAATCTGCGAAGTACTGGTAATACATATTGATGACTCCTTACTAGATGAAAATAAAAAATTGGATCAGCGAAAAATAAATCATGTAGCCAGGCTTGGCGGCGATTGGTATTGTGTGGTCAATGAAAGCAATCTCTTCCAGGTAGAAAAGCCTAATACAAAATTGGGAATTGGCATTGATGCATTACCTGTATCTATTCAGGATAGCAAATTCCTTTCGGGCAATAACCTGGGCCAGCTGGCCAATGTACACGATCTGCCTTTTATTGACGCTACATTTGAGGATGCTCATCTGAAGCAGATCATTCAGTATTACAGTATAAGCCCCGAAGAAATGGAAAAAGAACTCCACTTATATGCCAAAAAACTATTGGATGCCGGAAAATTACACGAGGCCTGGCAGGTATTACTGGCGGGTTCATAAACTCTTTTTTTTTTGGCCAAATACTTTTCTACCTTTAAAAGAGCATACTAAACTGCTATACAATGCAAAAATCCACCGCATTATTTTTATCCTTTTGTTTAATTGTTACCGTAACTTTTTTTTCCTGTGTTCCGCAAAAACAAGTTGCTTCAACGAAGAAACAATTGACGGAGGTTGATGCCCAACTTGAGCAACTTAGCACTGATTTAAAATCGTTTGATCAGAAACTTCAAAATAAAAAAGATAAAAATGAATTGGATGATACCGCCAGCAACCGGCTGAATAAATTTATTGGCCAGACAAATACAGATATTGATAAATTAATTGCCCAGAACACCCTTCTGATTGGCACTACTTCTGTAAATAAAGATGACTGGGATCGACTACAAGCCGCATTAACCGTATCAAAAAGCACTTCAAAATTAATCGGTAATAAATTAGCGCTGATTGATGAACTGATAAACCGTACGACGGTTATCAAACTGGAGCAGGATCTTATTTTCGGGCCCGGTCAGTATGTTCTATCACCAGCAAATGCCAATAATATCAATAAAGTTTTTGCTCCTGCTACCAAAGAGATTGACTATTTTATAAAAAAATACCCGGATTTCCCGTTGTCATTAATAATCACGGCAAGAGGATATGCAGATGCTACTACCATTTCAGAAAGTTCTGGGCTATATAGAAGTTTACAAGAGCGGTTAAAAATGTCAGGAAGACCTCCAACGGCTGAAGATCTGAATAAAGAACTATCAAGTGCAAGAGCCGAATCAGTCATCAAACTTTTAAAGACATATTCCATCAGTAAATCAGCCGATGGTACCGACATCAAAGTACTGCACCTCTTTGAAGGAAAAGGAGATAAATTTCCTGACCCGAAAATAACTGATTATAAAGCAGATGACCCAAGAAGAAGGATTGTATTACTTTTCTGGAGTCTTTTTCCTGATTAATGAATTACTTTTTTATCTATTGGAAAAGATACGAATTGTATGATACAAACCTGAACGCGTTTTTTCTTACCATATCATAGGTATATTTCTTTTTGCCTACAACATCGGGACCCGCAGCCAGTAAACCGCTTGCAACATCTCTTTTCGTAAAAAATTCGCAATTTTTTTCTTCTACCGGAACAATAGAAACACCGGGCTGGTATATATTATACAACACCTCACAGCAAATATCATATGATGCATCCCTCGATTTTGTACCATCATAATCTTTGGTAACTTCTACACCTGTCTGGTCAAAATATACATTCAATTTAACTATAACAATTGCCATCGTTGCTTCTGTTTGAGCCATAATATCCTGCAGATGATTGTCAGAAATATCTTTCAGGAGTTTGGGCATAACCGTTGTTTTCGCTACATTTTTTCCGGTAAGAAAATAATTCAGGTATTCTTTCAGGCTATCAGCCAACTCCGTAAAAAGTTCCTTCTTATTTTTCCTGGATTTACTATCCGATGGATCAAAAGCATTGAGGATAACAATATGGCGGCCGGATGTATCTGTTTTTTGATTTACCGCAAATACATAGCTGTGGAAAAAAATAAGCACGGCGCTGATAAGCAATAAAATTTTCTTCATAAAAATATATTTGCTTGATTCTATTTCAACCCCAGTCTCGCCATCAGCATTTCTTTTTTTGCTTTACTAACTGATAATTTCTCCCCGCTTTTCAATACCACATAACCACCATCCGTTCTTAAAAATTGTGCGATATACGTAACATTCACTAGCGTAGAGTGATGGATACGCTGGAACATTTCCAGGGGCAATAGCTCTTCCACATCACCCAATGTTCTGGAGATAAGCATTGTCTTTTTATCTTTTATATACACTTTGGTGTAAGCACCTTCTGCTGTAAGATAAATAATAGAAGAAACGTCAACAAACTCATATCCTTCCCGTTGTGGAAGAGCGATCTTTTGTTCACCACCCGGTTGTTTCATATTGCTGAGCAGGTTACTGATATGCTGAAGGCTGCTGCCCTCTGCCATTTTCTTTTCTACTTTTTGCACAGCCGCTTTCAGGTCGTTGGCATCAATTGGTTTTAGCAAATAATCAATAGCGCTGATGCGGAATGCTTTGGCCGCAAACTCATCATGTGCGGTGGTAAAAATGATAGAATATTTAATATCCCCCAGCACTTCCAGCATTTCAAACCCATTCATCCAGGGCATTTCCACATCCAGAAAAACCAGGTCGGGGTTATTTTTCCTTATGCTCATGATGCCTTCTTTGGCAGAATGGCACATATCTGTCACTTCCACTCCGGGGCAGTTTTGCTGCAGGTCGTTTATCAAGGCCCGGGTGCAATGCTGTTCATCATCGATAATAATTGCCTTTATCATATTTCTTCATTAATGGTAATAATAACTTTTGTTCCAGTAACTATTCCTTTCTCATCTTTTTTATCAATTGTTTCAAGGCTTGCCTGTCGTTGTTGTAAAAGATTATCCAATTCCAATCTTGATTGTGTAAGATTAACCCCTTTTGATTGATGCGTAAGTGTGCTGACGGATTTATTTTGTTGTGATGCCTCCCGGCCAATACCATTATCATCCACCACAATTTCTAATTTACCGTTCTTTCCCGAAACATTCAATGATACATTGCCTCCGGCATCTTTTGGAACAATACCGTGCCAGATGGCATTTTCAATAAAGGGTTGAATGATCAGTGCAGGAACTTGTATGGATTTCAAATCAATATTCGTATCCACATTCACTGAATAAGAAAACTTAGTATCGAATCGCATCGCTTCCAATTGGAGATAAAGCTTACAAGTTTCAATTTCATCATACAGGCTTATTTCCTTTCTATCTGCATTATTAAAAAGTGTCCTGATCAATTTTGAAAAAGTAGTCAGATAGGTTACCCCTTTCTCCGTTTGTTTTTCCTGCATCATTGCTTTAATTGAATTGAGGCAATTGAAAATAAAATGCGGGTTCATTTGTGCACGGAGGGCTTTGGCTTCCAGTTCGAGTAGCTCTTTTTCATTAATTGATTTTTGTTTTTCAGCTTCCAGCAACTGTCCCTGTAATTTACTTACTATAAACCATGATTTTGATAATTTCAATAAGGTGGTTATACTAATATAAACGAGGAAAAAAAGTGCAATCTGTATGAACCTAAAGTATGAAATAAAAAAATAATCAACAAGTAGCGTATTGGACCAGGTTGAAAAGAAATTTAAATTAAGCCAGGAGAATAAACCAATTAAAGAAAGAATGAGTAAAGAATATACTAGCCAGTTATTTGCCTTTCTAAGCCACGGCAATAAAAAGAGCAGGTTAATATAGACAGGCGGTAAAATAGAAATATGAAATAACGCAGTGTAGACGTAATCGATTTTTTCAGGCTTATTGCCTACTTTAAAAAGGTATAAAAAAACATAAAAAGAAAGTATCCAGAACAGCATATGTTGAAGAAGCCGTAACCCGGGGCTATTGATCCATTCTTTTCCGGTTGTCATGTATTCAGATTTTACGTCTGATGATAATGGGGTCGCTTCCTTTATACAAACTTTCATTATTGCCATACTTCTCCAAAAACTGTTCGAGCTCACGGGAAGAGGCGGTAATCACAAATGTTCCAAACAAAGGGTCATACGCATGTTTAATGCGTGCCCTGTCATCTAAAATAATTTTTTTGATATTATCGCCATTAAGAAAACAAATTGCCAGTGTATTATTATTTTTCCACTCCAATTTTGCAATACTCGATGTTTCCTTACCTAAATCGTATGCCTTTTCACCTTTACTATCTAAACATTCTTCCGGCCGAAGGTTAAGATAATACTGGTCCCTGATCTTAACTAACCCCGCAAGCCAGGTATAATCCAGGTTTTCTTCCTGGAAAGTGACCACATACAGCTTTGTTAAATAAATTGAATCATCCCGGGTGTATTTCCATTCTTTCATTTCGGGATCGGTAAATACATTTTTAAATTTGCTGTTCATAAATTTCTGCACAAGAATAGCTTTTGAATCTGATTCTTTCCATAGCCCTTCGATACGATTATCTGTTATAATATTATCCGGCGTTATTAATGATTGCAGAACTGTTAAACAGGAAGATAACGTCAACAGTATACAAAAGCAGGGAATTAAATATATTCTCATATACTAGATTTAATAATCAAAGATGCGGCTGCAATAGTTAATGTTTCCCGCATAAGCTTCCGGGTTATCTCCATATTTAATGATAAATTTTTGGAGATCATCTGTAGAAGCAGTGATCAGGCTTTTGCCATCGACTATTTCATGCCGGATATTTATCTTATTATCTGAAATCAATTTGTCAAGAAAAGATTTTTCAAACAACCTGATCTCAAAATTATTATTGTCCTTAAAATCAAAGCGGTAATTCGAATGAACTTTTATAAAATGTTCTTTATAAAACCTGTTTACATTTTTTTGAGAAGGCATTTCAGCCGGGTAATAATCCAGGTAATGGTTTTTACCAATTTTTGCCAAAAACACAAAGTATTGATCGGTGATATCGCCCAAACTACTGATCTTGCTTACAAAATAACCTTTATCGGAAATTTCCTGAATGGCTGGCGGAAGTTCTGACTTCCTGTAAGCCGGGATCTTCCTAAACTCCATATAACTGATCTTTTTGTCCTTATCTGCGCATTTCCAGTATCCCAGTAAACTTTCATTATAAATTGCTTCATCCGAATGAAAAATTGGATACAGTGTTGTCAGGCAACTACTTAAAAATAAAAGCAAAAAAGCGGTTGCAATTATGTAAAATATTTTTTTCATTATTATTTTGCTTTTTGTATGATAGATGAAAAAGCAACAAACTAAAGCTATGAACTTGTTTTAATAATATACTCTTCCTCTTGGTCATTCCATCTTTTCCATTGGCAATCAGCATCATTTGCCAAATAACTTTACCGGATTGTAAAAAAGTAGTAACTTTTATCCGCAAAAACTGCAAAAAATTTACTTCAACGACTCTTCCATTACGGATTATTACTAAAACCCGCTACAAAAGAGCCGGATTAAAGTAAAAACTGCCAAACCGGGACAGCTAACTGCAAATTGCCATTTGGCATATACTATTGATGATGATAGCTTAGCTTAAACAAACATAACACGGAGAAAGCAATCATGAACTGTGGAAAATACTGAGATTAGAGAGCGTAAACAAATAGTAACACCAGTTAGTATAAGTATCTTTTAAATATAAGCCTGACTACCCGGTAATTTTAAGATGTAAATCATAAGTTATTAAAAAACAAAACTGATGAAACGAAATCTTATTTCTCTTCTTATCTGTCTTTGCTGCTTTTTTAATGCCCGCGCCCAAAACCCTACAACAAAAAAGCATAAACCGGATCATATCAGCATTGCTTTTACTACTCTGCATACTGCTTTCCCCTTCGGGAGCTTCAGTGCCCTTTTTACCAAAGAATTTCATCCCGGTTTTGAAATTGCAACAGGCTTTAATTGGAAGACAAAAAAAAAGCATGATTGGTTCCAGACATTCGATGTTGGTTATTCCTATCACCGCTTTGTGCAGCATAGCTTTGTGCTGTATTCCGAATTAGGGTACCGCTATAAGTTTTTAAAAACATTCAGCGCAGCTGCCAAACTGGGTGTCGGTTACTTACATGCTATTCCGGTCGGAAAAATCTTTGAATTGAAAGAGGATGGCACTTACAAAAAGAAAGCCAACCTGGGCCGTCCGCAGGCGATGGCCGGTTTTAGTTTTTGTGTCAATAAAAAAATAGCTGTTTCGGGGCTGGCCGTATTTCTCGAATACCAGCAACGCCTTCAATTACCCTTTATAAAATCATATGTGCCATTATTACCATCCAATATGTTGATGGCAGGAATTAAAATACCTATTAAATCGAAATGACTTATGAAAAATTTATTTTTAATACTCCTCCTTCTTTCATTCTTTGCCTGCCGCAAAGCCCAGATCGGGCCAACAAAAAGCATTGGTATTGCGGCAACCTGGAATGATAGTAGCAGCCGTCATCCCAAAAATGCTGCTTTTAAGACATTGTTGGAAAAATACAGAGCTAAAGGTTTACCGGGTATTTCTCTGTTTGTAAATGATCCAAAAGGTACATGGATCGGTGCAAGCGGCAAAGCCGATATCGGCAACAATATTGATTTTGTTCCCGGTACTGTTTC